>CAMAVC010000087.1 GCA_945861585.1 Planctomicrobium piriforme
CGAACGTCCGGCGAGACGGTACGGGGCAGGCCCGAGCCGGATTGCGCCAATCAAGCGCATTGACAGGCTGAAGCCTGTCCTACACGCGTTCGCGCTCAGCCCTGCAGCATGCGCGAGCGGGCGAGGGCGTCTTCGGCCTCGGCGATCCGGCCGCCACGCATGCAGGCCACGCTCAGCGCCGTGTAGCTGAACGGGTCTTTCGGCTCGAGCTCGCAGACGCGGCGGGCGTGACCGATGGCCTCGTCGTGCCGTTCGAGCCGCGTGCACCATGCTGCCAGGGCCGAGTGGGCCAGGGCGAAGTCGGGATGATCGGCCACGACGCCTTCGAGGGCCGCGACTGCGTCGGCCAGGTTGCCCGCGTTCTTGAGGGCCTCGGCCGCCTCGTACCGTTCTTCACGACTTGCCATTGCACGGATGCTCCTGTCTGGTTTTCAGGCCCGGTCGCAGGGTTTTTGATCCACGCGTTGCCAGGGCTCCGGCAGTGTACCGGCCGGCGACCGGCTGACGAGCGGACAGCGCCGGTCGGGCGGGATGGACAGGGGAGCGAGGCGGCGGAGGCAAGGTGTGCCCCCGGCGGAAAATTGCCATTGAATCGAGCTGGCCGACGAGCCGATAACCCCGTGGTCAGGCGGTCGGTCAAAGTCCGGCCGCGTCCTCTCAGAAACCGACAGGCGCGTCTTGAGCATTCATCCGCTGGCCGCCGTGAACCCCGACGCCCGCCTTGGCGTGGGAGTGACGGTCGGTGCCTTCGCGACGATCGAAGGCGACGTGGAACTCGGTGATTTCTGCACCGTCGCCGCCGGAGCGGTCGTGAAGGGGGGCACGCGGGCAGGTTGTCACAACGAGTTTGGCGAGCACTGCGTCGTCGGCGGGGCCCCGCAGCATGCGGCCCGTCCGCAGCAGGTGGGCACGCTCGTGATCGGCGATCACAACGTGTTTCGCGAATATGTCACGGTGCACCGGGCGCTCAAGGTGGGCACGGCGACCGTGATCGGCGACCACAACTACGCGATGGCCACGGCCCACGTGGGCCACGACTGCGTGGTGGGCAACAACTGCATCTTCGCCAATGGTGCGCTCCTCGGAGGGCATGTGACCGTGGAGGACCGGGCCTTCGTGTCGGGCGCCGTGGCCGTGCATCAATTCTGCAGGATCGGGCGGCTCGCGATGGTGGGCGGCCACGCCCGCGTCGTGCAGGACGTCCCGCCGTACATGCTCGTGGACGGACAAAGCGGCTGCATCGTCGGGCTCAACATCGTGGGCCTCAAACGGAGCGGCCACTCGGCCGAAGAGATCGCCGAACTGAAATCGGCGTATCGCGCCATCTACCGCCGCGGCCTGCCGTGGAAGCAGGTGCTCGACGCCCTCGCGGAGGAATTCCACAGCGGGCCGGCGCTGAATTTGCGAGCGTTCCTCAGTGCCGGCACGCGCGGTTTCACACAGGAGCGACGTGCGCCGCCGGCGACGACGTTGCGGCTGCGGGTTGCCGATGACGAGGTCGAGGCCCAGCCAGCGGTGCGGTCACGGGCTGGCTGAGTCAGGGCCTGCGGGTTCTTCGCCCGGCTGCCCCTCCATGCCATACCGCTGCAGCTTGCGACGCAGCACTGAGCGGTCGATGCCGAGGAGTTTGGCCGCCAACGACTTGTTGTGCATGGTGGCGGCGAGCGTGCGTTCGAGGTGAATCCTCTCGACGTCCGCGAGCGTGGGCCAGACGGAATCCGCCGCCTGTTCAGCGGCGGACGCCGGCCCGGCGACGGCAGCCCGGCCCGGCAGCGGAGGCGGGGCATCCGCCTGGGGCTGCCTGACATCCGGCTCCACCCGAAAGACGCCCGGCACCGCCGTCGTCGAGAGAATGCCCTGGGCGGTGGCCTGGACGAGCTGCGACACGTCATGCGTTGACTGCGCGGCCGGAGCGTCCGGGAGGGGGCCGACCACGCCGGCCGATCCCATGAATCCACTCAAGGCCTCGGGGTCGATTTCGTCGCCCGACGAAAACATCACCGCCCGCTCGAGCACGTTTTCCAACTCGCGCACGTTGCCCGGCCAGGCATACGACTGCAGCACTTCGATGGCCTGCGGCGACAGCGTATAGAGCGGCATGCCGTGCCGCCCGGCCAACTCCGCCAGGTAGCGGGTGGCGAGCACCGGCACGTCTTCCGGCCGGTCCTTGAGGGGGAGGGTGCGAATCGTGACGACATTCAGCCGGTAGTAGAGATCCTCGCGGAACCGCCCTGCCGTCACCTCGCGCCCGAGGTCGCGATTCGTCGCGGCGACGACGCGCACGTCGACCGGGATCTCATCGTGGCTGCCGACCGGCACCACCGTCCGCTGCTGAAGCACACGGAGGAGTTTCGCCTGGAGTTCGAGCTCCATCTCCCCGATCTCGTCGAGAAAAATCGTACCTCCGTCGGCGGCCCGGAAGCAGCCGAGTGTCGATGACGTGGCGCCCGTGAACGATCCCTTCACATGACCGAACATGTGGCTCGCGAACAACGTACCTGTCGTGACGGCGCAATCGACGGGAATGAACGGTTTGGCCGTCCGTTTACCGCTGGCATGGATGGCCCGTGCGATCAGTTCTTTGCCGGTGCCACTCGGTCCCAGGATCAAGACGCTCGACTGATGCGCGGCCACCAGTTCGATCGCCCGACGCACCTGCTGGGTCCATGGCGATACGCCTGCGATCCGTTCGAGCGAAAACGCCTGGGCTCGAGATTTGGAGAGGGAAGCCATCGTGGCGTTCATTGACTCGGGGCGACGGGCCGTGGGCCATGAAGGCGGCCTGGACGCCCGCCCAGACCGTGTCGAGGCACGGACGCTCCTCCCGCGCTCCGACTGCAAAATATATCCCCAGAATCGGGGAACCGCCAGCAACCGTTCCGACTGTGAGGATGGAAGCGATCGAATCGATTTCGAAAAAAATCGGCCCTGTCGGTTCGCCGGGGCCGGAAAGATGGGCAAAGATTGAGGTGGTGGACCGCGCCCCCCCGGCCGCCGACCGCCATCCCTCATGACTCCATCCATGGCCACCATTTCCACCGCCACGCTCGACAGCTCCGCGTCCCCTGCGGCCGGTCGTCCGATGGCACTGCAGCGGCGCCGCTCGCGCTGGCCGTGGCTCCTCGGAGCGGCCGTGCTCGCCGGCCTCGGCTGGCTGGCTCTCGACCGCGTGCTCGTCGATCGGCGGCCGATTCTGGTGGGGCTCTTGCATTCACAGACCGGGCCGATGGCGATCAGCGAGAAGTCGATGATCGACGCCGAGGTGCTCGCGCTCGAAGAGATCAATGCGGCCGGCGGCATTCTCGGCCGCCAGGTCCGCTGGGTGATCGCCGACGGCGCATCGGATCCGCCGACGTTCGCCCGCCAGGCGGAGCGGCTGATCCGGGAGGACGGCGTGTCGGTCGTGTTCGGCTGCTGGACGAGCGCCAGCCGCAAGAGCGTGCTGCCAATCGTCGAAGCGGCCGACCATCTGCTCGTCTACCCGATGGCCTACGAGGGACTCGAGCAGTCGCCCAACATCGTCTACACGGGGGCTGCTCCGAACCAGCAAATCACACCGGCGGTGCAATGGTGCTACAACACGCTCGGCGCCCGGCGGTTCTATCTCGTCGGCTCGGACTACATCTGGCCGCACTGCGTCAACGCCATCATCTCGGATCAACTGGCCGGCTTGGGAGCGGAGCGGATCGGCGAGGCCTACATTCCGTTCGGGAGCACCGACGTCGAGGCCACCGTACGGGCGATCGTCGCGGCCCAGCCCGATGTCGTGCTCAGCACGGTCGTCGGCGACTCAGGGCTCGCTCTGGCCCGCGGTCTGCGGGCCGCCGGCGTGCGGCCCGAATCGACGCCCATGGTCACCTTCGCGATCGCGGAAGACGAACTGCGGAGCGGTGCCCGCGACGACTTCGCCGGGCACTACGCCGCCTGGAACTATTTCCAAAGCATCGACCGCCCCGAAAATCAGGCCTTCGTGCGGGCCTTCAAGGCCCGGTACGGCAGCGACCGGACCACGTCGGACGTGATCGCAGCGGCCTACGCGAGCGTCCGGCTCTGGGCGCAGGCCGTCGTGGAGGCCGGCACGACGGACGTGCGGCAGGTGCGCAATGCCCTGCGCTTCCAGAGCCTCGACGCGCCGGAAGGAATCATCTCGATCGACTCGATCACGCAGCACACCTGGCGACCGGTATCGATCGGCCGCATTCGTCCCGACGGGCAGGTCGACGTCGTGTGGACGAGCCGCACGGCCGTTCGCCCCGTGCCCTTCCCGCTCTCTCGATCGCGCGAGGCGTGGGAGGAGTTTGTCGCGGCCCTCCACACCCGCTGGGGAGGTGCGTGGATCAACACGGCGGGCCGGGCGGCGGCCTCACCGGGAGTTCCGTGATCGGCACGCCATCCTGACATGCGCCACCACTCGACATCTCGCAACGGCCTTCCCGGGGAGACACCTGCCATGCAGCGGTCGATCGCGGGGCGGCTGCTGTTTTGGTTTCTCGTGATCGCGCTCATCCCCTGCGCGATCCTCACGGCGATCACCGCCCGGATCGCCACCCGCGCCCTGGAAAACTCCGTCCGCAACAACCTGCTGCAGATCGCGGCGGGGAAGGCAGGCGAACTCGAGGCCTATGCGATCGAGCGGGTGCGCGACGGCATGGCGACCGCGCGAGGGCCCACCGTGGTGCGGGCCGTGAAAGAACTGTCGTCCATGCTTGCCGATCCGCGGGAACAGTCCGCCCCCGACCAGATCAAGAAGGTCGCGGCCGAGGGCGGCCAATTCGACGAATTCCTCGGCTACGTCGCGAGCTCGTTCGGGTATTCGGAGGTGCTCCTCCTCGATGCAGATGGCCGCGTGCTCTTTTCACTCGAGCGCCAACTGCCCGTCGGGTCGTCGATCATGGCGGGCGGCACGACATCGTCGGAGCTCGCCGCAGGCTTCGATCGTTCGCGCATGCTGCTGCAGTCGGAACTTTCGGGCTTTCAACTCTACGGTGGCGGTCGTCGTCCGCTCGCCTTCGTGACGAGCCCGGTGTTCGATCAAGGCCGCGTGATCGGCGTCCTGGCACTGGGGCTCGGCCCGGAACGCATCTGGCAGGTGCTCTCCGACCTGAGCGGACTGGGCCGGACCGGTGAAATCGTGACGGGCGAACAGCAGGGGCAGTCGGTGCTCGTCACCTGCCCGCTCCGCCACGCCCCCGACGCGGCCTTCAAACTCCAGATTCCGCTCGGCGGCGAGAAGGGCGTCGCCATGCAAAAAGCGGCCACCGGTTCCCGCGGCTACGGGCTGGTGCGCGACTACCGGGGCGAGGAGGTCGTGGCGGCGTGGTGCTACCTGCCGAGCTATCGCTGGGGCATGAACGTCAAGCAGGATGCCAAGGAAGCGTTCGCCCTCGTGAACTTCCAGCGGGCGGCGATCATCGGCCTCTCGCTGGCGACCATCCTCGGCGTCACGATCGCAGCGCTCGCCGTCGCCCGCACCCTCTCCGCCCCGATCCGCACCGCCGTGGACGTGGCCCGCCAGGTCGCGGGGGGCGACCTGCGGGCCGACGTCGGTGCGACGAGCGATGACGAGACCGGCGCGCTGTTGACCGCGATCCAGACGATGACCAACGACCTGCGCGGCCTCATCGGCCGCATCCAGACGTCGTCGGTGGCCCTGATCTCGACGGCCACGGCGATCCAGGCCACCAGCAGCGAGCAGCAGCAGGTGATCGCCGACTACGGCGCATCGACGAGCGAGGCCGTGGCGGCGGTGAAGGAGATCTCCGTCACGAGCCAGGAACTCGTGCGCACGATGACGGAGGTCAACGACATGGCGGTCCAGACCGGCGCGATGGCGGCCGAGGGCCGCGGCAACCTCTCCGGCATGGACGCCACGATGCGGCAGCTCGCCGAAAGCACGTCGTCGTTCGGGGCGAAACTGGCGACCATCAGCGAGCGGGCCGCCAACATCAATCTTGCCGTCACCACGATCACCAAAGTGGCAGACCAGACCAACCTGCTCTCGATCAACGCGGCGATCGAGGCGGAAAAGGCGGGCGAATACGGGCTCGGCTTCCTCGTCGTCGCCCGTGAGATTCGTCGTCTCGCCGACCAGACGGCCGTGGCCTCGCTCGACATCGAGCGGATGGTCAAGGAAATGCAGTATGCCGTCTCGGCCGGCGTCATGGAGATGGACAAGTTTTCCGAACAGGTCCGCGGCGGCGTACGCGAGATTGGCGACATCTCGGGCAAGCTCGGGGACATCATCGGAGCGGTCCAGGGAATCACCGGCCGCTTCGGGCAGGTGACGGAAGGCATGCGGGCACAGTCTCAGGGGGCCGATCAGATCCGGGAAGCCATGGTGCGGCTCGCGGAAGGCGCGTCGCGTACGGCCGCCTCACTCCACGACTTCAACAAGGCCACCACCCATCTCCGGGAGGCTGTCGGCGATCTCAAGCAGGAGGTCTCCCGCTTCACGATCTGACGCGGCGAACGGCCCATGCAAATCCTCACGTTCACCGTCGCCGGCCAGCCCTACGCGATCCCCTCGAGGACGGTGCTCGAGGTGCTGCCGCTCGTGCCCGTGCGGCCGATTCCACTTCTGCCTCCTTACGTGCCCGGCGTGTTCACCTACCGTGGCCATCTGGTGCCCCTCGTCGACCTGGCCCGTCGATTCGAGATGCCGCCGAGTGAGCCGGGTGGCCGGCCGCGACTCAGCACCCGGGTGATCGTCGTCACGTTCACGCCGCCGCGGGTTTCGTCGGCCGACCAGCCCGAAGCCCCGCACGCGTGCCCGGTGCGGCTCGGGGTCGTGGCCGACAACGTGGTGTCGGTCCAGACGGCGTCCGCCGACGAATCGCTCCCGACGGTGTCGGGCGGCCAGTCGCCGTTTCTGGGAGGACTCCTTCGACTGGGCGGCAGCACCGTGCAGATGGTGGTCGTCGAGCACCTGCTTCCGCACGAACTGCTCACCGGGCTCGTCGCGGCGGCCGGAGTCACCGGGCCATGACACCTACGACACCTCGCGATCCGCAGTCGGTTCCCGCGGCGGAGAACCTGCTCGCCCGCTGGATCGGCCTCGATCCCGACACGGTCGGATCGGCCTCGATCGCGCGGGCCGTGCGCGCCCGCATGGAGGCGCTCGGCGTCGATGATCCCGCGGCGGTCGTGGAGCGTGCCGGCAGCGATACCGCGGAGCGCGATCAGCTCGTCGAGGAAGTGGTGGTCGGCGAAAGCTGGTTTTTCCGCGATCCGCAAGTGTTCACGTTCGTGGGTCGGTTCGCAGCCACCCTGGCGGCGCTCCCCGGCCGAAGACCGATCCGGGTGCTCAGCGCCCCCTGTGCCGGAGGCGAAGAGCCCTTCTCGATCGCGATGGGCCTCCTCGATGCCGGCCTGGCTCCGGACCAGTTCACGATCGATGCCCTCGACATCAGCCACGCAGCGCTCGAGCGGGCGCGGCTGGCCCGCTACTCGGCGAATGCATTTCGCAATGCAGACTGCTCGTTCCGCGAACGCTGGTTTCGCCGCGAAGGACAGGCCTCCGTGCTCGACGACGCGATTCGTCGGCAGGTGCGGTTCACCTGGGGAAACCTGCTCGATGGCTCGTTCGTGGCCGCCGGGCTCGACGCAGGCCGCGGTCCCTATGACATCGTGTTTTGCCGCAACCTGCTGATCTATCTGACGGCCGAGGCCCGTGCCCGGGCGGAGGCGGTGCTCGACCGGCTCATCGCGGCCGATGGCCTGCTCGTCGTCGGTGCCGCCGAACCACCGATCCTGAAGGGCGACTGGATCCCCGCCGGCGCCAGTTCGATCTTCGCCTTGCGACGCGGCGTTCGGGCCACGTCGACAGCCGCGGTTTCCACGCCGGCCCCGACCCCGCCGCGCCGTCCCAGGCCGGCATCTACGGCGCCGGCTCGGCCGGTGCCGCATGCGGCTCCCTCCCCGGGCAGCTCGACAGAAGCGGCCGCCCTGCGGCCGCTCGATGATGTCCTCCGCGAGGCCGGGGCACTCGCCAACGCCCGGCGGCTGTCCGACGCCCTGGCACTCTGCGACGCACACGCCCGGCAGGCCAGCCCATCGCCACAGCTCTTTTTTCTGATGGGCATGCTGCACCAGTCGGCCGGCGACCTTGATCGGGCGGAAGGCTGCTTCCACAAGACGCTCTACCTCGATGCCGCCCACGACGAGGCGCTGCTCGCACTCGCGCTGCTCGCAGGGCAACGCGGTGACGCGGCGATGGCCGAGAAATACAAACAGTCGGCGGCCCGCATCCTGGCACGAAAGGCCGCGCCATGAGCATCCCCCAGCCCCCCGGCACGGAGATCGTGAGGGCTCCCATTGAGGAGTGTTGGCGCCGGATCGGCGTGACGGGCGACCGCAGTTGCCCGGAACTCGAGATCTACGTCCACTGCCGCAACTGTCCCGTGCTCGCCGAAGCGGCCCGCACGTTTTTCGATCGAGAGGCCCCCGAGGGATACCTGGAGGCGTGGAGCCGCATCCTCGAGGAGCCCGAGGTGATCGCCGATCCCGATGCCACGAGCGTGCTCGTCTTCCGGGTGGGCCGAGAGTGGATGGCGCTGCCCACGGGAACGCTCGTCGAAATCACCACGCTGCGGCCCCTGCATCGCGTGCCGCACCGCACGGCAGGCGCGCTCGAGGGCCTCGTGAATATTCGTGGTCAACTGCAGTTGTGCGTGTCGCTGCACACGATCCTGGGCCTCGAAGAGCTGCCCCCGACCGTGCAGCCGGATGCCGAAGCCCCGACCGCCGCGCGGCTGCTCGTGGTGGAGCGCGCGGATGGGGCCGGTGGTCGATGGGTGTTCGGCGTCGACGAGGTCGCCGGTGTGCAGCAGGTCGTCCGCTCGACGATGCGGTCCGTGCCTTCGACTGTGAGCCAGTCGAACGCCCGCATGTGCCAAGCGCTGTTCGACTGGCAGGATCGCACGGTCGGGCTGATCGATGATGCCCGGCTGCTCGACGGGCTGGCCGAACTGATCGCCCACTGATGGAAAGGAGGATGACATGGCAGACGACCTGAGCGGATTTTCGATGCTCGAACTGTTTCGGCTGGAAGCCGAAGGCCAGACGGCCGTCCTCTCCGCGGGCGTGCTGGCGGTGGAGGAACTCGAGCGGTCGCCCGAAACGATCGAAGCGATGATGCGGGCGGCTCATTCACTCAAAGGCGCCGCCCGCATCGTCGGTCTCGATCCGGCGGTCCGTGTCGCGCATGCGATGGAAGACTGCTTCGTGGCCGCCGGCAAGGGACGCTTTCACGTGCGTCCCGAGCATGTCGACACCCTCCTCGCGAGCATCGATTTTCTCTCCTCGATCGCGCAGGCCGACGACGCACTCGCTCCGGAGAGCCGCTGGGCCGCGACGGCCGACGCGCTCGTCGGTGAACTCGCCGCTCTGCTCGCCACGGCCGCCGAGCCGATTCCGATCAGTCCGGTCACGACGGTCACTCCGGAACCCGTGCGCCAGCCTGTCGAGCCGCCCCAGCCACTCGCTCCCGCAGCCGCACCGAGCCCTGCTGCCCTGCCCGCGCCACCCCCTGCGGATGAACCGGCGACACCTGCCAAGTCGCTCGAGCCGACGGATCGCGTCGTCCGCGTCTCGGCCGACAGCCTCACGCGGCTCGTCGGCCTGGCGGGGGAATCGCTGGTGGAGACACGGCAACTGCGGCCCTTCGTCGATTCGTTGCTCACCCTCCGCGCCGCGCAGGTCGATCTCTGCGATACGATCGCTGGGGTCGAGGAGCGGTTCAAGACCGATTCTCACGTGCCGGCCCCGCTCCTGGGCATGCTGGCCCGGATCCGGGAACGGGCCGACGCCGGCCTGGCGAGCCTCATGAAGCAGGTGGACGATTTCGAGAGCTTCGCGCGGCGCAACGAAGACCTCTCGAACCGTCTCCATCACGAGGTGATCGTGAGCCGCATGCGGCCGCTCGCCGACGGCATCCGTGGCTTTCCTCGGCTCGTTCGTGACGTCGCCCGCACACTGGGCAAGCAGGTGCGGTTTGAGGTGCGTGGCGAACAGACCGGTGTCGATCGCGACATCCTCGACAAGCTCGAGGCGCCGCTCTCCCACCTGATCCGCAACGCCCTCGACCACGGGCTCGAGACGCCGCCCGACCGCGAGGCGGCGGGCAAGCCGCCCGTCGGCACGATCCGGCTGGAGGCCCGGCACCGTGCGGGCATGCTCAACATCACGCTCACCGACGACGGCCGCGGCATCGATGTCGAGACGCTCCGCGCCAAGGCGGTGGCCCGGGGGCTCGTCGCCCGGCAGGTCGCCGACCAGCTTACGGAGCTCGAACTGCTCGAATTTCTCTTCCTGCCCGGCTTTTCCACGAAAGATCAGGTGACCGAGATCTCGGGCCGCGGCGTGGGACTCGACGTGGTGCAGAGCATGGTCAAGGGCGTGGGCGGCACCGTGCGGGTGGCCACCCAGCTCGGCCGCCAGACGGTGTTCACGCTCCAGCTCCCGATCACGATGTCGGTGATCCGCGCGCTGCTCGTCGACATCGGCGGCGAGCCCTACGCCTTCCCACTGACCCGGATCGACACGATCCTCCACTCCAGCCATGCCGACGTGCGCACCGTCGAAGGCAGGCAATACTTCGACCGCGACGGCGTCTCGATCGGCCTCGTAAAGGCCGCCCAGATTCTCGAGATGCCAGACCGTGGCCAGCCCGCCGACCCGATGCCCGTGGTCGTGATCAGCGACCGCGGCCAGCAGTTCGGCATGATCGTCGACGCCTTTCTGGGGGAGCGCGACCTGGAGGTGCGGCCCCTCGACCGCCGCCTCGGCAAGGTGCCCGACATCAACAGCGCGTCGCTTCTGGAAAATGGCAACCCCGTGCTGATCGTCGACGTCGAAGACCTCGTCCGCTCGATCGACAACGTGCTCATGGGACGGCGGCTGTCGCGGGTGGAGTTCGAACGGATGGCCGAGCAGTCGCGCCAGCGAAAACGGATCCTCGTGGTCGACGACTCGATCACCGTCCGCGAACTCGAGCGGCAGCTGCTCCAGGCCCGCGGCTTCGCCGTGGATGTGGCCGTCGACGGCATGGACGGCTGGAATGCGATCCGGGGCACCCATTACGATCTGGTGGTGACCGACGTCGACATGCCCCGAATGGACGGTATCGGCCTGGTGTCGCTGATCAAGAATGACCCCTCCCGCAAGGACATCCCCGTCGTGATCGTCTCCTACAAGGATCGCGAGGAAGACCGCCTCCGGGGGCTCGACGCCGGCGCCAACCGCTACCTGACGAAGAGCAGCTTCCACGACGAGACGTTCGTGCATACGATCATCGACCTCGTGGGAGAGCCTCTGGCGTGAGATTGGCGGCATGAGAATCGGGATCGTCAACGACGTGCGGGCGGCCTGCGAAGCGCTGCGGCGCGTCGTCGACAGCCTGCCCGATCACGAAATCGCGTGGATGGCCGCCGACGGCGTCGAGGCGGTCGCGATGGCCAAGCGCGACCGTCCGGAACTGATTCTGATGGACCTGATCATGCCGCACCTCGACGGTGTGCAGGCCACCCGGCAGATCATGGCCTCGGCCCCGTGTGCGATTCTCGTCGTCACGGCCACCGTAAGCGGCAACATCTCGTTGGTCTACGAGGCGATGGGATTCGGTGCCCTCGACGCCGTCGACACGCCGATGCTCGGCCCGGCGGGCGAGGTGAGCGGTGCTGGCGCGCTGGTCGAGAAGATCGGCATGATCGCCAAGATCGTCGGCTCGTCCGATACGCGACGGCCCACCCGGCCGGCAGCGGCGGGGGGCCCGCCGAAACTCGTGGTGGTGGGCGCTTCGACCGGCGGCCCCAAGGCCATCTCCGATCTGCTGCTGCCGCTGCCGCACGACTGGAACGCGGCGGTGCTCGTGGTGCAACACGTGGACGTGGCGTTTTCGCAGGGTCTCGCCAAGTGGCTCAGCGACCGCACCGGCCGAGCTGTGCGGGTGGCAGAGCACGGGCAGCACCCGGCCGCCGGCGACGTGCTCCTGGCCGGCACGAACGACCATCTCGTGTTGTCGAAATCCCGCACACTCGAATATCGCGAGGAGCCCCGCGAGGTGTTCTTCCGACCGAGCGTCGACGTGTTCTTCGAGAGTGTGGCCGACCACTGGCCGCAGACGGGCATCGCGATTCTTCTCACAGGCATGGGGCGGGACGGGGCAAAGGGGCTGCTCAAGCTCCGCTCACGCGGCTGGCACACACTGGCCCAGGACGAAGCCTCGAGCGTCGTCTGGAGCATGCCCAAGGCGGGCATCGACGCGGGGGCCGCGTGTGAAGTGCTCTCTGTCGATCAGATGGCCCGATCACTCATCGCTCGCATCCCGGCCTGAAAGCCGGCGGCGGCCTCGATCACCCTCATGACGGCGAGCACCGTCGCCTCGCCTCCTGCAAGCGCGATCACCTGCACCCCGACCGGCAGGCCACGGCTGCCGCGGTCGGTGAGCGCCGCAGCACGCTCCACAGGATCCCACGTCGGCGCGCGGCCCGCTTCCTCGTCGGCTCGGACACTGGTCACCGGCACCGCCCCGGCGGCGAGATCGAGGAGGTTGGCGAGCATGCACGGCGCCGCCGCCGGGAGCAGCGTGGCGGCGGTCCCATGCACGAGCGCCGGCACGGCCGACACGGGGCACACGAGGGCGTCGTACCGCTCGGCAAGCAAGGCCACGCGGCCGGCAAGCTCGGCACGGCGGGCGAGCAGCTGCTCACGATCCGCCGGCGCGCGCGGGCCGGTGGCCTGCAACGCCTCAGCCTCGATCGAACGACCCACAAGCCGGCATGCCGCCGCGATGCCGGGCCGCAGCCGACGCGGCATGCCAGCGAGGCGCAACAAGCGTGCGACGGCCGGCATCGGCCGCACGTGGCCGAAGAGCCGCCGGATGTCGGCGCCGCCGTCGGCGGAAAGGATCGCCAAGAGCAGCATGGCCGCCTCGCGTGCCAGTGCTCCGTCGATGGCCTGCGTGGTGCAGCCATCGGCCTGCAGATGCGCGACGGCCTCGCGCACGCCGCGGCGGATCGCCGGCGACGCGGCAACCACGCCGGCATCGTCCCACCAACCGATGCGCGGCGGCCATGCGACATGTTCAACACCCGTGCCGGGGGCGACGATCGCCTCGGAGGCGAGCGCGAGGTCAGCGACGGTCCGGGCCAGGAAGCCACACCGCGGTCGGACGGCGGTCAGGTGGGGAAGCGTGTCGAAAGCACCCGCCTCGCCGAGCACCGTGCTCCGCGGGAGCAGCCCCGCGATCCCGCAGGCATGGGCGGGCTGTCGGATCGACCCGGCCAGATCGGTGCCCACGGCCAACGGCACCACGCCCGCGGCCACGAGCGCCGCGTCTCCGCCGCTCGAGCCCCCGGGACCCCGGCCGGCCGCCGTCGGGTGCGCGGTTCGTCCCCAGACGGGATTGTCGGTCTCATGCAGCCACATCACCTGCGGCACATTCGCCTTGCCCACGACCACCGCCCCGGCTGCCCGAAGCCGGACGACGATCTCGGCATCGTGCTCGTCGGGGGCGTCACGTCCGGGAATCCCGAGCGTCGTCCGCAGGCCGCGCACGGGAAAACACTCTTTGACGCTCACTGGCACACCGCCGAGTGGCAGCCCCGCCACGCCCGCCACCTCCGCAGCGGCCGCCGCGTGCCGCGACTGCACGAGGGCATTGAGCCGGCCGTGCGCAGCCTGGTGCCGCCTCACGTGGTCTGCGAGTGCGACACCGGCCTCGAGCCGCCCCGCGGCCACGGCCTCGGCGATCTCCACCGCCGAAGCCGGCACGTCACCCGAGGTCAAAAAAGATCCTCGGCCGGTGCGGCCTTTTTCTCGGGCTGCTCCACCGGCCGCACGTCACTCGCCCACACGACGTCTCCATCGAAGAGCACGCCCATCACGAGCACGCGCGCACCTTGGTCGACCTGAGGCTCCACCCGAGAAATAACCGCCACGGTCCGCGGTTCGGCACCGTCGATCGTCACCCGCGTCGACCAATAGGGCCCGACCTGCCGTGCCGTGTCGAATGTGGCCAGGAGCATAGCTCCATCGGCCGTGCGCTTCTTCGACGTCAGCCACAGGGTGCTGAGTTTCGAGAGTTCGCTCTGGGCGCCGGCATCTGCCGCGATCGGGCCACAAACGGCGTCGAGGGCCGCAGAGGCCTCCTCGATCCCACGGCCGGAGTCGGCGGCGATCTTTTCAAGGAGCACCACTTGCTCGGCGACCGCGGCCAGCCGCTTATACCACCCGACGAGCAGTTTCTTCCGCTCGGGCGCTTCCGGGTCGGCGGCCGTGAGCGCGTCGTACGAGGTCGCGGCCTCGCTGACCGCCACCTCGAGCGCCGAAAGATCGAGCGGGTCGGGCTCGGGCGGCGCCGCTGGCACGGGCGGCTTCGCGGCATCCGCCACGATGTCGTCGAATGCCGGCGGCAAAGCCGCCGTCCGATCTGGTGCATTCGGCATGGCTGCGGAAAGAAGCGGCTCTGACGCGCTCGCGGGGTCGCTCGGCGGCACCGCGGGAGCGGGCTTCACCGAATCGTCTTCGACGACCGCCTCGGCCACGAGGGGCGGCGCCGGCTCTTCCGGCATTGGTTCGACGGATTCCGCTGGCTCGACTGCGGCGGGCAAATTGTCGAGTGCGGACGCGGCCTCGAGCCGCGGCGCTCCGGCTTTCTTGAACCCGGGCTGAAACTTCTGCGGAAGGAGAAACGCCACCTCCTCCGGCACCATCGCCGCCAGCTTGAACGGATCTTTCTGGAGGCCCCAGATCAGGATCGCGTAGGTGATCGGAATCGCCATCAGGCCGCCGAGCACGATGCCGATGAGCTGGCCGATGCCACTCCCCTTTTTGCGGGCTGCGGGACGCCCCCGAACCCCAGTCGCAACCGCGGCGGTGGCTGCGGCGGCCCCGACAGCGGCCACATCGAGCTCGGCATCGTCCTCCTGCAGGTCGCCCGGGGCTACCACATCGCCGGCCTCACTCACACCGTCGAAACCGGACGCGTCGAACGAAGGCTGGTCGTCCGTCGCAAAATCGTCGAGCGTCGCCTCGGTTTCATCGGCGTCGGGCCACTCGTCCGCCGCCATGCCGTCGCTCGGGGCATCGACCTCGCTCGACGGCACGACGCCGGAGAACCCGGTGCCGACCTCGACGTGCGAGGAGCCTGCCGCTGCGGTGCCATTCGGCTCCGCGAACGCGTGCAGGTCGTCCGCGTCCCCCATGTCGAACGCCACGGGAATGTCGGCACTCGCCTCGGTGGGGATCGCCGGCTCCTCGAAGGGATCCGTCTCGGGGGAGGGAAACACGGCGAGTGGCTGCTCGCCGCCGGGCTCATCCGCCGGCTCGCTGAGCCAGTTCGAGATCTCGTCGGTGACGTCGGCTGCGTCACCGGCGTCGACCGAGAGCGCTGCGAACGGATCGACGGCGGCATCGGGCTCTGGCGCGGCCACTTCGCCGGAGGCATCGATCGGGAAGATCGGGGCATCGTCCGCCTCGAGGTCGGGCGTGATCGAGGCCAGGGTCGGATCCTCGGCAGGCGGCGCGAACGGATTGTCGTCGACCTCGCTCGAGGCATCGAATGAAAACGAAAAGCCTTCTGCCGCCTGGCCGTTGTCTTCGTCACCGATGCCGGCCCACGGATCGGGAGCCGAACCGTCTTTGTCGTCCACCATGAAACCCTCGTGCGAAGCTCCACCCGGATTCACAAGCCACCCTGAAAGTTTACCACCGCCCACGCCGGGACGAAAAACCGCCCTCCCAAGGACCAACGCAGACGAGCGGGCCGCCGGTTCGGGACCGCCGAAAGTTCCTCACGCCCACGAGTTGGGCTGGCGAGGGGCTGCCCATGCTCCAGGAGCCGGCGTATGTGACCAGCGCAGGCATGGATGCCG
>CAMAVC010000088.1 GCA_945861585.1 Planctomicrobium piriforme
CACTTCGGCCCGCGCTGGCGGCTCGACGGCCGCACGCTCCGCGACGAAACGCCGCCGCCACCCTCGGCCCGCGAGGCGGCCGCGATCGAGGCCTGGTTTCAAACCCACGACGTCAGCGACACCCAGATCCCGATGCTCCAGATCCCCACTCGCGAGATCCGCTGACCGCGAGCCGCATCACCCGCTTGCGATCTGCCCCCCCAGCCAGCGCCGGCGCGGTCAATTTCCGTGGCCGAGCGTATACTCCAGTCCATGCATATCGAACGTGTGAAATACGTGATCTGGGCCGCCGACATGGATCGGGCGGTGCGGTTTTACCGCGACCTCTGCGGGGGCCGCGTGCTCAAGCAGAACAGCGTGATCGCCGAGGTGGAGATCCTCGGCTCCGTGATCGGCATTCATTCCGGCGGCGAAGGGAAGCGCACCTGGACGGGCATCAGCTTTCAGGTGCCCGACGTGGTGGCGGCGGCCCATGAGGTGGTGGCTGCCGGCGGCACGCTCTCGCGGGAACCGGAGCCCGAAAACGGCGAGCCGCCGCATCTGGCGATGTGCGTCGACCCCGAGGGGAATGAATTCATGCTGTTTCGGAAGCGCAGCTAGCGCGGCGGCGCATGGAGACCTCGCCCATGGACGGGTGGATCGCGAAGGTGCCGGAGGGCACGGCGGGCCGCGTGCATGAGCTGCTCGTGGGCCGGCGGGTCGTGGTGCGGCTCTCACGGCCGCGGCGGACGAAGCTCGGCGATCATCGCCCGCCCGGCAGGGGCCGCACGCATCACCGGATCACGGTCAACGACGACCTCAATCCGTATGCGTTTCTCACGACGCTGCTCCATGAAGTGGCCCACCTGACCACGTGGGAAAAGCTGCGGCACCGGGTGCGCCGTTATCCGCCGCATGGCCGCGAGTGGAAGCGGGAGTTTGGCACGATCCTCGAGCCGTTCGTGGCCGCCGCGCTCCTGCCCGACGACATCGCGACGGCCCTGGCGACCTTTATGCGCAACCCCGCCGCGGCGAGCTGCAGCGATCGCGGCCTCGTGCTCGCGCTCGCGAAGTACGACCACCCGGACGCCGAACGGCACCGCGTCGAAGACCTGCCGCCGGGGAGCGTGTTTCGCGTCGAGACAGGCCAGGTGTTTCGCCTGGGCCCGCGGCTCCGCAGCCGCTACCAGTGCTTCGAAGAACGGAGCGGCCAGGAATACCGCGTGCACGGCCTGAGCCGCGTCGTGCGCGTGGTGTAGGACAGGCTTCAGCCTGTCTTACAAGTCGTTATCGGCCCCGGGTCTGCCGGCGGCGGATAGAGTTGCCGTAGACATGCAAGGGCCGATACGGCCGCTTCTCGATCGGCGTGCTCTTGATCTGCTCGCGCTCCGCTCCGAATGCGACGACGCGCGGGTCGAAGCCTGTCTGGCTGGCGGCGCGAGCCGGCTCGGGGAGCGAGACCGCAAGGGCGGCGATGACGGTGGGGAGAAGGAGCAGTATTCCTCTGGAGATCATGGCCGTGATGAAAGGGAGAGTGCGTGGACTCTTTTCGTGATCGTCGGCCAGGCCGATTTTTTTTCGTGGCACGGGCGCGAGGCACGACGGACGGCATATCCGGCATGCGTGGACGGGCGTCGGCACGGCGCTGCCCCCTCGAGAGAGGAGTGCTCGTCGGCATCGCCGGTACGACCCGTTTGCTGCACGCGCCGGAGCATTGCCGTATGCTGGCAATGAGCTGCCGCCCGATGTGGCGATGGCGTGACGCAACCACGAGGTGAGCATGCGACGAGCGTTTTGGCTGACGGTGATCTTTGTGGGCATCGCGGGCCCCGCGGCGGCGGCGGACGGCATCGAGGCCGACGTGCGCACGGCATCGGCGGCCTACGCCGACGCCTACAACAAACGCGACTATCAAGCGCTCGCCGCCCAGTGGACGGACCGGGCCGAGCTCGTGGAGGGCGGTGCCCGCGTCGCCGGCCGCGACGCGATCGTGGCCTCGATCCGCGGCTGGCTCGAACGCCACCCGCAGGCCAAGCTGGCCGTTACCGTGAACGCCGTCGAGCACGTCGCCGGGCCGCTCGCCCGCGTGCGCGGCACGCTCGCCTTCACGAAGAAGCCAGGCGAGAAGCCGATGGAAACGCAGTTCGAGAGCCTGCGGGTGCTCGAGGACGGCTCGTGGCGGATCGCCGAATCGCTCGTGGCTCCGAGCCCCGCGGCGGCGCTCGACGATCTCGCCTGGCTCGTGGGCACGTGGCAGGCGACCGACGCCAAAGAGGGCACGACCGTCACCCTGACCTACGAAAAGGCCGTCGGCGGCCACGCGCTCGTCGGCCGCACGAAGATCGTGCCGAAGCAGGGCGACACGATCGAAGCGATCGACCTGATCCACGCCGACCGGGCGGCCGGGCTCGTGCGCTCGTGGCTCTTCGACTCGACTGGGGCCCGCGCCGAGGGCGTGTTTGCGTCGGACGGCACCGCGTTCAACCGCACGTTTGCAGGCACGCCCGCCGACGGCTCCGGCCGCACGGCTTGGACGCAGGTGATCGTGCCCGGCGGCGAAGGCCGGTTCACGCTGCAATCGATCGACCGCTCGCTCGACGGCCAGCCCCTTCCCGACAATCCGCCGCTGCATTTCCGCAAAAAGTAGGACAGGCTTCAGCCTGTCATGCCCGACGTGCCCGACGTGCCCGATGTAAGACAGGCTTTAGCCTGTCATGCCCGATGTAGGACAGGCTTTAGCCTGTCATGCCTCCCGACAGGCTGAAGCCTGTCCTACAAAAAAAAGACAACCGCAGGAGTCCATCCCATGCATCGCCGCCTCACCACGCTCGTGGCCCTCATCGCGCTCGCCCTCAATCACGGCGCCACGGTCGCCCATGCCCACGGGGGCGGCGGCGGGCACGGCGGCGGATTTGGCGGCGGCGGCGGCCACATGGGCGGCTACGGCGGCGGCGGCATGCGCGACATGGGCGGTGGCCGCGACTTCGACGGCGGACGTGGGTTCGATGGCGGGCGTGGTTTCGACGGCGGCGGGATGCGCGACTTCGACGGCGGCCGGTCGTTTGATGGCGGCCGGGCCCTCGATGGCGGACGGGCGCTGGACGGCGGTCGAGCCCTCGACGGTGCCCGCGACTTCGGCGGCCTCGATGGCGGCCACTTCGCCGGCGAGCACACGCTCTCGAAGGCCGACTTCCAGCGGATTGCAAACGAGGGGCTCGATCGGGGCGTGGGCCGCGATGCGCTCGGCCGCGATGGCCTCGCGCGCGGTGCCGTGCGGCCGTACACGATGAACAACCTTGCCAATCGGGGCAACATCGTGCGGAACAACTTCTACCGGGGCGGCTGGTATGGCGGCCGCGGCTGGTATGGCGCCCACTTCGGCGCCTGGTGGCCGGGCGGCTGGTGGGGCGGCTATGGCTGGGGCATGGGCGCTGGCCTGCTCACGGGCCTGGCCTGGAGCGAACTCGCCGGCTGGGGCGGCTACGGCGCCCCTGTCTCCTACAACTACGGCACAAACGTCTGCTACCAAGACGACGGCGTGTATGTGCAGGGCGAACGGGTGGGCACCGCGGCCGACTATGCGCAGCAGGCCTCCGCGCTCGCCGCCCAGGGCGGGGCCGATGCGAAGATCGCGGCCGACGACCAGTGGCGGCCGCTCGGCGTGTTTGCCCTCGCCCGCTCCGAGGAGACGAGCCCGAGCACGTTTCTGAGCCTGGCGATCGACAAGAACGGCCTGCTGCGCGGCACGTATTACGACGCCGTCTCCGACTCCACGCAAAACATCACCGGCAAGGTCGACAAGAAGACGCAGAAGGCTGCCTGGACGATCGGCGACAAGAAAACGCCCGTGTATGAGGCCGGGCTCACGAACCTGCTCGGCCAGCAGACGACGATCCTCGTGCACCGCGACGACGGCAAGGGGGGCGACGGCAAGGTGGAGCAGATGGTGCTCGTGCGCGTCGACGACAAGGCGGGGAAGGGCGACGCAAAGACCGACGTCGATGGTGATGCGTCGTGAGAATGATCGCAGCAACGCTCGCCGTTGCGTTTTTGGGTATGGCCACCGCCGCCGAGCCTGGCACGTGGCTCGACCTCACGCACTCCTTCGACGCGGCCACGATCTACTGGCCGACCGAGAAAGGCTTCCAGTTTGACTCGGGCTCCAACGGTCCGACGGCGAAGGGCTACTACTACGCGGCGAACCGGTTCACGACCGCCGAGCACGGCGGCACGCATCTCGACGCCCCGCGGCATTTTTCCGCGACCGGCCAGACGAGCGATGCGATCCCGATCGACCGGCTCGTGGGCGATGCCGTGGTGATCGACGTCGCGCAGCAGTGCGTTGCCGATCCAGCGTATGAGGTTTCGCCCGACGATCTCGTGGCCTGGGAGGTGGCCCACGGCCGGCAGCTCGTGGATGTGATCGTGCTCGTGCGCACCGGCTGGGCGGCGAAGTGGGCCGACCGCACCGCCTATCTCGGCACCTCGGCGACCGGTCCGGCCGCCGTGGCCAAGCTCCGCTTTCCGGGCGTGTCACCGCTGGCGGCGAAGTGGCTCGTGGAGCAGCGGCGGATCAAGGCGATCGGGATCGACACGGCGAGCATCGACCACGGGCCCTCGACGCTCTTTGCTGCCCACGTCGCGTTCTGCGGCGCGGACGTGCCGATCTTCGAAAACGTGGCCTCGCTCGACCAGCTGCCCGACACTGGTGCATTCGTCGCGGCGCTCCCCATGAAGATCGCCGGCGGCAGTGGCGGCCCGCTGCGAATCGTCGCGAGAGTCGAGTGATGCAGCTAATGTATGATCAGGTGTAGAAGCAACGCGCCACGTAGAGGCTCTTTCGAGAGGTAGGCATGCCGCAATTTTCCGCAAACCATTGCTATATGCAGTATCGGGCCATCGCGGAGCAAAATCCGCAAGGGCTCGGCATGGATGCCTTCCGGCAGTACTCGGAGCTCGAATGCCAAATGCTCGACGTCGGGTGGTGGTATGGCGCCATGACTGCCGGGACCCCAGGCAACAACAGCATCCTCAACAGGATGTTTGCGATTCTGTGGCATGGAGGGCTCTACTACCGCCCGAAACACGGCACCTGGCGACCATGGAGCGATACAGACATGCCGATTGCGACGGCCCTCAGCCGCTCCGGCGGCGTGGTCGTTCAATATCGGCAGCGGCCCGGGATTCAGCTGACACTCTGGGATTGGGTGTTCCAAAACCAACAACCCGACCGCCGCAGTCACGCCACGCACGGAATCGAGCGCGGCAACTACGGCACGATGCCGAATAACCAGCCCAAGGCGTTCAAGGAAAACAAGAAGGACGAGGGAAATCATTCGGGTATCAACCTCGCGGGCGGGGGCCTGGGCAACCGCAATGCAATTACGGGCAAGCAGATTCGGGAGGATGGTCGTCACGGCCATCTCTATTTCTGCCACACTGCGGCGACGATGAATCAGCCCGGCGGTTTTCTCGTGAAAGCCGAGAGCTCCGCGCCGCTCGATACGGCAGACGGCCTGTTCATGAACTCGCCGTATTGGCGCGAGAATCCCAACCAGCGCGTCGCGATGCTCGCGTTGTCGCCGATCTGGTTTGTTCCATGGTTTGGGGCGGCGCTCGTAGACACCCTCACAGGCGGTGGCTTGGTTCGGCAGCCGGTCGGCCTCGCCGCGGGGGCGATCTACCCCCAGGCACAAACCGGAGACTTTCATGCGCTGGGCGTGTCCGGCGAGCGAGGCGTCACGGGCGGCAAGAAGTTCAAATCGATCATCAAATTCGACGAAAATGTGCCGTATGGAGAAAACGGCTACGACGTGATGTTCGTGAATCCGACCGACGATACAGTCGATGGCTTGATCCAGGGAGGGTTGACGTTCAATCCGGATGACCTCGGGCGTTCACCACCCGCCCCTCCCTTGCCCCAGCCCGAGACGAGCAGCAGCCGAGTGAACGCGGTTCTCGTGGCTGCCCTGCAAGACGTCATCAAGCAGTATGAAAAAGAGGCCAGCGGGTTTTTTGCCCGGTCGTCCAGGGAGTCGCAGCAGGTCATGGACTGGATCAGAGGCGTCGTGGCCACCGACGCGGCGAACGTGACCTATCGCAACGGTGAAATGCCAATGCAGGGTGGTCCCTTGCTGTGGACGTTGAAGTACTACGTGCGGGGATCCGGCCAGCCGGCGGCGGCGGGAGCGCCGGCCGTCAAACTCACGTCGGGTGGCAGGCTGCACAAGATGTTGGCGGACGTCGTCACGAAGGGCGACCAGGCCGTGGCCCGACTCTGATTGCGTGACCTGCACGGGGCGTCATAGAGAGCGACGGCGGCAGTGGCTGGCCGCTGCAGATCGTCGCCCGCCGTGAGCGGAAGCAACTGCAGCGCCATTGACGAGTAGCAAAAATCCTCGACCAAAGTCTGCGCGCTGGGCTCGCGAACCAGTTTGCCGATAAGCTTGTGCATGGGCTGGAAAGCGATGCGATACGTCGAGGCATTGAGCGTGTCGGTCTGAAAGTCGGCCGATTCGAAGTAGGCGATCGCCGCCTCTGTTTCTGCCGACAGCCGCGCCACCAGCCGGGCGTGCCGGCCCAACTGCAGTCCCTTGGTTACCGTGTCGGAGGTGGAGAGCGTCTGCTTGTGGGGGTGGAAATGCTTGATGGAGTGTGGGAGCCCGTTCTACACTCGCGAGCCTCGCCTAGCAGCGGGCGCGCAGGGAGCATGGCGTAGTAAGGAATCAAATCAATGAACTACACCCGCTATCTCGACCTTCATCTGTGCACCAAAGAAGACATCGCTGCCGTCAAGACGAAGGAGTTGGCGGCAGCACGGAAAACGGGGAACTACAACAAGGTCGTCGCATGCCATCAAAAGTTTTTTTCCCACGGCGGAACGGAATACTTCTATGACTTCCGTGACGACATGGAACAACAGGCGAAGTATCGATCCAACGTGAAAAGCGAGGGGTTCTCGTACGACCCGGAGGCCTTCTTCAGCAGAAATATCGGCAACTGTCGTAACTTCAGCGATGTCGAGATCACGCAGGCCGACATCAGCATGCTCAGGGTCGTCAAGGGCGAAATCAGCAATCAGCTGAGGCAAATGCGGTATATCGGCTGCATGGTGGCAATCGAGCATTTGGAGGCACCCACTTCCTACCCCAACCTCGAAGGTTTGATGCACTGGATATGCGACCCGACGACGACCAACAAAATGCGGGTCAACTGCCACGGGTCGGGCACGACAACGGGTGGTTTTCATATGGGCAACAACGTGCTGTCCGTCGAGGCGTTTGTCGAAAGCCTCCAGCGCCATGGTCTCGCACGCCGAAGCACCGTGTTGGACGATGGGAGTCTCCTGCCGGAAAACGCAGTCGTTGTGGGCGGGTCCATGGTCGTCGGCATGCAGCGGAGGGCAGGGCTTGCCCACAACGCCCGGTGGAAACTCGATTCCGAGGTCACCCAATGTGAGGCCCCGAGCTGCCAGTACAAGTTCGAAAAGAGCTGGTATGGCAGTTCGAACAAGCACCATTGCCGACGGTGCGGGGGCATCTTTTGCGACAAACACACGTCCAAAAGGATCGACCTCGCCATCGCCCTGACCGAGAAGAGCGGGACGCTGAAAGGCGCCAAACAAGTGAGGGTGTGCGATAGGTGTTATGCCGAGGCCCGCGATCAAGGCGGCATCCGAGATGCGGTCGGAGACGACCTCAAGTATGGCTTGCAGACCATTGCGCTCGGCTTGTGTATGGGCGCCAAGGCAGGTGAGAGATTCAGTCCCGAATTCTCTTCAGCCGCAGCAGGGACCCTCGAGGCAGGGTCTCTCGCCGCCCGCCTTCGCGACGAACTCACGCAGCGAAACATCCGCGGCATCAAGATCACGGCATCGAATCAGTCCGTGGCAAATTCCGCAGGAAGCGGGCTCCAGAACCTTTTCGGCGTGACGTATCCATCAAGCGGATCATCCACGACAGCCAAAAGGCTCGAAAACCGTGGTGATTTCAGCATGCCGGCGAAAATCTGGGGAAGGGATCCCGCTCTCGAACAAATCTACCGCAACTTGCCCGATCCGAAGCCTGCAGGCGGGATCGTGGTCCATGACAACAAGGTGTATTTCGGGTTGAATCACTATCCGCCCCAACGGTCCCCGGCGTTCGTGGGACCCGTGATCCGGAACCAGGCCGACTCACGGTTTGTGTACGAAGCGCTCATTACCCAGTTTTTCGCTAAGTGGAAATTCGATTCGTGGAATCAGACCCACGTCCGTTATTCCACCACCACTCGCGGCATTCCGGATTCGGCGTATATCTTGCTGTCGCCTCCCCCGCGCGTGACGGCGATCGTGGGCGACAACCCGGTGCAAACCCCGGCAACAGACATCCGCGTGACGGGAGGCCAGGTAAATTCCTACAAATTGACCAAGTCATACGGCATCTCCTGAGTCGTCACCCGGGCGGCAGGCCGTCAACAGGCGCGAGGCAACGAATGAGCACAGTTCCTGGCAACGAAAAACACGACGTGAAACCCGAAGCGCGAACGGTATTCATCGGCGCGCAGCCGAGCGTGCTGTGCGGGCCGGAGCTGGCCGTCGGGGATGCAGCCCCGGATTTCGAGTTGTGGCAGTATGTGGATCAAACTCCCTGTCTGATCAATCGCGAACTTCTCCTCGGATACCAGATGCCGGTGCTGTTTTGCTGCCTCCACTCGGTGGACACCCGCGTCGGCGCCATTCAAGCCCGTAAGTTCGAGCAGTTGCTTTCACGATTCGATCACGAGGTCGCCGCGTTTCTCGTCAGTTCCGATCTCCCGTTCACCCAGAATCGTTACGCCACCAAGGAATCGCTCTCGTTCCTCTCAGTCGCGAGCGACTACCGGGCTTCGTTTGGTCGAGCGTTCGGTGTGTATCTGCCGGAGTGGATGTTTCTCACCCGCTCGGTGATCGTCACCGACGCGGCGGCGACGATCCAACACATCGACATCGTGACCGAGTTTACCGACGAGCCCGACTACGGTTCCGCGATTAACGCACTCGCGGAGCTTCTCTAAGCGGCACTGCGGGCATGAAGAATCAGGCCGAGCACGATGCGATGGTGCTTGAGCACCAGGGGCTCGTGCGCGCGATCGCGTGGAAGATCCATCGCAAGCTCGCCGGCCGGGCCGAGCTCGACGATCTCATCGCCTACGGCCAGCTCGGCCTGCTCGAGGCCATTGCGGCCTTCGACGCGAAGCGCAACCACAAGTTCACGACCTACGCCTGGCATCGGATCCGCGGGGCCATCCTCGACGGGCTCGGCCGGATGACCTGGTTCGCTCGGGCCGACTTCGAACGCGGCGGCTACGAATCGGGCGCCGGAGAGGCTCCCGCTGCGGTGGAGAAGCGCCGGCCCGCGCGCAGCGAGCTCGACACCAGCGCCATGCCCGATCGCGAGCCGGGCGCCGCCGAACGGGCCATGCGGCTTGAGCTGATCGCCTTTCTGGCCGACCTCGTGGCCACGCTGCCTGAGAAGGAGGCCGCCCTGCTGCGGGCGACCTTTTACGAGGGCCGCACCCTGACCGAAGCCGCCCGCCGCGTCGGGATCAGCACCCCCTGGGCCAGTCGCCTCCAAACCCGCACGCTCGCCGACATGCGCGTGGCGCTCGAACGCAACGGCTTCCGGTAGAGCCCTCGTCATGGATGGCACAGCCGGCACGACCGGCACCGCCCGCAGAGAGGCCCCAGGCGGCATGGGTTACGATCATGGTGTAGGGTTTGGCGAGGCGGTGGACGCCGCCGAGCCCCCCGAGGACGCATGTCATGCCGATGTCGTTCGACTACGATCTGGCCGCCTTCGCTGCGCCCTTGTCCGACGATGCCCCGAGCGGCGACAACCTGCAGATCACGCCCGAGGGGCGCGCCGTGCGGTCGGGCCTGCGCGATCAGCGCGAGGAGGCCCGGCGGATCGAACGCAAGGCCGACGAGGGCGACGCCTCCGACGGCGGCTGGTCCGGGGCACGGTCGATCTGGCAGACGGTGCGCGACAGCAGCTGGCAGGTGCTGATCGGCCAGTCGCGCGATCTCGATATCGCCGGGCTGTGCATCGAGGCTTTGGCCCGCACCGACGGCTTCGCCGGGCTCGCTTGCGGATTCGACATCGCCCGCACGTTCGTCGAGTCGCAGTGGGCGACGCTCTATCCGATTCCCGACCCCGAGGATGGGCCGGCCGACGAGGCGGCGACGGTGGCCGAGCGGTCTCTGCCGCTCCAGCGGCTCGTGGGCATCGACTCGGAGGGGCTGCTGCTGCCTGCGATCCTCCACGTGCCGCTCGTGTCGGGGCGGGCGGATGAGCACTATGCGCTCTGCCATTGGCGGAGCAGCCGCGAGCTCGTGGGCGAGGAGAGCGAGGAGAAGATCAAGCTCGCCGTGGAACGCGGCGCCGTCTCACCGCAGCAGTTCCAGGATGCCGTGAGCAGCACGCCGATTGACTCGATCCGGCAGGTTTACATCGACCTGCAGCACGCCGCCGCAGCCTGGGAAAAACTGTGTGACGCGGTGGCGGAGGCTTCCGGGGGCGAGGCCTACGTGCCGGCCGGTCCGTTGCGGGATCTTTTCGAGGAGTGTGCGGCGGCGATCGGCACCTTTGCGCCGGCAGCCATCCCCAAGGATACGGAGGAGACGACCTCCGCCGACGGCTCCGCCGCCGGAGGCGATGGGGCGGCGGCTGGAACCGCCGGGGGCCAGCCCTCGGACCGCGAGGCCGCGTTTCGCCAGCTCGCGGCGGTCGCAGACTTTTTCGAACGGCACGACCCCCACATCCTCGTCGCCGCGCAGATCCGCAGCATCGGGCGGCTCGGGCGGCTGCCCCGCGAGGAATACTACCGACAATTGCTGCGCGACGAGACGGCTTTGGCGCTCCTGTTTCGCGTGACGGGGCTCGACGACGAGGCTGGCTCCTTTGCCGGCGGCTCCGGCGACTCGGCTTCGTAGGGCCGTGGCCGGCGACGCTGGACAGCCCAGCCCGCAGTAGGCTAGAGTGCGGCGCCGGCGGGGGCTTCGAAGCCCTCTCTCGCCGGCATACCACACCGGCTCCGGTCACGAGGACGCAACGATGCCAGAATCAGTCCATGGCAAACTCTCCCGGGTTCGCAAGCCCCGCGTGCACATCACGTACGAAGTCGAGACGGAAGGCGCGACGGTCGTCAAAGACCTGCCCTTCGTCGTCGGCGTGATGGGCGACTTCTCCGGCGCACCGACCGAGCCGCTCAAGCCGCTCAAGGATCGGAAGTTCGTCGCCATCGATCGCGACACGTTCAACGACGTCATGAAGCGGATGACCCCCGGCGTGGAAATGCGGGTGGCCAACACGCTCGCCGACGACGGCAGCGAGCTTGCCGTAAAGCTCAAGTTTTCCTCGATCGAGGATTTCGAGCCGGGGAAGATCGTCGAGCAGGTGGAGCCGCTGCGGAAGCTGCTCGACACCAGGAATCGGCTTCGCGAGCTGATGTCGGCCGTGGATCGGGCCGACGGCCTCGAGGGCGAGTTGGAAAAGTTGCTCAAGGACAGCGAACAGATCAAGAAGCTCGCCGGTGAGATGGGAGTGGAGCCGGGAGCCGGCGGCGGCGGGAGCCCCGACGCGGGCACCTGATCGTCTGGGGCAGCGGCAATTCGAGCGATACGCAATTCTTACGCAGGGAGTTTTTCATGAGTCCGGCAGGCGAAGCAGAGAAGCAGACGTCGGCAGCAGCCGCCGAGGCGGCCGGCGGCCTCCTCGATCAGATCACGACGATGATGCCGCGGGCGGTCGAGAAGCCGCGACGCGACGAGCTGATCCGGTCGCTCGTCGAGCAATCGCTCAAGGGCACCGTCCAGTTCGACAAGAACGTCACCAAGACGATCACGAACGCGATTGCGGCCATCGATGCGGCGATGTCGCGGCAATTGGCCGAGATCATCCACAACCCCGACTACCAAAAGCTCGAGGGCTCGTGGCGGGGCCTGCACCATCTCGTGATGAATTCCGAGACGGGCGCGCAACTCAAGATCCGCGTGATGAACATCTCGAAGCGCGAGCTCTTCAAGGACCTCGACAAGGCCGTCGAGTTCGACCAGAGCCAGATCTTCAAGAAGATCTACGAGGCGGAGTTTGGCTCCCCCGGCGGCGAGCCCTATGGCTCGCTCATCGGCGACTACGAATTCACCAATCACCCGGAAGACATCGACCTGCTCTCGAAGATGTCGCAGGTTTCGGCGGCTGGCTTCGCCCCGTTCGTGACGGCGGCGGGCCCGCAACTGCTCGGCATGGAGAGCTTCACCGAGCTTTCAAAGCCCCGCGATCTGGAGAAGATCTTCCTCGACGAGTCGTACACGAAGTGGCGGAGCTTCCGCGAATCCGACGATTCGCGGTTCGTCGTGCTGACGATGCCGCGCACGCTTTCGCGGCTGCCCTACGGCAAGAACACGAAGGTGGTGGAGGAGTTCGACTTCGAGGAGGTCGATCTCGACGGTGCCGGCAACGCCAAACCGGTGCCGCACTCGCATTACTCGTGGATGAACACAAGCTACGTGCTCGGCGCCCGCCTCACCGACGCCTTCGCGAAGTTCGGCTGGTGCACGGCGATTCGCGGCGCCGAGAACGGCGGCAAGGTGGAGGGGCTTCCGGCCCACGTGTTCCTGGCCGACGACGGCGACAAGGATCTGAAGTGTCCGACCGAACTCGCCATCACCGACCGCCGCGAGGCCGAACTCTCGAAGCTCGGCTTCCTGCCGCTGTGCCATTACAAGAACACCGACTACGCGGTGTTCTTCGGTGCCCAGACGACGCAAAAGGCGAAGAAGTATGACCGGCCCGAGGCGACGGCGAACGCCGCGATTTCGGCCCGGCTGCCCTACATCATGGCGACCTCGCGGATCGCGCACTTCCTCAAGGTGATCGCCCGTGACAAGATCGGCTCGTTCATGGAGCGGCAGGATTGCGAGGAATGGCTGAAGCGGTGGATCGCCAACTACGTGTGCACCGACCCACACCCCTCCGACGACGTCAAGGCGCGTTATCCGCTGGCCGAGGCCGAGATCAAGGTGGAGGAGATCCCGGGAGCCCCTGGCAGCTACAACGCGGTGGCCTATCTGCGGCCTTGGCTGCAACTCGAGGAGCTCACGACGAGCCTCCGCATGGTCGCCAAGATTCCCGCGGCGGTGAAGGGCGGCTGATCCGTCGAGGTGTGAATCCGGCGTTTGTGGAGGCGCTTGGCGATGGCGTCAGTGCCGAAGCGTGAGGACGTCGGATTCGACGCAGTCCAGGAGTCGTTGCCGGCTCGCGGGGCTGGCCCGGCCGCGAGCGTGCTGGATGCCCGGCGTGGGAGCGGCGGCGGACGTCTCGGCTTCATCGACGAGCTAGCGACGGCCCGCACCGACGGCGATGCCCTGCGAGCCTGGGCCGCCGAGCGTGTCGGTCTGGGCGAGCGGCTGAGCCGCGCGGCGCTCATGGCACGCCTCGGTGAGGACCTCGCCGCGATCGATCAGGCCCTGACGCGGCAGGTCGATGCGATCCTGCACCACCCGGCCGTCATGGCCCTGGAAGCATCGTGGCGCGGTCTCCTCTGGCTGCTCGAGCAGGCGGGGCGGGCCAACGACGACGGCGACGGGCAGGCCCGCGTGGAGGTGCGCGTGTTGTCGGTGACGAAGCGCGAGCTCGCCCGCGACCGGGCCAGCGCCGTGGAGTTCGATCGTTCCCAGCTGTGGCGGAAAGTCTACGAGGAGGAGTTTGGCACCGCCGGTGGCACGCCCTACGGGCTGCTCGTCAGCGACTTTGAGTTTGGCCGGCATCCCGACGACGTGAATCTCCTCGCGGGGTTGGCCGAGGTCGCGACGGCCGCGTTTGCGCCGCTGCTCGCCACGCCCGACCCCGGCCTGCTCGGCCTCGACTCCTTCGCCGAGTTGGAGAGCGCGCCGGTGCCGACGGCAACGCAGGCCGGGCCCGACTTCCTCAAATGGCGCGGCCTGCGCGAGCGCGAGGAATCGCGATTCGTGGCCCTGCCGCTGCCGCGCGTGCTCGCACGGCGGCCCTACGACGGCTGGCTCGGACGGCCGCAGGCGCTCGGCGCTCCGGAGGCGACGTGGGCCAAGCGGGGCTTTCGCTACCGCGAAGCCGCCGACAACGGCGATGCCCAGGCCCGGCCGTGGATGAGCGCCGTCTGGCCGCTCGCCGCGGTGATCGTGCGGGAGTTCGGCCGGTCGGGCTGGTTTTCCGACATTCGCGGTGCGTCACGCGGCATGGCGGGCGGTGGCCTCGTGGAGGATCTGCCGACCGACGGCTTCGACGCGCTCGACGGAACGACCGCGCTCCGCGGGCCGACGGAACTGTTCGTGACTGAAGAGGTGCAGCAGGAACTCGACGCCGCCGGCATGGTGCCCTTGTGCGCGACGGGGCCGGATGGCCGCGCCGTGTTTCACAACAACGCCACGCTCCATCGGCCCGAAGCTTTCGACACGCCGGCGGCTACGATGAACGCCAAGATCGCATCGATGCTGCAATACGTGTTGTGCGCGTCGCGATTCGCCCACTACCTCAAGGTGCTTGCGCGAGATAAGGTGGGCAGCTTCACGGAGGCGGCGGAGTTCGAGCAGTTTCTGACCCGCTGGGTGAGTCAATACATTACGCCCGACGATCAGGCTTCGGCCGAGACGCGGGCCAAGATGCCGCTCCGGGCCGCCGCGGTCGAGGTCCGCGAAGAGCCGGGCACCGCCGGCGTGTTCCGCGTCGTGATGCGGCTGCAACCACACTTCCAAATCGACCGGCTCGATGCGACGCTGAAGCTCGTCTCGACCGTGCGCCGGAGCAATGCCCGATGAACGCCACCACAAGGAGCAGCCGATGACGACCCCCCATGACAGCCTCAAGGCCGGAGACCTCGCGGGAGCGATCACCGCCGCCACCGCCGCGGTGAAGGCCAGTCCCAAGAGCCTCGAAGACCGCTGGCTGCTGGCGGAACTGCTGATCGTGAGCGGTCAATTCGACCGCGCTGACGCACAGTTTGACACGATGATGACGCTCGAGCCGCGCGTGGCGGTGGCGGCCGCCCCGATCCGGCAGCTCCTGCGGGCCGAGGCCGCGCGGCGGCAGTTTTTCGACGAGGGCCGGGTGCCCGAACTCCTCGACGGCGCGGGGCAGCAGGTGCGCGACCGGCTGGAGGCGTTTGTGCTCCTGCGGGCCGGGCAGCAGGCCGAGGCAGGGGCCGCGGCCGCTCGGGCCGAGATCGCCCGCCCCGCGCTCAGCGGCACGCTCACCGCCGGCGGGGTCGAGCGGTCGTTCACCGACTGCCGCGATCTCGACGACGTCACCGCGGCGGTGTTTGAGGTGCTCACGCAAACCGGCAAGTATTACTGGATCGAGATGGCCCGCGTCGCGAGCGTCGAATTCGAACCGCCGGCCCGGCCGCTCGACCTCGTGTGGCGGAAGGCCCGCATCGTGGTGCCCGACGCCTTCGACGCCACGGTGCACATGCCGGCCATCTACGGCACGCTCACCCATGCCGACGACGCCTCGCGGCTGGGCCGCCGCACGGAGTGGATCGGCGGCGAGAGCGATGCGGTGGTCGGCGTCGGCCGCCGCGTCTATTTGCTGGACGGCGACGAGGAGATCGACATGATGGGAGTGGAAAGCCTGCGGTTCAATCTGGCCGACCCGCCCAGCGGTTGACGCGAAAGCAGACGGGCACGCATCCAAGGACGCATCCGTGAACTACGCCATTTTTTTTGCCGGAAGCGGCCAGGAAGTCCGCGACACGAAACTTGTCTACCACGACTGGGCGACCAGGCTGGCGTCGTGCGGTTACTCCACGCTGCTCTGTGACGGGGTTGGCAAATTCGCAGGCACCTCCGGCACGACAGGTTCCGGCTGGGCAAAGATCATCCAGCACGCGATGA
>CAMAVC010000089.1 GCA_945861585.1 Planctomicrobium piriforme
CAGGCACATCCGAGCGAGCGGAGGCCAGGATGGCCGCAGTGAGCGTCCGGCGAGACGGTACGGGGTAACCCCGAGCCGGTGCGCGTCAACTTGACTCGGATATACTCCCACGCATGAGCAGTATCCAGAACAGCATTCGCATGATCGACGTCGGGGCGAAGCCGGTGTCGCTGCGCACGGCGCGGGCGTCGGGCAGGCTCGTGGCGCGGGCCGAGACGATCCGGCGGATTCGGGCGGGTGAGCTCGAGAAGGGCGATGCTATCGCCACGGCCAGGCTGGCCGGGATCATGGCGGCCAAGAAGACGAGCGACGTGATTCCGCTCTGCCATCCCCTGCCGCTCGACGCCGTCGAGATCACGATCGGCTTCGAGCCCGAGGCCGTCGCGATCGAAGCCGTGGTGCGGGCCACGGCACGCACGGGCGTCGAGATGGAGGCGCTCGTCGCGGTGTCGGCTGCGGCGCTCGCGATCTACGATATGTGCAAGTCGATCGATCCGGGCATGTCGATCACCGCCGTCCAACTCGAAGAAAAGACCGGCGGCATGCGTGGAGATTACACCAGGGCTGGAGGCCCGGATTCCCGCCCGAGCCGGTAGGCGAGGGGGTCGGCGAACGCTCGACGAGCATTGGGCTGCCGCAGCCCACGCGAGGAGACTTTTGCCGCCCCCGAGCCGGCACCTACGTCCGGGCCTGATCGTTGGTCTCGGCGAGGATCGGCTCCAATTCCTCCACGAAGTCGCGAACGTCCTGAAATTCGCGGTAGACGCTTGCGAACCGCACGAAGGCCACCTGGTCGAGGCCCCGCAAGAGTTCCATGAGCCGCTCGCCCAGCACGCGGCTGGGCACGTCGGTTTCATAGGTGCCGTAGAGCTCCGCCTCGAGCGCAGCCACGACGCCCTCGATGTCGTCGGCACTCACGGGCCGCTTCCAGCAGGCCTTGGCGAGCCCGCGCTTGATCTTGTCGCGGTCGAAGGGCTCCCGCTCACCGCACTTCTTCACCACGGAGAGCAACTGCCGCTCGACGCGTTCATACGTCGTGAACCGCCGCCGACAGCCCACGCACTCACGGCGGCGGCGGATCGACGAGCCGTCGTCGCCGGCCCGTGAGTCGATCACACGGTCGTTGTCGGCTCGGCAAAAGGGGCAGCGCATGGGGCGGTCTCGCAGGAGGGAGCCGGCATCCTACGGCCGCCCTCCAGAAACCGGCAAGGCGAGGCAGCCCTCATTCCGGCGGCTGGCCGCCCCGCGGCAGCTTCCAGTCGCGCCGCTGGCGGGAGCTCGGGATGTCCATCGCCTTTCGATATTTCGTCACCGTGCGCCGGGCCACCGTGATTCCGCGCTTCCCCAGCTCCTCGACGAGGGCATCGTCGCTGTAGGGGTCGTCCTTGGGCTCCTGATCGATGATCTCCTGGAGCTTGAGCCGCACCGCGTCCCACGCCACCTCGTCGCCATCGGCACTCACCGTGCCGCCCACGAAGAATCGCCGCAGCGGATACAGGCCGCGTGGCGTCTGCAGCCACTTGTCGTCCACGGCGCGGCTCACGGTCGTGACGTGCATTCCGATGCGGTCGGCGATCTGTTGCATCTTGAGCGGCTCGATCGCCTCGGGGCCTTCGGTGAGAAAGCGAATCTGGTGATCGACGATCGCCTGGGCGGTCTTGAGGAGTGTCGACCGCCGCTGCTCGATCGACTCGATCAGCCACTGGGCAGAGTTGATCTTGCGCTTGATGTACTCGCGCGTGTCGGGATCGGTGTCGGGCGAGAGGAGCATCTGCCGGTAGAGCGGGCTGATCCGCAGGTTGGGGAGGTCGACATCCTCGAGCCGCACCTTCCAACTCCCGTCGACCTGCTGCTCGACGTAAACGTCGGGTTTCACGGCCGGCACGAACGGCACCGAGAAGACGGCACCCGGCTTCGGATTGAGCGTGTGCAGTTGCTCACGCAGCTGTTCGATCTCGGCGATCGAGTAGCCGGTTTTCCGTTCGATGAGCGGCAGGCGATTGCCGGCCACGTCTTCGAGATGGTCGCTCACGAGCCGGCGCAGCTGCCGGGCGCGAGGGGTGTCGGAGCGGATCTGGAGGAGCAGGCACTCGCGCAGATCGCGGGCTGCCACGCCGAGCGGGTCCATGCCCTGCACGACACCCAGGGCTTTTTCGAGGAGCGCGAGCTGCGTGGCCCGGTCCGGAGGCCCGTCGGGATCGACGAGATCTTCCAGCGGCATGGAAAGGTAGCCGTTGGCGTCGAGATTGTAGACGATCTTTTCGGCGGCCTGCCGTTCGAGCGCGGAGAGATCGTAGTTGGAGAGCTGGTCGTGGAGGTGGTTGAAGAGCGTCTCGGGCCGCTCCTCCATGTTGGCCATCGCGTCGAGATAGCGATCGGACGCTTCGTCGATCCGGCCTGCCGACGGCCGGCTGCGGTCGTCGTCGGAGTCGGGATACTCGTTCGCCCAGTCGTACGACCGTTCGAAGTCGGCCTGATTGGCATGCTCCTGGTCGACGACGAGCGGCTTCTCGTCCACCGTCCGCTCCGTGACGGCGGGAAGCTCGGCGACCGGCGCACCGGGCTCACCGCCGCCCGAGTCACCCTCGGCCTCCTCCACCTCGAGCGTTTCGTTGTTCTGAATCTCCTGCTCGATCCGCTCTTCGAGGGCCTGGAGCGGCAGTTGCAGGATCTCCATCGACTGGATCATGCGCGGCGCAAGCATCTGCTTTTGCGCCATCCGCATTTCCTGGCCGAATGACATCCGCATCACTGCAAACTCCGTGCCGAGGAGACCGCCACCGGGAAATCACCTCCCAAAGAATACCCTGCATGGCGGTTTTTGGGGCGTCAGGTCAGGCGTTGCCGACCCGAGAGCGCGTCGGCGAGCATTTCGCGGTTGGCCTGCTCGAGCGAAGCGCCGACGGTCAGGCCGCGGGCCAAGCGGGTGATTTCGACGGGCAGGCCGGCGAGGCGGGTCGAGATCTCGAGCGCCGTGGCGTCGCCCTCGACGTTCGGCGTGGTGGCCATGATCACTTCGCGCACCTCCCCGAGCCGCACGCGTTCCACGAGTCGATCGATCGTGAGCGAGGCTGATCCCACGCCCTCCAGCGGCGAGACGCGCCCCTGGAGCACGTGATAGAGCCCCCGGTACGCCCCGGCCTGTTCGAGCGCGAGCAGATCCCGCACCTGCTCGACCACGCACAGTTGCGTGCGATTGCGCCGCCTGTCGAGGCAGATGTCGCACTCGTCGCGCTCGGCGAGATTGAAGCACGTCTTGCAGGGGTGCAGCTTCTCCTTGACCGCGCGGATCGCTTCGGCAAACGCGATCGCCTCCTGGTTCGACATGCGCAGCACGTGGTAGGCCAGACGTTCGGCCGACTTTCGGCCGATGCCCGGCAGGTCGGCGAAGTAGTCCACGAGCCTCGCGATCGCGCCTCGGGTTTCAGCCATCGCTCTCCTCCTCGGCGACGGCTGTCGCGGCAGCGGGGGGAGCCGCAGTGGCTGCGGCTCCGGTCGGCACGGGATCGGCTGGTCGTGCCGGCTCGACCTTGCGCACGGCGGCGTCGAACAGCGTGCGCGCCTGCGTCACCAGGGGATGATCCATCACGTCGCGCAGAAGGGCTGCCTGCGACGGCACAGGGCGGGGTCGCTCGGCCGCCGGTCCGGGCAGGCCTTCGGCCGGCGCTGCCTGCGACACCACGATCGTGTGCCTGAGCGGCTGGCCAGCCGCGTCGGACAGCGCGCGAGCAATGCCCGCGGCTGCTTCCGGACGGCGCAAGAACGTGGCAGCGGTCGTGGCCGCTGCCGGAATCATGACTTCGAGCACGCCGTCGTTCCAGCGCACCTCCGTCGCGGCGGCTGCGAAATCGGCGGCCAGGCCGCCCACGGTCTCGCAGGCCTGGAGCCAGGCCGCCCGCGGATCGGGTGGCAGCGCCGGCGGCGGCGGCTCCGGGGCCGCGACACGGGTCGCGCCCGCCGGGGCAACGCCGGGCGGCGCCGCAGTCTCCACCGCCGCGTCAGCGACCGGTGCCGCGGCCGGGGGCGTCATGTCGGTCATTTTTTTTTCGCGCGGTGCCGCCTCGACGCGACTCGGTGCCGGTGCGCCGGGTGCCGGCACGATCCCGTGGACGAGCGCCGCGAGATTGTCGAGATCCTCGAGCTTCGCCAGCCGCACGATCGCCATCTCGGCGAGGATCGCCGCGTGGCCGCTCGTGCGCATGCGGGCGAGCGTCTGATCGACGATCTGCAGCATGGCCAGCACCGTCTCGGTGCCGAGCGACCGGCCGATAGCGGCGAGATCGACGCCGAGCCCCGGGCCCTCCCCCGCCCGCGCATCGGGGCCACAGCCGACGCTCGCCAGAAGCGCGTCGCGAAACGCTGCGATCACCTGTTCGAGCACGCCACCGGGATCGGCACCGCCCGCGAGCGTGGCGTCGAACGCCGTGATGGCCGCCCCTGGATCCCGAGCGGCGATCGCCTGCACGAGCCGGCCGACCTTCTCCTCCCGCCCTGTGCCGATCACGGCGTGCACTGCGTCGACGTCGATCGCCCCTGTCGACGATCCGAGCAACTGCTCGAGCAACGACTGGCTGTCGCGCATGCTGCCCGCAGCTCGCCGCGCGATCAGCGAGAGCGCCTCGGGCGATGCCGTGCCCCCTTCCGCCTCCACGATCTGCTCGAGCCGTCGCGCGATCGCCGGGGCGTCGACCGTGACGAAGTCGAACCGCTGGCACCGCGAGAGAATGGTGATCGGAAGCTTTTCGGGCTCGGTGGTGCAGAGCACGAATTTCACGTGCGGCGGCGGCTCCTCGAGCGTCTTCAGGAGGGCGTTGAACGCCTCTCGTGTGAGCATGTGCACTTCGTCGATGATGTACACCTTGAACCGCCCGCGGGCCGGCCGCACGGCGACGTTTTGCCGCAGCTGACGGATCTCGTCGACGCCACGATTGCTGGCGGCGTCGATCTCCACCACGTCGACATCCTGCCCCGCCGAGATCGCCGCACAGGTGTCGCAGGCGTTGCAGGGCTCGGCGGCCGGGCCACGCTCACACTCGAGCGCCTTGGCGTAGATCCGCGCGGCGCTCGTCTTGCCGACGCCGCGGGCCCCCGTGAACAGATAGGCGTGGCCGATCCGGCCGCTCTCGATCGCGCCCGAGAGACCGCGGGCCACGTGCTCCTGGCCGACGAGCTCGTCGAACCGCTGGGGGCGGTAGCGGCGGGCGACGACCTGATAGGGGGCCGATGCGGCCATGAGCGGCTCCGAAGGAAACGAGCCGGACGCCGATGAGAGGCCCACCGCACAAAGGGGCGACTGCTTATGGCTGCTGCGGTTAGGCCCTGACCAGGTTCACAGGCCCCCATCGCAGGGGCCTCTCATCGGCGCCCGCACTGGCGTCAGGTGTTTTGTACGCCCCGCGCCGCGCATGGTCAAAGGCTGCTACATTTCGCGGCCATGGCGTCTCCGATGATGCAGCAGTTCGAGGCGGCGAAGGCCCGGTGCCCGGGGGCGCTCGTGCTCTTCCGGATGGGCGACTTCTACGAGCTTTTCGGCGACGACGCCCGCGAGGCCTCGACCCTCCTCGACCTCACGCTCACCAGCCGCGACAAGGGCCCCGACGCCCTGCCGATGGCAGGCTTCCCGCATCATCAGCTCGACAACCAGCTCGTGAAGCTCGTGGCCGCCGGCCGGCGGGTCGCGATCTGCGAGCAAATCGATGATCCCAAAACCACGAAGGGGCTGTTGCGCCGCGAAGTCACGCGGATCGTCACGCCCGGGATCGCGGCCGATGAATCGCTCCTCGATCCTGGCCGGGTGAACTATCTCGTGGCGCTCCTGCCCCGAGCTGACGCGCAGGGCGTGCAGGTGGGCCTGGCGTGGATCGACGTGGCCGCCGGGCGATTCGAATGCACGGTGGTCCCGCGCGACGACGTGGCCGATCACCTGCTCCGGCTCGACCCGGCCGAGGTGCTCTGCGCCGAGAAAGATCGCGACGTGGTCGCCGAGCTGGTTTCATCTGCAGGCTCCTTGCGGGCGGTGACGACTCGACCCGACTGGTGGTTTTCCGACACCGAGGCCACGAGTGCGGTGGCCAGAGCGGTGGGCGGCCGCCGGCTCGAAGGCCTCGGTTTTGATCTGCCGGCCGACATGCCCGGGGTCGCGGCGGCTGGAGCGACCGTGGCGTATCTCGAGGAAAACGAGCCCACCGCCCTCGCCCGCATCGAATCGCTTGCCGCGTGGCGGCCCGGCCATCGGATGGAGATCGACGAGGTCTCGCGGCGCAGTCTGGAGCTCGTCCGCGGCGGCGCGTCGGGCCGCCGCGAGGGCTCGCTGGCCGGCGTGCTCGACCGGACGAAGACGCCGATGGGGGGCCGGCTGCTCGGCGCTTGGCTCGCGGAGCCACTCGTGACCCTCGCCACGATCAACGAGCGGCTCGACGCTGTGGCCGCGCTCGTGGGCGATGCCTCGCGGGCGGCGCGGATCGTCGAGAAGCTCACCGGCGTCGGCGACCTCGAGCGGCTCACCGGCCGCGTGATCTCGGGCCGGGCCGGCCCGCGCGATCTCGAACGGATCGGCGGCGCGCTCGTCGTCCTGCCCGAACTCATCGCCACGCTTGCCGGCACGACGGGGCTGCTCGGCGACATCGCCGTCCGGCTCGACCCCTGCACCGACCTCGCCAGCCGGATCGGAGCCACGCTCCGCGAGGGCTGCCCGATCTACGCACGCGACGGCGGCTTCATCCGCCCGGGCTTCGACGACCGCTACGATCGGCTTGTCGAGCTCGCCTCGGGCGGCAAGGCGTGGATCGCCGAATATCAGGCCCGCGAGATCGAACGCACCGGCATCCCGTCGCTCAAGGTGGGCTTCAACCGCGTGTTCGGCTTCTTTTTGGAGGTGAGCCGCACGCACGCGGCGAAGGTGCCGCCCGACTACGTGCGCAAGCAGACGGTGAAGAACGCCGAGCGCTACACCACGCCCGACCTCGACGAGCGGCAGCGCGAGGTGCTCGGCGCCGAAGACGAGGCCACGCGCCGCGAGATCGAGCTGCTCGAGCAGTTGCGGGCCTTCGTGGCGGAGCACCGCATGCGGCTCGACCGCGCAACGGAGATCCTCGCACAGCTCGACGTGCTCGCCTCGTTCGCCGACGTGGCCCGATCGCGAGGCTGGGTGCGGCCCGAAATCTCCACGGGCAGTGAGCTTCTGGTCGACGAAGGGCGTCATCCGATTCTCGAGAGCCTGCTCCCGGCCGGCACGCTCGTGGCCAACGACCTCGCGCTCGCGGCAGGTGGCAACGGCGCGCCTGCCATCCTCCTGGTCACCGGGCCCAACATGGGCGGCAAGAGCACGTTCATCCGGCAGGCGGCGCTCTTTGCAGTGCTCGCGCAGGCAGGAAGCTTCGTGCCGGCGAAGCGGGCCCGAATCGGCATCGTCGACCGGCTCTTCGCCCGGATCGGCGCCGGCGACGACATCGCCCGTGGTGCGAGTACATTTCTCGTGGAGATGGCGCAGACCGCGCGAATCCTCAATCGGGCCACCGCCCGCAGCCTCGTGATCCTCGACGAGGTCGGCCGCGGCACGAGCACCTACGACGGCCTGGCGATCGCCCAGGCGGTGGTCGAGCACCTGCAAGCGCAGGTCGGCTGTCGCACGCTCTTCGCCACGCACTATCTGCAGCTCGCGGCGCTCGACAAGCTGCCCGGGGTGGCCAACGTGCAGGTGCTCGTGCAGCAGCACCACGACCAGCTCGTGTTTCTGCACCGGGTGGCCCCGGGCGCGGCCGACAAAAGCTGGGGCGTGCACGTGGCCCGCCTCGCCGGCGTGCCCACCGACGTCATCGAGCGAGCCCGCGACCTCTTGCTCGGCTTCGAGGCCGACGCCGCCGCCCCGACGCCCAGGCCACGCCGCAAGGCTGCTGCCGCGGAACAACGCTCCCTCTTCGAACCGTAGGACAGGCTTCAGCCTGTCACGCAGAATGGCAGGCGAGACGCCTGTCCCACTACCCGCACTGGTTCATCTTGTCGCGGGGAGTGCCAGCGGCCACGAGCGCTGGCTCTTGTCTGCCGAACTGCACGAACGCCACGTCGGGGGCCACCGTGACAGCGATGCTCTTGTAGGCCGGCGTGCGCGAGAGCGGGTCGGCCGCCTTCGGCACGAGCACGTTGCTCTCGGGGTAATACATCGCCACGCAACCGGCCCGGATCTGGTCGAAGGCCGACACGATCTGCCCCCGCATCTCCCCCGCGCTGCTCGTGATCCGGCATTTTCCACCCGCCGTGAGGCCGAACCTCGCGATGTCGTCCGGGTGCATGAGCACGATGTCGCGCCGCGTCTGGTTGCGGTAGAGATCCTCTTCTTCGTACACGACGGTGTTGAACTGCCCTTCGCTGCGGATCGTCATGAGCTGCAGCCCATCGGGCGGCTCGGGCAGATCGTGCACGAAGAGGTGCGCGAGGCCGTCGGGCGTCGGAAATGCCGGCGTGTCGAGTGCCCGGCCGGGAATCGAAAACTCTTGCTTCGTCTTGTCGATCTCCGCGATCTGCTCCATCCCCGGCACGATTTTCCCGATCGCCTTGCGGATCGTGCTCGTGTGGGCCATCTCGCGCCAGTTCACCGGGCCGCCCTCGCCGAGCACGCGGCGGGCGATGTCGGCGATGATCTCCACCTCGGCCCGCGGGCCTGTCTTTTCAGTCGTGGGGTGCCGGGGCGTGCCGCCGTCGGAGAGCCGGATGTAGCTAAACATGCTCTCCTGCGTGGAGGGCTCCGGCTCCTCGTCGCGGGCGAGCACGGGGAGAATGATCGTCTCCTCGGCGCCCGTGCCCCAGGCATGGCCGGTGTTGAGCGAGGTGTTCATGGAGACGACCATGTCGATCTTCTCCATGGCTCGCCTGGCGTATGTCGCGTCGGGGCTCGCGCCGTAGAGGTTGCCGCCGAGGCAGAAGGCGAACCGCATCTTCCCCTCGTCGGCGGCGTCGAGGCATTCGAGCGTGTCGTAGCCCTTCGTCGTGGGGAGCTTCACGTCGTAATGGCTCTCCAGCCGGTCGAAGATCGCCTTCTTGAGCGTGGGCGTGACGCCCACGGTGCCCATGCCCTGGATGTTGGAGTGGCCGCGAATCGGCTGCAGACCGGCGCCCGGCCGCCCCACCATCCGCCGCATGAGCGCGAGCTGGGCGATCGCCTGCACGGTCGCCGCGCCGTGGAGATGGTGCGTCACGCCCATCGTCCAGGCGAACACGGCCCGCTTGCTCTCGGCGTACTGCGCCGCCATGTCGAGAATCTCGTGCTTCGACACGCCCGACTTCCGCACGATCTCGTCCCAGGAGAGGGCATCGAGCCGCGCCGCGAGCGCGGGCCAGTCGGCGCAGTGCCGATTCAGAAACTCCTCGTCGATGATCGGCTCGCCAGCGGCGTTGCGCGGCTTCGCGGCGTGCAGCTCCCGCAGCCGCTTCATGATTCCGTAGACCATCGCCAGATCGCCGCCCACGGAGGGCTGCACATACGTGCTCGCGATCTCGGCGCCGAAGAAGAGCGACCAGGCGTCGCTCGGCACCGAGAAATTCACCATCCCCGTCTCGACGATCGGGTTGACCACGATCACCTTGCCACCGCTGCGGCGGACCATCATCAGCGTGCGCATCATGCGAGGATGATTGCTGGCGGGATTACCGCCGATCAGGAACACGCAGTCGGCGTGCTCCATGTCGTCGAGCTTCACGGTGCCGGCCCCGGTGCCGATCACGCTCGCCAGGCCCACGCCGCTGGCCTGGTGGCAGTAGTAGGAGCAGTTGTTGACGTGATTCGTGCCGTAGAGCCGGGCGAACAGCTGGAGCAGGAACCCCGCCTCGTTGCTCGACCGGCCGCTGAAGTAGAAGAACGATTCCTCGGGCCGAGTGGCCTTCAGCTTCGCGGCGATCCGCTCCATCGCCTCGCTCCACTCGATCGGCCGGTAGTGCTGCGAGCCCTTCTCCAGGATCACCGGCTGCACGAGCCGGCCAGAGTGCTCCATTTGATAGGGCGTGAACGCCCGCAGCTGCGGGATCGAGTAGGTCTCGAAGAATGTCGGCTTCACGGCCCCCTGCATGTCGGCGACCATCGCCTGAAACGACTTCTTGCAGACTTCCGGAAAATGCCCCGCCTCGTTCACCATGCCGCCGGCCTGCCCGCCCATGCCGACGGCGCAGGTCTTGCAGGCGTTCTTCGACCGCATGGCCTTCCAGAACTTCCACAGGCCGCCCGCCTCGCGGGATTTCTTGAACGTGTACATGACGGCGCGGAACCCGCCGCCGGTCGTCACCTTGCCGAAGAACCTGCCCATTGCCTCACCTGTAGGACAGGCTGAAGCCTGTCGGGGTCCATGACAGGCTGAAGCCTGTCCTACAATTCCGCCCATGACAGGCTGAAGCCTGTCCCACAATTCCGACAAACCTACTTCAAACTCACGGTCACGGTCTTCGTTTCCAGATACGGGTCGAGCCCGCGCTCGCCGAGTTCGCGGCCGAAGCCCGATTGCTTGAAGCCGCCGAACGGGGCCGCCGCGTCGAACACGTCGTAGCAGTTTACCCACACCGTCCCGGCCCGCAGCCGCTTCGCCACCTCGTGCGCCCGGGCCACGTCGCGGGTCCAGACCCCGGCCGCAAGTCCGAAGTTCGTGGCGTTGGCCCGGCGGATCAGCTCATCCATGTCGGAAAACTTCAGCACGGAGAGCACCGGGCCAAAAATCTCCTCGCGGGCGATCGCCATCTCGTCCTTCACGTTCGTGAACACCGTCGGCTCGATGAAGAAGCCGCGGTCGCCCACCCGCTTGCCGCCGGTGGCGCAGGTGGCGCCTTCGCGCTTGCCGCTCTCGATATAGCCCATGATCTTGTCGAACTGGGCCTTGTCGACCTGTGGCCCCTGCTCTGTGGCGGGATCGAACGGGTCGCCCACCTTCCGCTTGCGGCTCATCTCCACGACGCGTTCCACGAACTGACCGTGGATCTTGTCTTCCACAAAGAGCCGCGAGCCGGCGCAGCAGCACTGCCCCTGATTCAGATAGATGCCCACGTGAGCCCCGACGGCCGCCGCGTCGAGGTCGGCATCGGCGAACACGATGTTCGGGCTCTTGCCGCCGAGTTCGAACGTCAGCCGCTTCAACTGGTCGGCCGCCTGCCGCATGATGATCTGTGCCGTCTCGCCCGAGCCCGTGAACGCCACCTTGTCGATGCCGGGGTGCTTGACGATTGCGGCGCCGGCCGTGGGCCCGAAGCCCGGCACCACATTGATCACGCCATCGGGCACGCCCGCCTTCTGGGCCAGCCGCGCGAGCCTGAGGCACGTGAGCGGCGTCTGCTCGGCCGGCTTCATCACGATCGTGCAGCCGGCCGCGAGGGCCGGCCCCCACTTCCAGGACACCATCGAAATCGGGAAGTTCCACGGGATCACCTGCCCCGCCACGCCCACGGGCTCCCGCCGCGTGTAGCAGAAGTAGTTGCCGTTGATCGGGATCGTCTGGCCGTGGATCTTGTCGGCCCAGCCGGCGTAGTAGCGCAGCGTATCGAGGGCGAACGGGATGTCGCCCGTGCGGGCATCGCTCACCGGCTTCCCATTGTCGAGCGCTTCGAGCGCGGCGAGTTCGCCGATCTCCGCCTCGATGAGGTCGGCGAGGCGGAACATGATCCTGCCGCGCTCGCGGGCGTCCATCCGCGGCCATGGCCCCTCGTCGAAGGCCTGCCTCGCGGCGTGCACGGCCGCATCGACGTCGGCGGCATCGCCCTCCGCGACCTGGGCGATGACTTCCTCGGTGGCCGGGTTGATCGTGTCGAACGTCTTCCCGCTCATGGCGGGAACCCACTGGCCGCCGATGAAGAGCTGCGTCTGGTGGATCTGCGGACGGGCGGGCTTCACCGGGGCGGTGGCAGTGGCCATGGGGGCGTCCTCCGAGACGACGAGAGAATGACGAAAAACTTGCAAAAGCACCGTTTGATTGCGGCGTCGATGCTACCTGCGGTACGCTGAAGCGGGCAAGGAGAGCAGGTCGGCTGCCACGTGGCGCCGACCATGAAGAGACCAAAACCGACGATGGCTTCGTAAGGAGTTCGTGATGCACAAGTTTTTCTCGATGATGGCGATGATGGCGGTCGTGATGCTGGCGGCAACGGCTTCGGCCGAGGTCACCAGCGGCCCGCAGGTGGGTGATTCGGTGGGCGCGTTCACGGTCACGAAGGTGGCCGGCAACCCCGATGACGGCTTCGCAGTGGGCCGGTCCGGCTGCTACCGCTGCAAGACGGGTTCGAAGCCCGTCGTGATGGTGTTTGCCCGCTCGGCCGACGAGAAGCTCGCGAAGCTCCTCAAGAAGATCGAAGAAGAGGTCGAGGAGCACCAAGACGAGAAGCTCATGAGCTTCGTCAACATGATCGGCGCCGACGCCGAAAGCCTGAAGAAGGCCACCGAGGAGTTCGCCACGAAGCACGGTCTCTCGCGGATCGCGTTCGTGGTGCCCGAAGACGCGAAGGACGGCCCCGCCGACTTCAAGATCGCCCCCGACGCCGACGTCACGGTGGTCTGCTACAAGGAGGGCAAGGTGAAGGCCAACCACGCCTTCGCGAAGGGTGGGCTCTCCGACGACAAGATCGATGCCGTCGTCGCGGCGTCGTGCGCGCTGGTCGAGTAACGTGCGACCCTCGCGGAACTGATCGACACAGTGGCCCGGGGCCAAGGCCCCGGGCCATTTTTTTGCCATGTCCATCCTCACGCATCTCTGGCGGCTGATCACGACTCCGTATGAGCCGGACGAGGCCTTCACCGGGTTTCTCGAACGAGGGCTCGCGCAGGAGAACGACCGGGCGGCGGTCACCGTGGCCGTCCTGACGGCGGCCGAGAGCAAGAAACTGTTCGGTGTCGATCTGGCGAGGCGAGGCATCCAACCGGTGTTCCTCCGGATCACGAACTGCTCGCCAGAGAGCCTGCGGCTGCAGTTCGTGACGATCGACCCGCGCTACTTCACGCCGCTCGAGGCCGCGGGCGCGACACACTTCTCGATCACGCGGCGGCTGTCGGCCTTCGGCGCGATGGCGTGGCTGTTCGTGCCGCTGTTCGCGCTCGTGCCGCTCAAGCTCGTGACGGCGTGGCTCGGCAACGGGCGCATGGACGACTTCTTTCGCAGCCGCGGCTTTCGGCTGCGGCCCATCGCGCCGGGCGAGACTGCCGAAGGCTTCGTGTTCACGACCCTCGACCTCGGCACAAAGGCGGTGCACGTGCGGCTCACGAGCGTCGGTGGGATCGCCGAATCGCTCGCCGGAGCCGAGGCCCGGCCGTCCGCTGGCGAGGCAGCCCACACACAAGCCGTCTCCGACTTCAGGTTCACCGTGCCGGTGCCGGGAATCGCCGTCGACTACCACGATCAGGATTTTGCACGGCTTCGGCCCCCCGCATCGGTGGAGGACTGCTCGATCGACACGCTCGTGGCGAGGCTCGAAGCACTGCCACCGGCCACGAGCAACGCGGCCGGCACGCGGGCGGGCGATCCGGTGAACCTCGTCGTGATCGGCGACTTCGAGACGCTGCTCGCCGCCTTCGCCGCCCGCTGGGACGAGAGCGAGGCCATCTCGCTTGCCACGTGCTGGAAGACCGTCCGCGCGTTCCTGCTTGGCACCAGTTATCGCTACTCGCCCGTCAGTTCCCTCCATCTCTTCGGCCGGCAGCAGGATTTCGCGCTCCAGCGCACGCGGCATTCGATCAACGAGCGGCTCCACCTCCGGCTCTGGCTCACCACGCTGTCGTTCGAGCAGAAGCCCGTGTGGGTGGGCCAGGTGAGCCGCGACATCGGCGTGCGGTTCACGACGCGGGCCTGGAACCTCACCACCCACCGGATCGATCCCGACGTCGACGAATCACGCGACTACGTGATCGAGGATCTGATGACGAACGGCCGGGCGACTGCCGCAGGCTACGTGGCCGGCGGCGGCGCCTGCACCCGCGCCGCCCCCCGCAGAAACCTCACCGGCGACCCATATCACAGCGACGGGAAGCGGGCCGTGATCCTGCTCTCCGCCAGCCGCACGGCGTGAGCGAGTGTGGGATACACTGAGAAGCAGTCATGGTTGCACTTGATCTCCTTCCCGATGCCGTCGTCATGCAGAAACTGGCGAGCATCGATCGTTGCTTGCGGGCGATTCGTGACTACCTCGTGATGGCCGGCGTCCGAAGGAAGTGATCCCGATGGCTCTTGATCCAGCATCCCTGAGCCTGCTGCGATCGCTGCTCGTGGAGCGGAGCACGGCCGCCCTCGCCACCTTGCATGACGGCCGTCCCTTCGCGTCGATGATCCCATTCGCCACGACGAAGGCTACGGGCCGATTCCAGTTCGTGACGCACGTCAGCGGCCTGTCGGCTCATACACGCGACATGCGTTCGAACCCCGACGTGTGCCTGCTCGTGATGGCGGCTGAAACACCGGGCGTTCTTCCGCAGGCGCTGCCGCGGGTGTCGATTTCGGCGGTCGCTGAATTCATCCCGCTGGAGCATCCCGACTTCGGGGCGCTGAAGGGCGCCTACCTCGCCCGTCATCCCCAGGCTGCCGATTTCTTTCAACTCGGCGACTTTTCGATCGTGGCACTGACGCCCCTGTCGGCACGGTTCGTCGGCGGATTCGCGCAGGCGCATTCGCTGCGGCCTGAGGCGCTGGCGGCCGTTCTGGCGGATGACCTCGCGTGAGCCTCCCGCCGCCATCAGTCGCGTGGCAGACGGCGGTTCTCGCAGGCCGCTGACTCACGGCGACGGAGCGGCTATATTTTCTGCACAGGGCAGCGTAGCTCAGTTGGTTAGAGCACCGGCTTCATAAGCCGGGTGTCGCCGGTTCAAGTCCGGCCGCTGCTATTCGGTGAACGGAAACGGCACGACGACCACGTCGCCGCCTACAACTTCCGCCACGCCTCATCCTCTTCAGGAGTATCCCAATCCACCGCCCAGGCTGACTTCGCGAGCGGCAGCAGGGCATGCACGTCCTCGCTCCCATCATTGCCAGCGCCGCGTGCCCGCAGATGCCGCAGAAAAGCGAGCACCTCCCGCTGCACACTCTCCGGGGCGTGCTCGAGTTCCTCGATAAGGGATTTGGTTATGGATGACATGCTGCATAAAGGGTAGGTCGGCCAATGGCACTTCGGCAAACGTCGGTTGACGCAGACCGGCCTTGAAACCGCTCTTCTCGCGGGCCGTCCGCACCGTGGCATGGAATGCCGTCAGAGGCTGTGGATGTCGATGTCGGGCAGTTCGTCCGGATGTCGCCACCACACCCAGGGCACTCCAGCGGAAACTCCTCCCCCGCCCGGGCCATGAGTTTGGCCTTTGGCGTCGCGAGGTGTCGTGGGAGGATGGTTTGTCGCATGAGCCGCAGCAGTCGCCGGGGGCATCTTGGCCCGCCGCGGGCACGCGGCACGATCAACGGACGCGACCACTGGCTCGGCAAGTGGGGGTCGCCCGAAGCCCGGCTCGCCTATGACCTGCCCCGACGGGGCTTGTTCGCCCCTTCCGCCGCCGGGCGGCGAGCCCGGAGGCGGCGGCGATGCCGATGGCAGCCAGGGCCATGCTCGATGGCTCGGGCACGACAACCGCGGCGAAGTCGCTGTTGTGGTTCACGACCGCCCACACCGTGCGGGTATTGAGATCCGTTCCGTACACGCCGAGGGCGCTGGTGGGCGTGGCACCGGGATTGGCCGTCAGGTAATCGGCCCAGC
>CAMAVC010000090.1 GCA_945861585.1 Planctomicrobium piriforme
TCCATGGCTCCGCTGGTCAAATACGCCGGCTCCCGGGACACGGGGAGCCCGAAGCCTCCTCAACGAAAGCCCGAGGCGTAAGCCGAGAGGATGCCCCGGTGGCGAAACACGACGCGTATTCCCTTCGGCTCACGCCTCGGGCTTCCAGATGGGGAGGCGAGGGGTTACCCCTGCCGCTGAGCCGGCGTATTTGACCAGCGGAGCCATGGATGGCGCAGCGCAGGCAAATCCGAGTGAGCTGAAGCCTGGAGAGCGGAGGCGAACGTCCGGCGATGGGATATGGGGAGCCCGAAGCCGGATTGGGCGCGCAGGCTTAGAGCTGCGTCGGGTTCGGGGCGTCGCCGTAGACGGCCTTCGGGTCGAAGGTCTTTTCGTGCTCGGTGAACTCGAGGGCCGTGTGTCGGGCACGCTCCGCGCCGACGGGCACCTTGCGGTAGAAGCAGCTGCGGTAGCCGACGTGGCAGCTCGCGCCGCCGGCGATCTCGACCCGCAGCCAGACGCAGTCCTGGTCGTCGTCGATCCGCATCTCGACCACTTTCTGGACGAGGCCGCTCGTGGCCCCCTTGTGCCAGAGCTGCTGGCGGCTGCGGCTCCAGTAGTGGGCCTCGCCCGTTTCGATCGTCTTGGCGAGCGCCTCGCGGTTCATCACCGCCACCATGAGCACCTCGCCCGATGCGAAATCGGTGGTCACACAGGGAATCAGGCCGGCCGCGTCGAACTTGGGCGCGAGGTCGTGCCCCTCCTCCACCTGCTCGATCGACACCCGCTTCCCAAACAATGCTTCCGACGACGCTTCTGCGGCCACGACGCTCGACTCCTCGCTGAAGGGATGGTTCGACATGCCTCGAATCGCTTCGAGTGTACCGTCGAATCGACCGTTGACCGACCCACCGGCGCGGCCGTACGCTGCGCGAGGAAACGCACCTATCAGTGGAGGGCGAACGATGCGCGTGTGGACGTTTTGCAGCGGGATCGCGGTGGTTTTTGGCATGCTCGGCCCCGGATCGGCGGTCGCACCCGCCGCCGACTGGCCGACGTTTCGCGGCCCGGGCCGGACGGCCGTCGCCCCGGATACCGATCTCGCCGAGTCGTGGCCGGCTGACGGCCCCACGCTCGTCTGGCAGTCCGCCGGCGCCGGCCGCGGCTACGCGAGCCTGGCGATCGCCGGGGAGAAGATCTTCACCCTCGGCGACGGGCTCTCCACGGCGGGTGATGCCGACGAATACCTCACCTGCTTCGACCGGGCCACCGGGAAGCAGCTCTGGAAGACGAAGACCGGCAGCCCCTGGGCCGATGGTCAGGAGTCGTGGCAGAGCTCGCGCAGCACGCCGACGGTCGATGGCGACACGGTGTATGTGATCACGCCGTTCGGCCAGCTCGTGGCTTGCGCAACGGCTGACGGCCGTGAGAAGTACCGCGTCGATCTCAAGGCCACGTTCGGCGGCACGAAGGGCGACTCGTGGGGCTACAGCGAGAGCGTGACGATCGACGGCGACCGGCTCGTGTGCACGCCGGGCGGTGAGCAGGCCACGATGGTCGCGCTCGACAAGAAGACGGGGCGGCCGCTGTGGAGCTGCCCCATGAAGGGCGACCGTGGCGCCGGCCATGCGTCGATCGTGACCGCCGACATCGGCGGGCGGGAGGTCTACCTCCAAACCACGGCGGCGGGCGCCTTCGCCGTCGATGCCGAGACCGGGAAATTCCTCTGGGCGTATCCGATCGACAAGACGACGGCCGTCATCCCCACGCCGATTGTGAAAGACGATCTCGTGTTCATCGCCGCCGGCTACAAGCGGGGCGGGGCGCTCCTCCGGCAGAAGGCCGGCCCGGGCGGCACCGTGACGATGCAGGAGGTCTACGGCCTCAAGCCGGAGCTTGCCAACAAGCACGGCGGAATCGTGCTCGTGGGCGACCATCTCTACGGCTGCGCCGACGACCAGGCGATTCTGATCTGTGCCGAGCTCGAAACCGGCAAGGTCGTCTGGAAGGAACGCGGCAGCGGCAAGGGATCGGCCACGGTCATCGCGGCCGACGGCCACCTCTACGTCCGCTATGCCGACGGCACCCTCGCGCTCGTGAAGGCCGATCCGTCGGGCTACACCGAGGTGTCGAGTTTCAAGGTGCCCGGCAGCGGCGATCGGCCGAGCTGGGCCCACATGGTGATCCTCGACGGCCGGCTCTACCTCCGCGAGGGCGACGCGATCCTGTGCTACGACCTGCGTGCCGCTCCGTAGCCCTCACTCCTCGCAGTCGATCATGCTCTTGTAGAGCAGGCCGCCGAGGATGCCGCCGATCACGGGCGCCACCCAGAAGAGCCAGAGTTGCTCCACCGCCCAGCCGCCGGCGAAAAACGCCGTGGCCGTGCTGCGGGCCGGGTTCACCGAGGTGTTCGTGACCGGGATGCTCACAAGGTGGACGAGCGTCAGGCACAGTCCGATCGCGAGGGGCGCGATGATCGGGCTCGACCGCCGGTCGGTGGCTCCATGGATGACGAACAGGAACATCGCCGTCATCACCACCTCGATGATGAAGCAGCTCACGAGCGAATAGCCGCCGGGCGAGTGCTCGCCGTAGCCATTCGAGGCGAAGCCGAGGGCGACCTCGAACGACGGAATGCCGCGGGCCACAAGGTACAGGACGCCGGCGCCGGCCAGGCCACCGAGCATCTGGGCCACGACGTACCCCAGCGCGTCTTTCGCGGGAAACCGTCCACTGGCGACGAGGCCCGCCGTGACGGCCGGATTCAAGTGACAGCCCGACACGTGGCCCACCGCAGCCGCCATGGTGAGCACGGTGAGGCCAAACGCGAGCGACACGCCGACGAACCCGATGCCAAGGTCGGGATACGCCGCGGCCAACACCGCGCTGCCGCAGCCGCCGAGCACGAGCCAAAAGGTTCCGATCGCCTCCGCCAACAGCTTGCCCATGATTCCGTGCTCCAGAAGGAAAAGTCCTGACTTGGGTCGGCACCCTATCGCATCGCCTCGAAGCCGGTCAACGCGACCTTGCCACCGTCACGAGCCCACGAGCGTCAGGAGGCGCGAGCCGAACACGATCAGGCCGACCACGGCCGCTCCGCAGGCCGCCACGAGCACCGCCGCGCTCGCCATGTCGAGGGCGTCGCGGACGCGTGGATTCCACCCCGTGCCGAACGCCCTGGCGAGCGACTCGACCGCGGAATTGAAGATTTCGGCGGTGAGCACGACCGCGATCGCTCCGACGAGCAGGCACCACTCCACGGCCGACACCCGCAAGGCTGCCGCCAGCGCGACGACGACGGCCGCCACGGCCAGATGCACCGCGAAGCTCGACTGGCTGCGAACCGCCCGCGAGAGCCCCCGAAACGCATCGGAAAACTTGTGTGCCCACGATCGCCGCCGAAACTGCACGACCAGGCCTCCGGGATCCGTGGGCACGCCGTGCCGTCAGCCCACCTTCACGTAGGGATCGCCCTTCTTCCAATTGCACGGGCAGAGTTCGTCGCTCTGCAACGCGTCGAGCACCCGGAGCACCTCGGCCACGTTGCGGCCGACGCGTCCCTGGTTCACGTCCACCCACTGAATCACGCCGTGCGGGTCGACGATGAACGTGGCCCGGAGGCAATAGCCCTCGGCCTTCTCGAGAATTCCCAGGTCCGGGGCGAGCCTCTGCGCGGCGATCAGCGGATACCCGAGACTCTTGAGATCGGCATGGGAGCGACGCCACATCATGTGCGACCACTCGTTGTCGGTGCTGCCGCCCACCACCTCGGTGTCGCGGTCCTTGAACGCCTTCAACTGCTTGTTGAATTCGGCGAGCTCGGTCGGGCAGACGAACGTGAAATCCTTCGGATAGAAGAAGTACACGACCCACTTGCCGGCATAGGCCTTGTTCGTCAGGAGCTTGATGTCGTCTTTCTCGGTGCCGACGCAGGCCTGCACGGAAAACTGGGGAAACGAGTCGCCGACGGTGAGCATGATGCGGTCCTCGAGGTCAGCCGGGCGGATGGTCGAATCGCGCTCCCGGCGGCGACGAGTCTACGGCCGTTGGGAACGGCGTTCAACGTGCGCGCGGTATGCCGGAACGGCACCGCGGTGTGGTACGCTCCCCGCATGGCAGCCGCATCGTCTCCCTCGCCCGGCCAATCGTCTCCACCGCACCGGCACCACGAGCCGCTGGCCCTGCGCACGGTGTTCGTCGCACCGCAGCGGGCCGAGCGACCGACGCAGGTCGCCGGCACCGGGCTGACCGCCGACTGCCCGTTTTGCGCCGGCCACGAATCGCGCACGCCGCCCGCCGTGCTGCAGTGTCCCGCCGACCCGACGCTCCCCTGGCACGTGCGGCTCGTGCCGAATCAGTTTCCCGTCGTGAGCGAAGCCGCTCCCGCGACGGCGCCGGGAGATCTCGCCGGCCTGCGGCAGCCGGCCCATGGAGTGCACGAGGTGCTCGTCGAGTCTCCCACCCACGAGCGTTCGATCCTCGCGATCGACGCCGACCACTGGCGCGACGCCTGGCAGGTGTGCCGGAATCGACTCGCCGCGCTCTCCGAGCGGCCCGACCTCGCCTGGGCGTTCGTGTTCAAGAATTCCGGCCCCGCCGCCGGCGCGTCGCTCGAACACGTGCACAGCCAGCTCGTGGCGCTCGACTTTCTGCCGCCGCTCGTGGCCGGCAAGATCGCGATCGCCGGGTGCTCGAGCGATCCGTTCGGCGCCCTGATCCGGCAGGCGGAGGCCGAGCAGAGGATCGTGGCGGAGCAAGGCGATCTCGTGGCGCTCGTGCCACACGCGCCACGCCAGCCGTTCGAGACCGTGATCCTGCCGCGCACGGCCTGCCGCCACTTCCACGCCGCCGATGATGCGGCCGTCGCGGCCCTGGCCGCGCTCACGCAGCGGATCATCGCCAGGCTCAACCGCATCACGCCGCGGGCCGACTACAACTGGTGGCTCCACCAGGCGCCCTTCGCCTCGGTGGGGGCCCACGCGCCGGGTGTCGAGCAGTGGCACTGGCACCTGGAGATCCTCCCCAGACTCGCAGAGTTCGCCGGCTTCGAACTCGCCACCGGCTGTCACATCACGACGATGTCGCCGACCGAGTCGGCCCGTCGCCTGCGCGAGGCCTGACGGCCGGTTTCTTTCGCCAACCGTCACGGCCGGCACAGCCGGCGCCGCACCGGGCTGGTCGTGGCTGAAAACCAGCCCGCGCCTGTTTGGCGCCGGCCGACGAAGGCCCGAGAATCGGTCGATTCCCGTCATCGCTCCCGCCCGAGGTCGTGCATGTCCGCCACCGTCCGGTTCGTCTTCGTGCTCCACGACCATCAGCCCGTCGGCAACTTCGACGAGGTGATCGAGCAGGCGTATCGCGACAGCTACCTGCCGTTCCTCGATCTCTTCGAGCGCCATTCCGGGATCCGCATGGCGCTGCATACGAGCGGCCCGCTCGTCGAGTGGCTCGATCGGAAGCATCCGGAGTATCTCGACCGCCTCGCTCGGCTCGCCGCCCATGGCCGTGTCGAGATCGTGGGTGGTGCGTTCCACGAGCCCGTGCTCGCCATGCTGCCGGCCCGCGATCGCATCGGGCAGATCACGAGCTTCACACGCTGGCTCGAGCGGCGGTTTGCCACGCGCGTGTCGGGGATGTGGGTGGCCGAGCGGGTCTGGGATCCCGGAATGACGGCCGACATCGCGGCTGCTGGCATCGAATGGACGATCCTCGACGACAGCCACTTCAGGGCCGCGGGGGTGGCCGACGAGGAGCTCGACCGGCTCTGGCTCACCGAAGGCGACGGCAGGACGCTCGCGGTGTTTCCCGTGAGCGAGCGCCTGCGCTACGTGATCCCCTTCGCCGCACCCCACATGACGATCGACCACCTGCGCTGGCTGGCATCGCGCCGCCACGGGGCGCTGGCGGTGTTCGGCGACGACGGCGAGAAGTTCGGTGTCTGGCCCGACACGCACCGGGCCTGCTTCGAGGAGGGCTGGCTGGAGACGTTCTTCACGCTCTTGGAGCAGAACGCCGACTGGATCGAGATGGCGCTGCCCTCGGAGGTGGTCCGCGACACGCCGCCGGCCGGCACGATCTGGCTGCCGGAATGCAGCTACCGCGAGATGACCGAATGGGTGCTGCCGCCTGAGAAGCAGCTCACCTGCGTGGCCGCCCGCGTAGCCGCCGCCACCGACCCGGCGCTGGCACCGGTGGCGTCCTTCATCCGCGGCGGCACGTGGCGAAACTTTCGGATGCGGTATCCAGAAGCGAACGAAATGTATGCCCGGATGCTCGCCGTGAGCACCCGGCTCGAGCGGCTGCGGCACTCGGGCACGGCCGAGGCCACGGCCCTCGCCGCCGCCACCCAGGCGCTCTACCGCGGGCAGTGCAACTGTGCCTACTGGCACGGCGCCTTCGGCGGCATCTATCTGCCGCACCTGCGCAACGCGATCTTCAAGGAATTGATCGCGGCCGAGAAGGCCGCCGACCGGGCCGAGGGGAGATGCGGCGAGTGGGTCGAGGCCACGACCGCCGACTACGACTTCGACGGCCGCACCGACGTGCGGCTGGCGAACGATCGCCTCGACGCCTGGCTCGCGCCGGCGAAGGGGGGCATGCTCTACGAACTCGACCTCCGCGACCAGGAGCACAACCTTCTCGCCACCCTCGATCGACGGCCCGAGGCCTACCACGAGCAGGTGCTCGCCGGCCCAGGTGTGGCCCGGAGCGTGGTCGATGCCTCGCAGCTGGCGAAGTTCAAGCAGGAAGGGCTCGAGCGCATGGTGCGCTACGACCGCTCGCGGCGCAAGAGCCTCGTCGATCATTTCTGGGATTGCGACGTCGCGGCCGAGGCGGTTGTCGAGGGCACGGCGCTCGAGCGGGGCGACTTCGCCGCCGGCACCTACGAGGCGAGTGTTCGCCGCAACCCGGACCGAATCCAGGTGCTGCTTTCGCGAACGGGCAACGCGTGGGGCATCCCCTTCACGCTCTCGAAGGCGGTGACGCTCGACGCCGGGTCGGGGGCGCTCGAGATCGCGTACAAGCTCGACGGCCTGCCGCCCGACTTTCGTCAGCATCTGGCCGTCGAATTCAACTTCGCAGGGCTGCCTGCGGCTGCCGCCGGCCGCTTCTTCTACGACGAACTCGGCCGTGACATGGGCGACCTCGGCCGCCGGCTCGACCTCCCGCACGTTCGCAGCCTCGGCCTCGTCGATGACTGGCTCGACATCGATGCCCGGCTCACGTTCGGCCCCGCGTCCAACGGCGCCGCCACGGGCGTGTGGACGTTTCCGATCCAGTCGGTGAGTCAGTCGGAGGGGGGCTTCGAACTCGTCCATCAATCGATCGTCGTGATGCCGCACTGGCTGGTGACGCCGGCCGCCGATGGCACGTGGAAGGTGGCGATGCGGCTCGATCTCGGCCGCTTCTCCGCCCGCTCCCGCCTTGCGGCCGCCACCCTCGCAGCCTGCCCTACCTGACGACGTCGAAGGGCGGTTCGATTGCGCCTGCGCGGTGGGCAAGCATGCCCACGGGCAAGGGTGCGAGTGCGGCCGCGAGGTCGGCGCGGCTGTCGTGGGCGATCCGCCACGGGCTGGCCGGATCGGCATGCGCCTTCTCGTCGAGCCACGTCGTCTGGGAGAGCACGACGGCGGCGACGGCAAGCCCCCGGGCTCGCGCGGCGGTCACGGTCGCGAGCGTCCGGCCGATCGCTCCGAGCCGGGCGGCATCGACGACGACCAGCGGCAGGCCGAGCATGCCGGCAAGATCGGCGTTGGACACGCCGTCGGCGAGCGGCGAGAAGAGCCCGCCTGCTCCCTCCACGACCACGGCGTCGAAGCCGCGCGTCCACGGCTCGAGGCCACGGCTGAGGAGCGCCGCGTCGACCTCGGTGCCGGCGGCGGCGGCGCTGCGGGGTGGCGAAATGGCCGCGGGAAAAACCTGCGGGCAGACCTGGTCGAGTGTCAGTGGCCGACCGGCAGCCTCCCAGAGCGCGGCGGCGTCTGCGGCGTTGCCGGTGGCCACGGGCTTGTAGACGCCGACCCGCACGCCCGCCGCCACGAGCCGCCGCACGAGCGCGACAGCCACGGCCGTCTTGCCGACGTCGGTATCGGTGCCGGTGACGAAGATTCCGCGAGCCATGGAGCGATGTCGATTGCCTGGGATGACATCACGTTCTACACTTTGCATAGAAGCGATTTGAGACTCATTCTCAACGCTCTCCTCGGAGCCGCAAGTAGCGGATCGTGCCCGTGCGCAGCCTAGCCCACGTCGGTGTCGGCGTGACCGTCTCGGTCGTCGACGTCCCGGGTGCCGATCCGGTGTCGCTGCGGCTCCTCGAAATGGGGCTGACGCCCGGCGTGAATGTGGCGGTGGTGGCCGCCGCCCCACTCGGCGACCCGCTCGAACTCGAACTCCGCGGCTACCGCCTCTCGATCCGGCGCCGCGAAGCGGCCCTGGTCACCGTCGCGACCTGAGGTACCGGCCATGACGGAGCCTGCTGGTCGCGAGCGGCCGCTCACCGTGGCCCTCGTGGGCAACCCAAACACCGGCAAGAGCACGCTGTTCACGGCGCTCGCCGGCATCCCGACCCGGATCGGCAACTATCCCGGCGTCACGGTCGAGGAGAAGGTGGGGCGGTTCTCGCACTGCGGCCGGCCGATCGACTTGATCGACCTCCCGGGGGCCTACAGCCTGCGGGCCCAAAGCCCCGACGAACAGGTGGTGAGCGACGTGCTCGGCGGCCGGATGGCGGGCGTGCCCCGTCCCGACTGCATCGTCGCGGTGGTCGACGCGACGAACCTGGCCCGTAACCTGTTCCTCGCGAGCCAGGCGCTCGAACTCGGGCTGCCGACGGTCGTGGCGCTCACGCTCTCCGACGTCGCGGCCGAGCGCGGCATCGGCATCGACGTCGAAGCCCTCGCCCGTCGGCTTGGCTGCGCCGTGGTGCCTGTCGTGGCCCCCACGCGCGTTGGCATCGAGGCACTTGGCGACCGGCTGCTCTCCGCTCCCGAAGCCCTGCCGCCGCGCCCGCCCGACCTTGCCCCTCACCGCGCCGCCATCGACGGCTCCCGGCCCGCCAGCGCCCGCGACGCGATCGCCCGCTACGCGTGGATCGACACGGTCGTCGCGGAAGTCGTCCAGCAGGCCGCGCCGCCGCGCCGCCGCCTCGCCGACACGATCGATCGCGTCCTCACGCACCGCGTCTGGGGCACGCTCGCCTTCGCCCTCGTGATGCTCGCGCTGTTCACGTCGATCTTCCGGCTCGCCGCGCCCGCCATGGACCTCATCTCCGCCGGCATCGACAGTGTTTCAGCCTGGGCGGAGTCGATCCTGCCCGCAGGACCGCTGCGGTCGCTCTTCGTCAACGGCGTACTCGCCGGCGTGGGGGGCGTGGTCGTGTTCGTGCCGCAGATCGCGCTTTTGTTCCTGTTCGTCGCGACCCTCGAGGGCTGCGGCTACCTGGCCAGGGCGGCATTCCTCATGGACCGACTGCTCGCGGGCGTGGGGCTCTCCGGCAAGTCGTTCATCCCGCTGCTCTCGAGCTTCGCCTGCGCAATCCCCGGCATCATGGCGGCCCGCACGATCGAGAACCGCCGTGACCGCCTGCTCACGATCCTCGTCGCCCCGCTGATGAGCTGCTCGGCGCGGCTCCCGGTCTACCTGCTGTTCTGCGGCGCGTTCGTGCCCGATATCGCCGTCGGCGTTTCCTGGCTCCGGCTGCCGGCCGTCGTGCTCGTGGCGATGTATGCCCTGGGCGTGGTGGTGGCGGCGGCCGTGGCGTTCGTGCTCTCGCGCACCGTGTTCCGCGGCCCGCCGCAGCCGTTCGTAATGGAGCTACCCGGCTGGCGCTGGCCACAGCCCGCGGTCGTCCTCGAGCGGGTGCGCGAGGCGGCTTGGTCGTTTCTCACGAACGCCGGCACGCTGATCCTCGCGATGAGCATCGTGCTCTGGGCGCTCGGCAGCTATCCCAAGCCTGTGTTTCCTGACGCCCCGGCCCTCGCCGAGGCCGAACGCCAGGGAGAGGCCCTGCGGCAGAGTTTCCTGGGGCGGGCGGGCCGCGTCATCGAGCCGGTCGTGAAGCCACTCGGCTGGGACTGGCGGCTCGGTTGCGCCGCGCTCGCGAGCTTTCCGGCCCGCGAGGTCGTGCTCGGCACGCTCGGCGTGATCTACAACCTCGGCGACGTCGATCCGGGCGAAGAAGAAGGGGCCTCGCTGCTCGTGCGCCGGCTCAAGGCGGCCACCTGGGACGGCACGACCCGCAAGGTGTTCACGCTCCCGGTCGCCCTGTCGCTGATGGTGTTCTTCGCGCTCTGCGCCCAGTGCGCAAGCACGCTCGTGATCATCGGCAAGGAGACCGGCAGCTGGGTGTGGCCGGTCGTCACGTTCACCTACATGACCGCGCTGGCCTGGCTGGCCGCGTGCGCCACCTTCCAGTTCGGCACGGCCCTCGGCTGGTGACAATGCAAGACGCCATCGCCATCACCATCGCCATCGCCGCGGGCCTGTGGCTCGTGCGCACGCTCTGGCGGCAGGTGGCCGCCCCGTCGTGCGGCAAGGCCGACACCCCGTCCGGCAGCGACGGCTTCGTGCCCCTCGACGATCTCACGCGCGCAAAAAAATCGGGGCGGCCCTGAGGCCGCCCCGATCGCGTGAGGAGATGCCACTCGCCGCCCCGACGGCCACGGTCGCCAGGATGTGGGACCGTTCGGCCGGCTGGGCACACCTTGGCTGTGCCCACGCCGGCCCAAGCGAAAACGGGCACGATGCCCGTGTTTCGCGGAAACCTAGTACATGTCGTAGTCGCCGCCGTGGCCGGCTCCGCCCGCCTTCGGCTTCGAATCCTTGGGCTTTTCGGCGATCAACGCATCGCTCGTGAGCAAGAGGGTCGACACGCTCGTGGCATTCTGGAGCGCCGTCCGCGTGACCTTCGTGGGGTCGATCACGCCCGCCTTCACGAGGTCTTCATACTCGTTCGTGGCGGCGTTGTAGCCGAAGTTGCCGCTCCCGCCGAGCACCTTTTCACAGACGATCGAACCGTCCTGCCCGGCGTTCGACGAGATCATCGTCACCGGAGCCCGGGCGGCTCGCACCACGATGTTGAAGCCCACGGTCTCGTCCTCGGAGAGGCCCTTCGGCTTCACCTGCGAACTGGCCCGCAGGAGGGCGACACCGCCGCCGGGCAGGATGCCCTCTTCGACAGCCGCCCGCGTGGCATGCAGCGCGTCCTCGACGCGGGCCTTCTTCTCCTTCATCTCGCTCTCGGTCGCGGCGCCGACGTTGATCTTGGCCACGCCGCCGGCGAGCTTCGCCAGCCGCTCCTCGAGCTTCTCACGGTCGTAGTCGCTCGTGGCGGCTTCGATTTCGCGCCGGATCTGCGCGATCCGGGCCTTGATCTCCGAGGCCTTTCCGGCCCCCTCGATGACCGTCGTGTTGTCCTTGTCGATGATCACCTTCTTGGCCCGGCCGAGCTCGGCCAAGCCCAGGCTCTCGAGCTTCATGCCGAGGTTCTCGAACACCGCCGTGGCGCCGGTGAGAATCGCGATGTCCTCGAGCATCGCCTTGCGGCGGTCGCCGTAGCCGGGAGCCTTCACGGCACACACCTGGAAGGTGCCACGCAGCCGGTTGATCACGAGCGTGGCCAGGGCCTCGCCGTCGACCTCCTCGGAGACGATGAGGAGCGGCTTGCCCGAGTTCACCACGGCCTCGAGCAGCGGCACGATGTCCTTGACGCTCGAGATTTTCTTCTCATAGACGAGGATGTAGCAGTCTTCGAGCACGCATTGCATCTGCGTGGGATTGGTCACGAAATACGGCGACAGATAGCCGCGGTCGAACTGCATGCCCTCGACGAACTCGATCTCGGTCTTGAGGCTCTTGCCCTCGTCGACCGTAATCACACCGTCCTTGCCGACCTTGTCCATGGCCTCGGCGAGCAGTTCGCCGATCTCCATGTCGTTGTTGGCGGCGATGGCCGCGACCTGGGCCATTTCCTTCTTGCCCTTCACGGGGATCGACATCTCCTTGAGCTTGCCCGTGATCTCCTCGACGGCCTTCTCGATGCCGGCCTTCATCTGGACGGGATTGCAGCCCGACACGACGGCCCGCAGGCCTTCGTTGAACACGGCCTCGGCGAGCACCGTCGCGGTGGTCGTGCCATCGCCGGCCACGTCGCTCGTCTTGCTTGCGACCTCGCGCACCATGCGGGCGCCCATGTTCTCGTAGACATCCTCGAGATCGATCTCCTTGGCGACGGTCACGCCGTCCTTCGTCACGGTCGGCGAGCCGAAGCTCTTCTGGAGGATCACGTTGCGGCCCTTGGGGCCGAGCGTCACCTTCACGGCTCGGGCAAGTTTCTGCACGCCGCGGCGCATCGCCTCACGGGCTTCCTGGTCGAATACCATCATTTTGGACATCGGTCGAATCTCCTCTCGGGATAGGTCTGGGGAAAAGTGCTGGTGTGCGGGAGCGGACGGATGACGATGCTCAGCCGAGGATCGCGAGGATGTCGTCCTCGCGCATCAGCAGGAGTTCGTCGTCGCCCACTTTGAACGGCTCGCCGGCATAGCTCGTGAACACCACGCGGTCGCCCGGCTTGACCTGGAGGGCGTGCCGGTGCCCCTTGGCGTCGAGCTTGCCCTCGCCGACGCTCACAACCACGCCGCGGGCCGGCTTGTCCTTGGCGGAATCGGGGAGCAGGATGCCGCCGGCGGTCTTCTGTTCGCTCTCCTCGCGCTCGACGACGACGCGGTCACCGAGGGGGATGAGGCTCGACTTCTTCTTGGCGGGCTTGGTGGCTGTGGCTGACATCGGGGCTACCTTTCGAAAACGAGTCGGGGTCGAAGATGTGGACGGTCGCCGGCTGCCGCGGCGACACACCATCAGAGCGGTCTTCGTCAGGGAAGCAACTGGCGCGCCGGACTGGCGGGAATCGGGGCCGCCGCGGTTTTTTCCGGGTCAGAGCCCCGCCCCCCGGCCTGTCCCGGCCCCCCTTGATTCGGGACGCCGCTGCCAGTTTGGCAGCACCCCTCACGGCCGACGTCGATGGCAAACCCGGGGGCGACTCGGTACGCTCCACTACCGAGCGGCGGCCGTGACCCACGCCGCCCCGCCCCCGAGAGATTTCCGCATGACCGCCCACCGCCGCATCGACACCTCGAAGGTTGGAGAGGTCACCGTGGTGCGGTTCATCGACAAGAAGATCCTCGACGAGGCCAGCATCCAGGAGCTCGGAGCGGAGCTCTTCGGGCTCGTCGAGCAGCTCAACCGCAAGAGCATCCTGCTGAACTTCGCCGACGTGGAGTTTCTCTCGAGTGCCGCGCTGGGCAAGTTGATCACGCTCGATCGCAAGGTAAAGACGGCGAAGGGCCGCCTGAAGATGAGCAACATTCGGCCCGAGATCCTCGAGGTGTTCCAGATCACCAAGTTGAACAAGGTGTTCGACATCCGCGGAGACGAGGCCGAAGCGATCGCCGCCTTTCAATAGTGGCCAGAGGAATGGAGCCCATGGCACACGATGCCGCGGCTGGTGCCCAACCTGATCCTTCGTCCGGCGGGTGGAGCCGGGAGGTGGATCTGCCGAGCGAGCGTGGCGCGAGCCGGCTCGTGATGGAGGAACTGCTCGAGCAACTCGGCCATCACGGCTGGGAGCCGACCGACATCTTCGGCATCCATCTGGCCGTCGAGGAGGCGATCGTCAACGCGATCGTGCATGGCAACAAGCTCGATCCGGCCAAGACCGTGCGCGTGTCGTGTGCGGTGACACCGCAGATGGCCCGCATCGAGATCACCGACGCCGGCGTCGGGTTCGACCCCGCAGCCGTTCCTGACTGCACCCGTGACGAACGGCTCGAAGTGCCGAGCGGCCGGGGGGTGATGCTGATGCGGTCGTTCATGACCACGATCGCCTACAACGCCCGCGGCAATAGCGTGCTGCTGGAGAAACAGCGGGCCCCGCACGCAGGCTGAACGGGTCGATTTCAGCCACGAAATACGCTACGGTACTTGGACGTTTTCCCCGATAGCTCAACGGTAGAGCGAGCGGCTGTTAACCGCTAGGTTGTAGGTTCGAATCCTACTCGGGGAGCTTTTTGCGAACCGGTGAGTCCAGAAGGGACGGGTGGTCGGTAGAATCGTGGCAGGAGACTTTGCCATGACCACCGTGACGCTCAAAGAAGCCCAGTCTGGCTTGGCCGACATCATCCATCGCCTCACGCCTGGGGATGAGGTCGTGATCACAGAGAACGACCAGCCCGTAGCTCGGCTCGTTCCGACACCACCGATTCCCAAGAGGGCTCACCGCCAACTGGGAACCATGAAGGGAACCGTCCTGTACATGGCTCCCGACTTTGATGCTCCGCTGGAGGACTTCACGGAGTACATGGAATGAGGCATCTTCTGGATGCCCACACCTTGATCTGGGCGTTGGACGACCCGAGTAGGCTCGGTGCCAGTGCCAGAGCCGTCCTTGAAAACCCCGCCATAGAACTGACGGTAAGCGTCGGGACGATCTGGGAACTCTCCATCAAGACAAGCCTCAAGAAACTTTCGCTGTCTCTGCCGTATCGCCAATGGGTGGAGCGGGCGTTGGCTGACCTCGGCATCACAGTGTCCCCAATCACGTTGGAGTTCACCGAACGGCAGACTGCTTTGCCATTCCACCACAGAGATCCTTTTGACAGGCTCCTCGTGGCTCAATGCCTGGTTGAGACCATTCCAATCGTGAGTGCTGATGCGATGTTTGATCAGTACGGGGTCACCCGCCTCTGGAACTGACCTCGTTGCTCCCGCGAACGAGTCGCTGATGGGTTTCCAGGCGTCTGGCGGGAACGGCGAGGACGAGCGTGCGACTCCATGCGACCTCTTGCGGTCTCCCAAGCCCAGCAGAGCGAGTCGTTTTTTTGAGTCACTTTCTTACCGCACCCCGTGTTTTCACGGACAATAAGGCGGTTGTGACGAATCCTACTCGGGGAGCTTTGGGCCCTTTTTGAAAGTGGCCCTACGAGCCCGCCGCGGCCATTCTGGACTACTCGATCACCTCGATGTCCGACAGCACCCAGGACCGGTCGAAGTAGGCCTGGGTCGGGCCGTAGAGGCGGAAGTAGCTGAACCAGCCTTTGCCCGGGAGGGTCTTGATCCAGTTGCTCTCCGGCGTGCCGGCGGGAACCGCGGGGCCAAACGTGAGGTCCACGGAGCCGTCGGCGTTCGTGACGATGGCGTCTCGCGATGAACGATCCGGCGAAACGCCCGACTTCACGAAGCAGCGGGTCTCGTTGTCGTACACGGTGACAGACCAGAATTGCGCCACGGGCACGTCCTTCGGGACCGTGAGGCGATAGGTCTTGGCACCATCGAGCCAGTGGCCCTGGCTGTCCTTCGCGGCCTCGAGGTAGACCTGCCCGACTCCGACGGCACGGCCCAGCATGCCCACGGAGACACCGACCGCTTCGTAAAACCAACTCGTGCGCTCATCCAACTGCGTATGGTGCGGCGCTTCCTGATTGGTCTCGGCAAGCAACAGCGACAGCTCCCAGTTCCTGCCCGGCCAGACTTTCGCGCCTTCGAACCGCTTTCGATAGGCGATCGCCCGGGCCATCACCTCCCCCGTCTGCGCGGCGTCGATGAGGATTTCCTTCTG
>CAMAVC010000091.1 GCA_945861585.1 Planctomicrobium piriforme
CGTCTCGTCGGACGTTCGCCTTCGCCCTCCAGGCTACGGCTCACTCGGATTTGCCTGCGCTGCGCCATCCATGGCTCCGCTGGTCAAATACGCCGCCTCACCGGTAGGGGTAACCCCTCGCCTACCGTTTCAGTTACGCACGCAGCGTCGCGTTGACCGCCCGGCTGCATGCCTCGACGACCGCGTGCACCACGCGGTTGGCATCGTCGCCCGAGAGCGTGCCTTGATCACTGCGGAGCCGGAGCGTGACGACGACGCTCTTCTTGCCCGCGCCGAGCCGTTCGGCATCCTGCCAGATCTGCGCGATCCGGCACTGCTCGAGCACAGGCCCGGCGGCGGCCTGGATTGCCGCGGCGATGTCGGCCCAGGGCACGGTGTCGGCCACGACGAGATTCACGTCGCGCTCCACCGCGGGATAGTCGCTCGGCCGGCGCAACGTGCGGTCGGCGTTCACCGCGAACTCGAGCCGGTCGAGTCGGATTTCGCCACCGGTGACGGTGCCTGTGATGCCCGCAGCCGCGCGCACGGCTGGAGACATCTCGCCGAACACGGCAATCCGTTTCGGAGCTTCCGCGCCGCGGGCGAGCACGAATTCGGCGGCCCGTCCGCGGATGAACAGGTCGAGTTCGACCGGTCGGCACGCGATCGTGCCGCCGGCCCGCAAGACGCCCAGCCGATCGAGTACGGCCTCGACGACGCCCTTCGCCGCAAAGAAGCTGCCGCCGGTCACGAAGGCCGCCAGCAGCGGCTCCTCCACGGGCGACTCGTGGTCGCTCCCGGCACGGGCCCGCGCCAGATAGGCCCGCGCCACTTCGAAGAGTTCGCCATGCGGAGCGCCCACGGCCAGATTGCCGGCCCGCGCCTCGACGAGGCTCGGCAGCAGCGTGCGCCGCAGCCGGTCGGCTCCGCGCACGAGCGCCGGCTGCACCACGAGCGGCGGCGATCCGCCCCAGGGGCTGGCGGTGGTCTCGAGGGTTTCGCTGACCACGCTTCGGGTCAACGCCTCGCAGAATCCAGCCCCGATGAACGTGCTCGATGCGGTGCGAATCATCACCTCACGTGCTGAAAGCTCGATCGGCCGCGCGGTGATCGAGCGGTCTTCCGGCACACGGTCATAGCCTTCGATGCGGCCGATCTCCTCGACAAGGTCGATCTCACGAAACACGTCGCGCCGCCACGTGGGGGCCAGCCACAGGCCGGGCTCGCGGGCCGGATCGCCGCGGCTGGTGTCGACGAATCCAAGCCCCGTGAGGATCGCATGCTGCCGCGCCGCAGGAATGTCGATGCCGAGCACCTCGGCCACACGGCCGGGCTGCAAGGGAATCGTGGCCTGCGTGCCGGCGAGCGTGCCCGCCGTCGCCATGCCCTGCTCGAGCGTTCCCCCGGCGGTTTCCAGAATCAGCGCGGCCGCCCTGCGGCTCGCCCATGCCACCGCGGCTGGATCGGGCGTGCGCTCGAAGCGATACGACGACGCGCTCTGCAGCACGAGCCCACGGGCGGCGGCCCGGACAGCGAGCGGCGCGAACTGCGCCGACTCGAGGAGCACGTCTGCCGTGTCGGCGGAAATCTCCGAGTCGGCGCCCCCCATCACGCCCGCGAGCGCCACGGGCCGCTCGGCATCGGCGATCACGCACATCTGGCCCGTGAGCGCATACGTCTTGTGATTGAGCGCGGTGAACTGTTCGCCGTCGACTGCCCGGCGGACGACGATCCGGCTTCCGCGCAGCTTCGCCAGATCGAAGGCATGGAGCGGCTGGCCGCACTCGAGCATCACGTAGTTCGTCACGTCGACGACGTTGTTCACGCTCTCCACGCCCACCGTCGCCAGCCGGTCGACGAGCCACTGCGGGCTCGGCCCGATCCGGACGCCGCGGATCACGCGGGCCGAATAGAAGGGGCACACATCCAGCGAACGGATCTCGACGTTCACGCTCTCGACGGCCCGCCCCGCCCCTTCGAGCGGCCGCGGATCGGGCACGTGGAGCGGGCGGGCGAACAACAGCGCCGCCTCCCGGGCCACGCCGATGTGCCCGAGGCAATCGGGGCGGTTGCTCGTCACCTCGATATCGACGGCCGTATCAGCGCCGACCGTCTCGGTCGACTCGTGATTGAGCCCCGCCATGAGAAGCCGCTCCACGAGCGCCTCCGTCGGCGCCTGAATCTGCACGTAATCAGCGAGCCAGTTGAGCGAGATGATCATGGCGTCAGAACTGCTCCAGAAACCTGACGTCGTTGCGGTAGAAATCGCGGATGTCGGCGACGCCGTAGCGACGGGCGGCGATCCGCTCGACGCCCAGCCCGAAGGCGAAGCCCGAAACCTCGTCGGGGTCGTAGCCCACAGCCGCGAGCACGGCGGGATCGACCATGCCGGCGCCCCCCATCTCGATCCAGCGGCCGCCCCACTCCATGTCGACCTCCACGCTCGGCTCGGTAAACGGGAAAAACGACGGCCGAAACCGCACGTGCACGTCGCCACCGAGGAAGCTCGAAGCGAACAGCCGCAACACACTCTTGAGGTGGGCCATCGTGGTGCCTGGCTCGACGAACAAGCCCTCGACCTGGTGAAACATCGGATAGTGCGTGGCATCGGCCGTGTCGGGCCGGTAGACCCGGCCGAGCGACACGATCCGCAGCGGAGGCTTCCGCCGCTCCATCACGCGGATCTGCACCGTGCTCGTCTGCGACCGCAGGAGCAGGGGATCGGCCCCGCGGGCGACCGCGAGATAGAAATTGTCGAGTGGATCGCGGGCCGGATGCTCGGGCCCGATCGCCAGGGCGTCGAAGTTGTGCCACTGGTCTTCGACTTCGGGTCCGTCGACGCTCTCGAACCCGAGCCGCCCCATGATCTCCTGCACGCGCCGAATCGTCTGCGTGATCGGATGCAGATGCCCGAGCCGCACCGGCTCACCCGGCAGCGTCACGTCGAGCGCCTCGACGGCTGCGGCCGCGCCCGCCACCCGGGCCTGCGCCGCCTCGAGCGCCGCGGCGACGGCCTCTTTCGCCTCGTTGAAGTGCTTGCCGCCGGCCGGCTTGTCAGGCCCAGCCAAGCCGCCGAGCAGTTTTTGAATCGCCTTCAGCCGCCCGCTCTTGGCACCGAGCAATTCAACCCGGGCCCGCTCCACGGTGTCGGCATCGGCGGCCGCCGCAAGCATTGCGACCGCATCGGCCCGGAAGCGGTCGAGTTCGGCCACGAACGAATCGAGCGCGACCGTGGACACTGCCTTACGCGACCGCGGCCGGCTCCGGCAGGCCTAGCGCCTTCCGCACCTGCTCCACCACGGCGTCGAAGCCGGTGGGGTCGAGCACGGCCATCTCGGCGAGGGTGCGCCGGTCGAGTTCGCTGCCGATCTTCTCGAGGCCCGCGATGAACTGGCTGTAGCGGATGCCCCGCTCCCGGACCGCCGCGTTGATCCGCACGATCCACAGCCGGCGGAAGTCGCGCTTCTTGCGCCGCCGATCGCGGCGAGCGTAGACACCGGCGCGGATGATCGATTCCTTGGCCGTGCGGAGCAGCCGACGACGGCCGCCCACGGAACCCTTCACCCGCTTGAACAGCCGCTTCTTGGCCCGCAGCCGGGGGACGACACTCTTGGTACGCATGACTCTCTGCCTTCGTGAATCCGGGAAGCCCCTTAATGTCTCCTGAAACCGCCGAAATGCAAGGGCAGCCCGAATTCCCGCGATGTTCCCCAGCCTCAGCGAGGCTCTCCGGAAGCCCGAGGCGTAAGCCGAGAGGATCCCCCCAGCGCACATGCGAGTGTCGCCGGGGGTTCGCTGCAGTTGATGGGCGCCGGCTTCGGGCTCCCCGCATCCCGTCGCCGGACGCTCGCTGCGCCCATCCTGGGCTTCACTCGCTCGGACCTGCCTGCGCTCCGGCATCGTGCCTGCGCTGGTCAGCTACGCCGGCGCCCGGGACACGGGGAGCCCGAAGCCTCCTCAACTGAAGACGGGAGGCTCGGGGTTACCCCTACCGTTGAGCCGGCGTATTTGACCAGCGGAGCCATCTTCACGCGAACACCCGGCATCGTGCCGCTGTTCGCTTGGCGGGCCTCCGCCCGCTGGTGCTGACCCGGGCCTCCGGCCCTGACGTTCGCGTGTGGGAGCCGAGCTTTGCTCGGCGACCGTAAGCCGTCGCCGACGCCGGGACGGCGGCAACGGCGCGACATTCGCCAGGCGCAGCGCAGGCAAATCCGAGCGAGCCGAAGCCTGGAGGGCGGAGGTGAACGTCCGGCGAAATGGTACGGGGTAACCCCGAGCCGGCGCACCGCCACTGGCAAGGCAAAAATCGGCTGGATGCCGATAGTTTGCCTGGGAGTCAGTATCTGTTGTGCGCGAGTGCTTCGAGGATCTTCGGGGTGTCGGACTTGGCGAGCACGCCGGTGCCGCGGAGGTCGCGCTTGCGCTTGGCCGTGAGCCGGACTTGGAGGTGGCTCGTGCCGGCGCGGCGGTGCTTCACCTTGCCGGTGGCGGTGGCCCGAAAACGCTTCTTCACGCCCTTGTGGGTCTTCTGCTTCGGCATGGGAAACTCCTGTGATTCGAGGAACAGAGAACGTTACTTGGGCGACAGTGTGCACACCAGCCGGCGGCCCATTTGCTGCGGCGGGGAATCGACTTTGCCCACCGGGTCGAGCTGCACGAGGATGTTTTTCATCACCCGCTGCCCTTCGTCGATGTGGGCCAATTCACGGCCGCGAAACACGACCGACACGATCACCTTGTCCTTGTGCTGCAGGAAGCCTTTGGCCTGGTTCACCTTGAACTCGATATCGTGATCGCCCGTCTTGGGGCGGAGGCGGATCTCCTTGATCTTTGTCTGATGGACGTGAGTCTTGTGCTGCTTCTTTTTCTGCTGGTATTTGAACTTGCCGAAATCCATGATCCGGCAGACGGGGGGCTTCTCGTTGGGAGCCACCTCCACGAGGTCGAGGCCGGCTTCCCGCGCGAGCGAGAGGGCTTCCTCGGTCGGGATGATGCCGAGCTGGGCGCCCTCGGCCGATATCACCCGGATCGGAGTGATCCGGATCTGCTCGTTGATGCGATGCTGCTTATCTATGGCTCGCGCCTCCGGTCACTGACTGCTCGCCGGCGGCGGGGATGCAGTCGTGGCCTCGGCACTTGCCAACAGCACAGCTCCTCGCGCGGCTTCCCGGGCGGCCGCCTGACGTGGAGGGCCGCAGTTCCCCGGGAAAGTGCCACCATATTCCTGCCCGCCGGGGGAGGCGTCAAGGCATGTCGGTTTTCCGTGGCAGGCGGGCCTCACGGTGGGGTTCGGCCAGGAAGCCGAGGCCGGCCACGAGCCGGGCGTCGGCGTCGGCAAACCGCTTCTCGAGCGACGCCTCGTACATGAACGCCACGTTCACGCGGCGGCCCTCACCGTCGGTGAGCACGTAGTGCACCCACCGAAACGGCAGCCCCTCGGCGCTGCCTTCCGATGCCACCCGCACGACCCGCACGCCGTCGTCCTCGCGCGTTGTCTCGTTCGTCGCGTCGAACCGCCTGAACTGCCCGGAGAGCGACTGTTCGACATGCTTCTTCACCTCCGCGACGGTCGGCGGCGCGGCATCCTCCGACCGCGGCAGCGCCGTGATCGAACACTGGGCGACGAGCGCACCGAGGTCGAGCAGCCGCAGCACGACGCCCCCGGCATCCTCTTCAACCACTCGCCAGCCGGAATCGTGCACGAGGTCGTAGCGGCCTTCCGCATCGCGATACCAGACGCTGCCGGGCTTGCCGGGGCCGCGGCGGCGGACGACGCGGGCCGGTGTCTCGTCGGCGGCGTCCGCACCATCGGTCGACGCATCGGTGGCCGGCTCGCGGGCGATCGCGATCGTGGCCTCGATTTCGAAGCCGGCTGCCACGTGGCTCGCCTGCCGATTTTCCTTCACCGTGGCATCGACCCGCGTCACGTCGCCCACCAGCATGAAGCCGTCTTCGTCGGGTTCCGCGGCCACGGTGAATTCACCGTCCACGACCACGTGCGTGGGCACGCCGTCGACGGCGCCGTCCACCGCGCCGGCGAGCGTGATGCGGGCCATCCCGTCGACGATCTCGACGATGCGCGCCTCGAGCACGCCGGTCTCGACCGTGTCGATCGCCAGCAGGCCCGCGGCCAGGTCGCCGGCAAGCGGCCAGTGATCGTCGCTCGCGACCGCGCGGCCGGGGAGCAGGTCTTCGAGCAGGATCGAGTCGAACGGCGTCTCCAGCAGCTCGAGTTCATCCCGCGAAAGATAGGCAGTGGCCAGATAAGGCAGGGGCGTGGTTCCCAGTCGGGCGATCGACACCTCGCGCGCGTCGGCGGCGAGCGTAAGCCTTTGCTCGGCACCGTCGGCTTCGATCGTCGCCTCGGCCCGCACATACCGCCGCACCGCGACGGCTTCCGCCGCCAAAGGGCGCACCTCTTCGTCGAACTGAAACACGCCGTTCATGGCGATCGGCTGGCGGGCCGGCTCCGCGGCTCCCGTCACGGGACCGAACAACTGCCCCTCGGCAGTGAGCGTCATGGCGACTCGCCGCACGGTCGGGGGCTGTTCGAACACTGCCTCGTCGCTGGAAGCCACGCCACCGCCCGCCCAGGCAAGCCCCGCCAACACGGCCCCCAGAAATGCTCCCCGATTCATGCCTGCCTCCTCCCGAAGTCCCCCGCTCCCTGGAGGGTTTTCGGCTCTTTGGGCCACGAATACCAAGTGTCTCCTGTGAGGAAATCGCTTTAATGATTAGGTTTACGGATCAGGAAGACTCGCCCGTGCGACGCAGTCAAGGCCGGCGAGCATACACAAGCCAAGCAGTGCCAAGGAGTTGCGCGGCCCGTGCCGAAGGCCGGTTGCGTGGAGGCCTCCAAAAACATTCAAGAATCGAACCGCCCTGATGAACCGCCCGCGGCAGACGTTCGTATAACTCTCGCGTCCCGGGCATGGTGGTAAGGGGGCCAGGAAGCCCCTTCGAGCGCGGACAGTGGTTCCGAGGCGTCGTTTCGCTCCGAGCAACACAACACAGTCGGCAAAGGATTGCCGGCAGGGAGAAAAGTCATGCGTTCCAACTCCACGGGCCCCTTCATGTCCTTTTTGTCAAACGATCACGCCACGGCAGAGCATGCCCAGGCGGTGACCAATCCTGCCTCCCCCGCCAGCCTCCTCGCACACGAAGAGGTGCTGTCGATTGAGGATTTGGCGAAGCGGTTCAACGTCTCCACGAAGACGATCTCCCGCTGGCGTGAGCACGGTCTCGTCGCCCAGCGCTACGAGGTGGGCGGCCGGAAGCGGGTCGGCTTTTTGGCGAGTGCCGTGGAGCGGTTCATCGCCGCCAATCCAAGCCGCATCGAGCGGGGAGCGCGGTTCAGCCAGCTTTCGCACGATGAGCACGACCGGATCATCGCCTGGGCCCGCAGGCTCGCCGCCGCGGGGGCCTGCCCGGCCGACGTGCATCGCCGCATCGCCGTGCGGCTGCATCGCAGCATCGAGACGATCCGCTACACGATCAAGCAGCACGACCACGACCACCCCGAGGCCGCGGTGTTTGGTCCGAGCGACGGCCGCCTCCGGCCCGAGACCTGCGAGCGGATCTACCACTTCTATGCCCAGGGTGAGCCGGTCGAATCGATCGCCACCCGGTATCGGCGGTCGAAGGCCAGCATCTATCGGGTGATCCTCGCCCAGCGGGCGGAGCACGTGATGCACCTGCCGCTCGATTACATTCCCAACGCCCTGTTCGCGCGGAAGAGCGCCGAGCAGGTGGTCAATCAGCCGTTCCCCGGCGAGCACGACCCCGTGAAGAAGGTGCGGCGTCCCACCGGCCTGCCGGCCTACCTCGCGAGCCTCTACGAAGTGCCGCTGCTCACGCGAGAGCAGGAGGTGTGGCTGTTCAGGAAGTTCAACTACCTCAAGCACAAGGCCTCGCAGCTCCGCGAGCAGCTCGACCCGGAGCATCCGAGCACCCGGCTGATGGACCAGATCGACAAGCTCTACGCTGAGATCGTGGCCCTCAAAAACCGGCTCGTGCGATCCAATCTCCGGCTCGTGGTCTCGATTGCGAAGCGCCGCGTGGCGCCAGGCGATGCGTTCTTCGATCTCGTGAGCGATGGCAACATGTCGCTCATCCGGGCCGTCGAAAAGTTCGACTATGCCCGGGGCAACAAGTTCAGCACCTACGCCTCGTGGGCGATCATGAAGAATTACGCCCGCACGATCCCCGACGAGCACAAGCGGCGCGACCGGTTCCGGGCGGCCGACATGGACATGCTCCAGTCGGCGACGGATGTGCGGACCGACGAGTATCAGCAGCGGGTCGCCGAGAGCGACCGCCTGCAGCAGGTGGGCAAGTTTCTCGACCGGCTCGACTCCCGCGAGCAGACGATCATCATCCGCCGCTACGGCCTCGACCACGAGCACGAGCCGCAGACCCTGAAGGAAGTCGGCTCGGCCCTGGGCGTGACAAAGGAGCGGGTGCGGCAGATCGAGGCCAAGGCCCTCGAAAAGCTCCGCGAAGCCGCCGCCATCGAAGCCGTCCTGCCCGAACTCGAGGAGTAGGACGGGCACCCTAGCGCCAGGCCCGGAGGGCCGGGTCACCACCAGCCGACGGATGTCGGCCAAGGCACGTTCGACACGATGTCGAGACGTGCCGTGAACAAGGTGTGGCGGCTTCGCTAGGCCGTCGCTGCGACTTTTAGCTCTTCGCTCAGGGCGCGGCCGATCTGGCGCACCGCCTGGCGGAGGCGATTCTCGTTTTCGATGAGCGCGAGCCGCACATAGCCCTCGCCGGCGACGCCGAAGCCGCCGCCAGGACTCACGGCCACGTCGGCCTTTTCCAAGAGCATCGCCGCGAAGTCCATGCTCGACATCCGGCTTGCGAACGGCTCGGGGATCTTCGCCCACACGAACATGCTCGCCTTCGGCACCGTCACGGGCCAGCCGACGCGAGCCAGACCCTCGCAGAGCACGTCACGCCGCTTCTCGTACACCTTCGCCTGGGCCGCCACGTCGGCCTCGCCGTTGCGCAGGGCCATGATCGCCGCGATCTGAATCGGGCGAAACATGCCGTAGTCGTAATACGTCTTGATCGTGCCCAAGGCCCGCACGATGTCGCGGTTGCCGGCACAGAAGCCCACCCGCCAGCCGGCCATGTTGAAGCCCTTGCTCATCGTCGTGAACTCGACGGCCAGCCGCTTCGCCCCGTCGACGGAGAGAATGCTCGGCGTCTCGTAGCCGTCGAACGTCACGTCGGCGTAGGCGAGATCCGACACGAGCATGAAGCCGTAGCGGCTGGCGAGCTTCACCACCTCGACATAAAAGTCGGGCCCCACGACCGTGGCCGTGGGATTGTGGGGAAAATTCACGATCACCATCTTCGGCTTCTCGCGCTCGCAGGTGCGGGCGATGTCGGCGAGATAGCGGTCGGGGTCGGTCGTGTCGATGAGGATCGCCTTGCCCGACGCCAGCGCCACGCCGTAGACGTGGGCCGGGTACGACGGCGCCGGCACCACGACGCTGTCGCCCGGCCCGATGATCGCCAGGCAAAGGTGGCCGAAGCCTTCCTTGGAGCCGAGCGTGGAGATCACCTCGCTCTCTGGATCGAGCCGCACGCCCCACTTCTTCAGATACCGCGATGCCACCTCACGCCGCAGGCTCATGATGCCGAGGGCGGGGGCGTAGCCGTGGTTGCGCGGATCGTTGGCCGCCTCGGCGAGCTTGTCGATCACGAACTGGGCCGGGGGATCGGAGGGGTTCCCCATGCTCATGTCGATGATGTCGTGCCCGGCGCGGCGTCGCTGGTAGGTGGCCTGATTGATGCGGGCGAACAGGTAGGGGGGCAGTTGCGAGATCCGGTCTGCGACGCGAAACTCGAACGGCTTCTCCCCCTCGGCTGGCCCGTCGGCCGTTTCCGTGGGATCGGGCACCTGAGGCTGGACGGCTGGCTGGTCGGTGGGCTGCATGTCGCATGGGCTTCCGGAGAAGCCTCGATTCTATCGCCGAGCCGCACACGCCCGCTACCGAGCCTGCGGGACCGGCCCGCCGGGGGCGTCGAGCGACGCCGGCACCACGCCCGAGCCCGCCGCGGAAGCCCGGCGACTGCCCGCCCGCGGCATGGCAAGCTCGTCGGCTTCGCGCTGCGAGATCGACGTCTTCGGGAGCGTGCCGGCGCGGGCCGCGGAAGCAGCGGGGGGCGACTGGCTCGTGCCGGCCAGGAAGTTGTCGATCGTGGCGGCCTCGCGCAGGTGCGAGAAGGCGCGGGCCATCTCGATGCGTTGCTTCTTCTCGAAGATGTCGTCGTAGAGCTCGTCGCGCACCTCGGCGAGGTTCACTGCGGCCGGCTGCGTGTAGCCCTCACAGAAAAGCACGATGAACCGGTCGGCGATCTGCACCACGCCCGAGAGCTCACCCGGCTGGAGGGCAAAAGCCTCTCGCTCGAGCGCCGGCTGGCCGCCATGCCGCTGGATCGGCGGCACCTCGCCGCGGAGCGTGCGGCTCGTGGGATCGACTGAATATTTTTCCGCGAGCTCGCCGATCGCGTCGGCCGTCGGGTTTTGCCGGGCCAGTTGCCAGACCTCCTGCGCACGGCGCTGGTTGTCGAGCACGATCACACGGCAGCGGGCCCGCGGGCCGAACGTCGCCGCATACGCCTTGTCGAGGTCTTCCTGCGTCACGGCCACCTTGCCCACGAGCTTCTTGAGGGCCACCGTCGGCTGCACGATGTCCTCGACGTAATGCCGCATCGGCACCTTCTGCTCACGGGTCACCCGTTCGAGCCAGCCGGCCGTATCGATCGAGCCGTCGGGCTTGCGAAACCCCATCAGGTCGGCGGCGCGAGCGATCTCGGCGTCGATGTCGGCCTGGGCCACCTGCTGGCTCGCCCGTTCGAGGGCCTGCCCGAGCAGGGCCCGGGTGATGAGGATCTCGAGCACCTCGGCCCCGTGCCTGTCGACGCACGTCTGGCGAACGGTGTCGAGCGGGATCGCCTGCCCGTTCACCACCGCCGCCACGCCCGGCTGGGCGGCCGCCCTGGCCGGGTCGTTCATCACGTTCTCGACTTTCGCCGCCGCCTGCAGCGTGCGGAACACCTCGCTCGAGGCCACCCGGCTCTTCTTCTCGCGCAGTTCCTCGGCGAGCCGCGGCTTCACGTCGGCGAGCTTCACGTCGGCGGCGGGCAGGTGCCCTTCGCACTTCACGAGGATGAACTGGTCGGCCACCTGGGCCACCGGTGAAATCTCTCCCTGGGCGAGGCCGAACACGATCGTCTCGAATGCGGGCTCCCCGGAATGCCTGCGGATCGGCTGCACCCAGCCATTGGCGCTCGCGCTGCCCACGTCGACGGAGTGCTGGCGGGCGAGCGCCCCGAACTCGTCGGGCGCGGCCACCGCCTTGGCCCGTATCTGTTCGGCTTCCTGCCGCGACTTCACGACGATGATCCGGGCCTTCACGGTGCCGCCAAACTGGTTCTCGAAGGCCTTGCTCACCTCGTCGGCGGAGGGCTCGATCGTGGCATGAGCGAGCCTGCGCAGCGCGAGCATCGGCCACACGATCTCATCGGCGTATTGCTGCGGCGAGACTCCTCGCTCCTGCTGGATGAGTTCGATCCACTTGTCACGCGGCACGCTGAAACGCCGCGACATCGCGTCGATCTCGGCATCGACGTCCTGTTGCGTGATCGCGACCCCTTGCTGGCGGCAGGCCTGGTCGATGATCGCCTTGTTGACGAGCGTCTCCACGACGCCCGCGCCGTGCCGGGCAAGACACTCCGCGCTCAGCGCCCGTTCGCCGATCTCCACGCCATTGACCATCGCCATCAGTTTTTCAGGGGCAGACGCCGCTGAGGCGGTCGCCGCCGTGCCCGACTTGGCAGCTCGGGCCGGCTGCTTGGGGGCGGCGTCGGCCGCGGCGCCTCCGGCCAGGAGCCTCCAGCCGAGGCAGGCCACCACGATTCCCACAAGGGCCGCCACCTCGCGGAGCGATCCGCCCCGGGGCGCGAGGCCCGCGCGCACGCGAGCGAGCGTCTGTCCGAGCCACTGCATCGAAAAGCCCTCCTTGGCCGATCTCGGGAGGCGGCAAGGTAGGGAATCGCCGCCGACGGGGCAAGGCGACTCGAGCCCCGGGAAAAAACACGGCAAAACCGTGGCAAACCGTGGCAAACCCAGCCCGCGTGGTTTACGCTCCTCGGCATGTCGTCCCTCCCGCCAAAGCCGCGCCCCAAGTCTGCCGACCGCACCGTGCCCGAGTGCATCGTGATCCTGGGGCTCATGCCTCCGGTCACGGCGGAAGACGTGAAGCAGGCTTATCTGGCGAAGGCCCGCACGGCCCACCCTGACCGTGGCGGCGACGCTGCCGCATTCATGCGGCTGCAGAAAGCGTTTGACGAGGCCAACGACTACGTGAAGTTCAAGGCGGGCAAGCTCGAGTGGCTCGCCTCGAAGATCGAAGCCTACGCCGAGCAGCAGGAGGTCGTGACCGAGACGATCGAGCGCGGCGGCGAGGTGGAGATGGAAGAGGCTGAGTGGCTCGAGAGCAGCTTTGGCGACGACTTCGGCCGCGTGGCCGACAAGCTCGTGACGGTGCGGCTGCAGGGCCCGGCCGCCGACGACGTGTTCGCGATCCTACTCGGCTTTCGCGCAGCCTCGCTCAAGGATCTCGCGGTGCTCGACCTCGCCGGGGGATCGCTCACCGACGAAGGGCTCCTCCAGCTCAAGGAGCTGAAAAACCTCCGCTCGCTCGATCTCCGCGGCACGGCGGTCGGCAAGCTCGCGGCGGAGGTGCCGCAGTGGTTCGAGCGGCTCGAGTTTCTCGGGCTGCCGAAAGGCGCCGTTGGGCTCTTCGGCCGGATGGCGATGCCGCGGCGCGTGAAGCTCGCGCTCGGCGACCCCGGAGAGGGCTGAGATGGCGCCCTTCGCCACGGGAAGCGTGAGCGTCACCGAGGCGGGCCAGGAGGTGGAGTTTCGCTACCGGCTGCTCGCGCCGGCTGCCCCCGTGGCGGGCGAGCGTTATCCGCTCGTCGTGTTTCTGCACGGAGCCGGCGAGCGCGGCCGCGACAACGACAAGCAGCTCAAGTATCTGCCCACGTGGATGGCCGAGCCCGCGCTCCGCGAGCGGCATCCCTGCTTCCTGCTCGCGCCGCAGTGCCGTGAGGGTGAGCGCTGGGTCGATGTTTCGTGGGCCGACACGAAGAGCTTGCCCCAGGGCCCGCTCACGACCGACCTGCTCGCGGCGGTCACGGCCATTCAGGCGGTGACGTCCCGCGAGGCCGTCGATCCGGCCCGCATCTATCTCACCGGGCTCTCGATGGGCGGCTTCGGCACGTGGGACCTCGCGGCCCGGCAGCCGGAGCGGTTTGCGGCGCTCCTGCCGATCTGCGGCGGGGGCGACGAGACCACGGCGCTCAGGCTCGCAAAGCTGCCGATCTGGTGCTTCCACGGCGATGCCGACACGGTGGTGCCAGTGGAGCGGTCGAGAAGCATGATCGCTGCGATCCGGGCCGCGGGAGGCAGCCCGAAGTATTCGGAGCTCCCCGGCGTGGGGCACGATTCGTGGACGCCCGCCTACCGCGATCCGGCCGTCCTCGATTGGTTGTTTGCGCAGAAAACGCAGGACAGGCTTGAGCCTGTCAAAAGCAGAGAGGCTGAAGATTGACAGGCTGAAGCCTGTCCTACTCCTACTCCGGAAAGAGCCGAGTCGAGAGGTAGCGCTCGCCCAGATCGGGCAGCACCACCACGATCATCTTGCCGGCGTTCTCGGGCCGCTTCGCCACCTGCAGCGCACCCCACGCCGCGGCGCCGCAGCTGATGCCGCACATCAGCCCCTCACGCTTCGCCATCTGGCGGGCTGTCTCCATCGCGTCTTCGTCGTCGACCTTGATCACCTCGTCGATGATGTCGAGGTTCAAGATCTCCGGGATGAATCCCGCCCCGATCCCTTGGATCGTGTGCCGCCCCGGCTTGATCGGCTCGCCGGACAGCTTCTGCGAGATCACGGGGCTGTTGAGTGGCTCGACGGCCACCACCTTGAGCTCCGGCTTCTTCGCCTTGAGCACCTCGCCGCAGCCCGTGATCGTGCCACCGGTGCCCACGCCGCACACGAGAATGTCGACCCGCCCGTCGGTGTCGGCCCAGATCTCCTCGGCCGTGGTCCGGCGGTGGATGTCGGGATTGGCCGGGTTCTTGAACTGCTGCGGCATGAAGAACTGCGTGCTCGACGTGCTGATCTCCTCCGCGTGCCGCACGGCGCCGGGCATACCCTCGGCGGCTGGCGTGAGCACGAGCTCGGCGCCGAGCGCCTTGAGCATCCGCCGCCGCTCCAGGCTCATGCTCTCGGGCATCGTGACCCGCAGCTTGTAGCCCCGCGCGGCGCACACGTATGCCAGGCCGATCCCCGTGTTGCCGCTCGTCGGCTCGATGACGACGGTATCGGGGCCGATCTTCCCAGCCGCCTCGGCCGCGTCGATCATCGCGACGGCGATCCGGTCCTTCACGCTCCCGAGCGGATTCATGTTTTCGATCTTGCCGACGACGGTGGCGACGCAGCCGTCGGTGACGCGCCGCAGCCGCACGAGCGGCGTGCGGCCGATGCACTGGGTGATGTCGTCGCGGATCCCGGCAGGCATGGCGGACTGAATCATGAAGTCACCTCGCTTTCACCCCGGAAAATACGGCCGGCGACGAGGCCGAGTCAACACGAAGTATGGCCAGCATCCCGCTTGGCTGCGCGCCGGCTCGGGGTTGCCCCATACCATCTCGCCGGACGCTCACTGCGGCCATCCTGGCCTTCGCTCGCTCGGATGTGCCTGCGCTCCGGCATCCTGCCTGCGCTGGTCACATACGCCGTCTCAATAGTAGGGGACAACCCCGAGCCTCGCCCTCCTGATTGAGTTGAGGAGGCTTCGGGCTCCCCGTGTCCCGCTCGCTGGCGTATTTGACCAGCGGAGCCATGGATGGCGCAGCGCAGGCAAATCCGAGTGAGCCGAAGCCTGGAGGGCGGAGGTGAACGTCCGGCGAGCGGGATATGGGGAGCCCGAAGCCGGTGCGCATCAACTGGGTGGGGCATAACAGGCTGAAGCCTGTCCTACAGCCGCTTCACGCGGATGTTCTTGTAGTGGACTTCGCTGCCCGGGTCGTGGGCCTGGAGGGCGAACGTGCCGGTGGAGAGCTTGCGGGTGCCGGCGACGCCCTCAGGCTCCACGAACTCGAAGAGCACGCGGCCGTCCACGATCACCGCCATTGCCTTGCCCTTCACGATCAGTTCCTGGGTGAACCAGGTGTCGTCGTTGGCCGGCGGCGTAAAGTTTTTCACCACGTTGTAGATGCTGCCGGTGCGCACCGGATCCTTCTGGGAGTTGTTGACCTGCATCTCATAGCCCACGGCCGGCCAGCCCTCGGGCTGGAACGCCGTGTGGAAGAAGATGCCGGAGTTCGAGCCGGGCTTCGTCATCACCTCGGCTTTGAAGTGGAAGTCTTTGAACTCGGCCGGGT
>CAMAVC010000092.1 GCA_945861585.1 Planctomicrobium piriforme
CCGCCGACCCGATCACGCTCAAGACGTCGCTCGAGATCGCGGCCGACGTCGTCCTCCACAAGCCCTACGCCCACGCGCCCGTGAGCGATCTCTTCCTCTGGGGCCGCAAGCAGGACGCCGCCTTCGAGCAGCCCGTCGGCGACAGCCCCAAGCAGCGGCACCACGTGCGGTTTTGGCGATCGCACGACCGCGACCGCGCCGGCCGGCCGCTCTGGCTCGGCGCGGCCACGTATGACGAGCGCGTGGAGATCAGCCGCACCACGGGCGGCATCACGCACAAGATCAGCCCCAACATCGACGGCGAGCGCAACAAGCTCGTGGCCGATTCGATCCGCGCCGGAGCCCTCGACGGCTACTACTGGGTCGAGCAGTTCCACGCCCAGGCGGAGGGCAAGAACGGCGGCGGCGATCCCTACTTCACCGACCGTCGCCTCGCCGTCGGCATCATCGACGTCCGCCGCTGATTGTGCACAGGCTACTTGAGCGCCGGCATGCCTGCAGCACCTCGGAGCCGATTGAGCACGGTCCACGCCTGCGGCTCCTTACGAAAGAGCCCAGCGAGCTGGCTCGCCGACACGCCGAGCAACGTCGCCGTCGCCGGCATCGACAGCCGTTGGGCCGCCAACTGATCGATCGCTTCGGCGACCAATGCCGGGTAGTCGTCGTGCGTCGCGGCGACCACGAGCCTTCCGCCCCGCACCCGCGACTGCCAGAGTGGCGACGGGCCGGCGAGCGCCGGCGCGCGGTGCTCGAGCGCGAGCCGGAGCCGCAGCCGCCGGATGGACACCTCGCGGTTTTCCTGCTGGCTGCGCCGCTCCGATGCCTCGGCCGAGATGCCCGTGGGCTCATGCACGAGCACGACCGCCGTCTGCACCTTGTTGCGATGCTGCCCTCCGGGCCCGGTGCGCTTCGTGAACCGCTCGCGCGTGTGCGCGAGGAGGGCGTCGATCGGCAGCGCGGCAGGGTGCATGGCACAAAGATACAATTTTTCCCATGAAACCTACCCGGCTCCTCGACTCAGCCACCACGCCCGACGGCACCCCGCTCACGCTCCACGAGCACGACGGCACGCTTTCGATTCGCGTGGGCGGCGTCGAGTTGATGTCGACGCGGCAGCACCACTCGGAGGAGCGGCTCGCGGAGCTGGCCTGCGCCGGCCTGCGCGACCGCCCGCGGGCTGCGGTGCTCATCGGCGGGCTTGGCCTCGGGTTTACACTCCGCGAAACGCTGCGGCACGTGGCGGCCGACGCGACCGTCGTGGTGGCCGAACTCGTGCCGGCGGTGATCGCCTGGAACCGCGACCCGGCGCACCGCCTGGCGGCCGACGTGATCGACGATCGCCGCGTGGAGATCGTCGCCGGCGACGTGGCCGAGGTGCTCGCCACGAGCCCCGCCCGCTTCGACGCCATCATGCTCGACGTCGACAACGGGGCGAGCGGCCTCACAGCGGCCGCCAACCACGGGCTTTACTCGGCGAAGGGCCTCGGCAGGGCCCGGGCCGCGCTGCGGCCACGCGGCCGGCTCGCCATCTGGTCGGCCGACAGCGATCCACGGTTTGCGGCCCGCATGGAGCAGGCGGAGTTCACCGTCGACGTGGTGAAGGCGCGCACGCATCCGACCGGCGGCAGTTGGAACACGCTCTTCATCGGCACGCGGTCGTGAGCCGCGCTAGATTCCGCCGGCCTCGAGTGCTTCCCAGCGGGCGAAGGCCTGGGTGAGTTGCGCTTCGAGATCGCGGAGCCGGGCCTGATCGCGGGCCAGCACATCGCCCGCCTGCCGAAAGTAGTCGGGCACCGCCATCGCAGCATGGAGCGCGGCGACTTCAGTCTCCAGCGTGTCGATCAACGCTGGCAACGCATCGAGCTCTCGCTGCTCCTTGAACGACCGCTTCTTCCTGGGTGCCGGCTGCTCGGGCCGCGGCGGCCCGCCCGCCGTGCCGAGCGGCTTCGGCGCGGGCATCGCGGCCGCCGTCGCCTGCGGTCGCTGCCGCTGCCAATCGGTGTAGCCGCCGACGTATTCCTTCACGGCATACGCTCCGCGCTCGCCCACCGCCTCGAACACCAGCGTGCTCGTCACGACGTTGTCGAGAAAGGAACGGTCGTGGCTGACCACGAGCACGGTGCCTGAAAACTCCACGAGCCGGGCTTCCAGCATTTCGAGCGTTTCCGCGTCGAGGTCGTTCGTGGGCTCGTCGAGCACGATGAGGTTCGCCGGCTTGGCGAACAGCCGGGCCAGCAACACGCGGTTGCGCTCCCCGCCCGACAAAAACTTCACCTGCGTCCGCGCACGGTCGGGCGCGAATAAAAAGTCCTGCAGATAGCCGACCACGTGCCGCGGCTGGCCGTCGATCTGCACCGTCTCGTAGCCGTCGGCCACGTTGTCGGCCACGGTTTTTTCATCGTCGAGGCTGTCGCGAAGCTGGTCGAAGAATGCGATCCGCAGGTTGGTGCCGAGCCGCACGGAACCCGCCGACGGGGCGAGTTCACCGAGCATCAGCTTGAGCAGCGTGGTCTTGCCCGAGCCGTTGGGGCCGATGATGCCGATCCGATCGCCCCGCATGACGGTCGTGGTGAGTTCGTGAATGATCGCCCGCGGGCCGCGCAGAAACGTCACTCCTTCGAGTGCCGCCACGAGGGCCCCGCTGCGGTCGGCCTCCTGAATCTCGAGCTTCACGCGGCCGACCGCATCCCGCCGCTCGCTGCGCTCACGGCGCATCGCCTCCAGAGCCCGCACGCGGCCCTCGTTCCGCGTGCGGCGGGCCTTGATGCCCGTGCGGATCCAGACTTCTTCTTGGGCGAGCTTCTTGTCGAAGAGGGCATTTTGTTTTTCGTCCGCGGCGAGGGCCTCCTCCTTTCGCACGAGAAACGTGTCGTAGTCGCACGACCAGTCGAAGATCCGGCCCCGGTCGATCTCGAGAATCCGGTCGGCCATGTGCCGGAGAAACGTGCGGTCGTGGGTGACGAACATGAGCGTGCCCCGCCAGCGGCCGAGAAACGCCTCGAGCCACTCCACCGCCTCGATATCGAGGTGGTTCGTGGGCTCGTCGAGCAGGAGGAGATCCGGTTGCCCGATCAGGGCCCGCGCGAGCAAGACGCGGCGCTTCAGGCCCGCCGAGAGGGCCTCGAAGGCAGCGGCTCCATCGAGCGTCATTCGCCCGAGCATCTGCTCGACGGCCTGCTCGCGCTGCCAGGCCGACTCCGCGTCCGTCCCGGCGGACAGCCCGGCGGCGACGACCTCGCGCACGGGGCCGGCGAGGTCCTGGGGCACGTCCTGCTGCAAGAGCGCGACTGTCGCCCCCGGCGCATAGACCACCGCGCCGCCGTCGGGCTCGATCGCGCCTGCGAGCAGTCGCAGCAACGACGTCTTCCCCGCACCGTTGCGGCCCAACAGGCCGATTCGCTGCCCCGCCTCGACGTGGCACGTGACGGCGTCGAGCAGCGGTGGCCCACGAAACCGCAGCGACAGATCCCGGAGCGTCACGAGCGGCATTCGTGGAGAAACTCGCCGTTCATGGTGGATTTATGCCCGGCCGCGAACCGCAACGATCGACCGTAGGGCGGCGAGGCATACGATCCCCACGGCGGCCAGCCACCGCGCGTTGGGCTCCGGGAGGGAAACCGTGGCGCCGTCCCAGGCTCCGATCGCGAGTCCGACGTCGTAGACGCCGATCGTCGCCGAACCGCTGACGCCCAACGTCCCGAGGCCGCTGCGAAAGCCGCCCAGAAAGTCCTCAAACAGCGGGGCGTCCCAGACGGCCGCTCCGGCTCCCTGGGCACCGAAAAACTGTGGCTCGTAGGAAAACATCACCACGACGCCCGGCGTCGTGAGGGACCCTGGGTCCGCAACGTAGTTGCCCGCGAGCGTCCCGGAGATCGCGGTCGCGAGGCTCGAGGCAGACGCTGTCGAGGGAGTGGTGAATCCTGGAGGATCACCGCCGTCGAAGTTGTAGGCCTGGATCGGCAGGAGATCCACACTCAGGCTCCCAAAGCTGCTGGCCTGCTTCCAGGAGCCCGTCGTGCCGATCAGCGTCGCGGCTGTGTTGCTCGACGCCAGGTATTGCCCGAGCAGACCGGTCCGGCCGATGAAATCAGAATCTTTCTGGAGGTATGAGCCTTCGCACTCGAGGAAGATGCCGTCGAACGTGCGCTTTCCGCCTGCGGCGAGCGTTGTGTTCACCGTCACCAGGTAATCGACATACGCCTTGTACGCCTCGCCTGAGCCGTACGCCCCGCCCCAGTAGCCCTGATCGAACGCACTCTTTGTCGCATCGGCGCTGAACCACAGCCGCCCGGACCAATCCCCGAGGCCTCCGACAAAACTCACGATGTCGCCGACCCGCATCGAGTTTGGCGTCTGCGGCCCCATCACCCGAAACAGCAGATCATGGGGGTTTGCCTGGGCTAGTCGCTGGGCGGTGGGCGGGTCGTAGGCCGCGTCCGACTGATAGAGGAGCGCGATGCCGGAGGGCGTGTCTGCCGCCGGAGCCAACGCTCCAAAAACTCCAGCGAGAACCGCGACCACTGCCGGAACGATGCTCGGCAGCAGCCTGCCGACCGAAACAGGGGTCGCACTTCTGTGTTGCATCATGAACGAAATTGTATCCACAAGCGGCCGATGCCGCGTGCGAGCGGATACGGCGGCCGCAAAGTCCGCCACGATCTGCCCCCAGGGTGTTCTGGGCGACAGGCACACGCTCTTAGCCCCTGCCTCAACAACAGCCGTTACCATCCACCCCGCACTTCTCCGGCGCGAGGCAGGCGGTGTGCTTGGTGCCGAGATACAGGAGTAGCCCGGCCGGCGTGACTTCCGCCCCGCCGAGCGGATACTGCGAAATCGTGCCCTCCTCATATTCGACCTCGACGGGCAGGTCGTCGCTCTGCAGCACGGCCTCGGCCACCTTCATGATCGTCGCCAGCTTGATCGCTTCGAGCCGATGATCGATGTCGTCGGCCACCCAGATCTGGAGCAGGCACGACGCAGCCGAGCGGACGGTGCCGCCGCAGTCGATGAAGTCCTTCTGCACCCGCCCCACCTCGGTGATGTGGTAGTGCCTCGGTACGAACGACTTGTCGGGCAGCATCCAGTGCATGGTCGTGTCGGGATGGGCGGCGAGCAGTGCCTTGAATTCCTTGACCGTCATGGGCTGCCTTTCAGGAAGTTTCTTCGAGGGACGCGAGCAGTTCGCGCACCTTCCGCTCGATCAGATCCCGCACGCCCCGAAACTGCTCGGGGGTCATGTCGCGCGGATCGGGAATCTGCCAGTCTTCCCGACGGCCCGCGACCACGAGCGGGCACTCGTCGCCACACCCCATCGTAACGGCCACGTCAACTGTCTGGCCATTGAAGGCATCGAGCCCCTTTGATGCGTGGGTCGTGAGGTCATAGCCCAGTTCCTGCATTGCGGCGATCGCCTTCGGGTTGATCCGGCCCGATGGCCGCGATCCGGAACTCGCCGCCTCGATCACCCCCTTGCCGTGCATCCGGGCGAAGGCCTCGGCCATCTGGCTGCGGTTCGAGTTTTCCACGCACACGAACAAGAGCCGTTTCATTCGTCTTCCTCCCGAGCGTCTGATTCGCCGCGTGCCGACGCCTGCATCAGGCGAGCCAGCGGCACGGCCACGAGTGCCCCCACGACCGGGGCGACAAGATAGATCCACAGCGAGCCGACATGCATGGAGACGAGCGCCGGGGCCAGCGATCGGGCCGGGTTCATCGACGCTCCGCTGATCGGTCCGGCGAACAGGGCTTCGAGACCAATCACCGCGCCGACGACGAGCCCAGCGAACGGCTTCTCCGCTCGGCTCGCCTCCGCCATCCGCAACACCACGACCATCAGCAGGAGCGTGAGGATCGCCTCCAGCACGAACGACTGGACTGCGCTGCCGGCGGGGAGCGTCGCCCCGAGCGTCGCACTCTCGGAAAACAAGAATCGGAGCGTCAGGCTGGCACCGATCGCCCCGAGGCACTGGCTCGCGACATAGGGCAGCACGAGCGGCTGTGAAAACCTCCCCGCAGCCCACAAGCCAATCGTGACCGCCGGGTTGAGCTGGGCACCCGAGACATTGCCCAGGGCATACACGAGCACCATCACGATCAGCCCGAATGTCAGCGCGACGCCCACGTGGGTGACGCCGCCACCAGTCACCTCGTTCACGACCACCGCCCCGGTGCCCGCGAACACGAGGCAAAAGGTGCCGAAGGCCTCGGCACACAGTCGGATTGCGGGTGGGGCGGACATCCAGCAAACCTACCCTTTCTGGTGATGCCAAGGTTAAAAAACCTCACATCCCGGATGGATCAAGAAAGGGGGAGGCGGTCGCCTGCACACCTTCTGGCCCGCCTCGACCGCTGGATCATGGTGGCGGCAGCCAAGCCAATCGCCGCCAACAGGGATGAGGCCGGCTCGGGAACCGAGATGATCGAGACGAAGCCGCTCTCGGGGTTGAACGTCGCCGCCTGGGTTGCCGAAAGCCCCGTGAAGTTCACCGCCGAGAAACTCCCGCCGATCGAATCGCCCGCGGCAATCAGCTGCAGCACATCGACTCCATCGGCGTAGACGCCACCGCTGAAATTGAGATTGAGCAAGCCGCCGACAAGCACCCGACCCGGCCCGTTGACCAGATCATAACTGCCTGCCGAGTAGAGCGGGCTCGTGATCTCGAACGTGCTGGAGAGGGCGTTTGACAGATCGAGCGTGAAACCGCTCCCGACCGTGACGGTGCCGGTGCTGCTGCCGGGCAGGAACGACCCCAGCACAGCAAGGGCATGACCGCTGCCGGAGAGCGTGCCGATCCCGGCGAGGTTGCCCGTCGCGGGCAGTTCATAGGTGCCCGACGTGAGCGAGGAGAGGTCGAAACTGCCACCCGAACTGAGCGTCAGGCCACCGGTCCCGATCGAACCGGCACCCAAGAGGGCGATCGTGCCACCCGCGATCGTGGTCAGGCCGGTGTAGGAGTTCGCGCCGCCGAGCGTGAGTTGTCCGGCGCCGAGTTTCGTGACCGCCCCCGATCCACTGAGAACCCCCGTGTAGGTCGAGGCAGTGGAACGATTGAAGACGAGCGTGCCATTGTTGGCGAGACTGCCGGTGCCGCCGAGGAGCACACCAGTGTTCGTGCCCGTTCCGATCTGAAGCGTGCCGCCAGCATTGAGGCTGATCGTGCCGGCCGCCCCCCTGACAAGGTTCCCTCGTAGCGACACAAGGCCGCCATTGCCGATCGTGAGCGAGCCAGCGCCACCGTCGCCGACAGTGAGGTTTGAGGTGTAGGACATGCTGCCACCCGACACGGTCACGCTGCCGACGCTCCCCACGTTTCTTCCGATGCTGGCAGCCACCCCGGTAACGCTGCCACCAGTCACGTCGAGCGTGCCAGACCCATCCCAGCCGACATAGGTAAAACTGCCGTTCGACCAGGTACCGCTGCTGACCGTCACCGACGCCTGGCCGCCCGCTCCAAAGCCCAGGTAACTGCTCCCATTGCCGACATAGCCGCCGTTGATCGAGAGCGTGCCGACACCACCATTCGTGTTGCCCAGATAGAGCGTGCGCCCTCCGTTATTGCCGATCAACAGCCTGCCGGAGGCAACCGTGGTCGTCATGTCCAGACCGATTCCTACGGAGACGGTCGTCCCGGTCAGCATCAGCGATCCGGCATTGGTGAGCGAGAGGGTTCCGCTGCCGGTGAGAGCACTCGACATCGTGAGCGTGCCACTCGTCTGATTGAACTGGAGCGTGCCGTTGGCGGTGATGGGGCCCGTGATCGTCGCGCCGTCGTCCAACACGACCGCATCGCCGGCGGCGATCGTGCCCCCGGCATAGGGCGATGTGTAGGTCGTCGTGGCGGCCGGGGCGGGATTGACGCCGCCAGCCGCCAGCCAGCAGAGAATCGCTATCGAGAGGAGCATCGTCCGACGGACGGCAGGCCATCCGGCGGGACTGCGGAGTTCGCGGGGCAGGGTTGCGTTCATTTGCGATCGCGATTTTCGAAGAACTCTCGGTGATCGCCGAGATAAAACGCGTTGCGGGCCGCCCGGAAAAGGATAGTTCGGCCAATGACACTGCGGCAAGCGTCGGCCGAGCGGAGCGGATCACGCGCAGCACCATCCGGGCCGGGTCCCATCCAACAAACCTACCCTTTCTGGTGATGCCAAGGTTAAAAACCACACATCCCGGATGGATCAAGAAACGGGGACGACGTCACCATGCAGAACAATGCCTTGAGGATTGCGATCAGTGGGCCGAATGCTTCGGGCAAGACCACGCTTGCAAAAGCCATTTCGGAAAAATACGCGATCCCCATAATCGAAGAGGATTTGGGCGTTCTGTTTGGCGCGCAGAAGAAATTGGATCAACTCCGCAGTCAATCCGCGCCCCAGGAAGAGATCCAATCGGCACTCGGCAGATGGCAGGAGAGCTTCTTCGACTGGGCACAGAGCCGTGAAGCGGAATATTCGAAATACGACAGCTTTGTCGCTGACCGCTGGGAAGCCGACCTCTTGGATATTTGGCTCGTTCTCATGCGGCGTCAGGAGAACATCGATTCTCAAACCGTGCGGCTTGTACGACGCGTGAAGGCGGCGGCAACTCGTCTGAGTTTCGCCATCCTGATGCCTCTTGCAAAGCCATTGAGCAATGTTCCGAACGATGCGGGCCTGGTCCGTGTCTCTTCGTTCTCGAACCGCCTCTTAAACAGCATGACCACTGCCGGAATCATATTTTCACTGCCGAACTTGAACGTTCTGAGGATGCCAGTGGGAGTTTCCTCCACTGCCGATCAGATCAAGATTGTCGAAAGTGCTCGGTCACAGGATAGGACGGTCAACGGCACTTCCGCACGCTTTTGACCGGTGACGAGCGGCCGTGACTCGTGACGCGAGCGGCCACATCACTCGCGTCCGCCACGTGCTCCCGCGGCACAAGGCCGCCACCTGGGTGGGCCCGGTCGCCTCACACTTCCTCGACCGCTATCGCGACCTGCTCACCGGCTGAGCCGGCTGCAGCCGCACGTTGTCGATGAAGAACGCGGCCTTCTTCGCACCGATGCCGCTGAACAGCAGGTAACTGGCATCCGTCCACGTTGGCTTGCAGGCGAGCTGCGGGAATGTCTGGCGGGATCCATCCTGTCGAACGAGTTCGACGTCGTAGGAGCCGGCCCCGGTTTCGGCGGTAATGACCAGCCGAAACCACTCGCGCGGCGGGATGTCTGCCAGCGGCGTCGCGTTGCCCGTGCCGGCGGACAGCCGCCCGTTCCTCCACGTGACGAGCGGTCCAGCGGCATACTCGCCCCTGCCCCGCATCTCGAAAAACCAGTCGGCTCCGGGTTCGGCCATCGCATCGAAGCCGACGATGAACCGTCCGGAACTCCAACTGGGACGAATGTGGAGCACCGGTTCGTAGGTCTTGGCGAGGTCGGGGGCGTCCTGCACCTTCAGGCTGCGTCCCGACTTCGCCGCGGGCTGGCCGTCGATCGGCAGCGGCGAGGAAATGTCGGCCGTGACGCCAACTCCCTCGCCACGGTCGGGTTCCCCCTTCGGCCGCTGAAACGAGGCCGCGGGAAGTCCGATCCCGCCCAGGGGTGCCGCGTCAAACGTTTCGAGCGGCACGGAAAAGGCGGGCATCGGCCATGGGCGGGCCTCCCTCTCCCACTCGGGATACACGTGACCGCGTGCCGCCTCCGCCCGCCAGGCGGCGTCACCGGCGCGGACGCCCGCCAGCGAGAGATCCCAGGGCTTGAATCCGATCTTCGCGGCCGGGCTGTTCTCCACGAGCCGGAAGTCGCGGGCTGCGGCATCGACGAACAGCGGATCGGCGAACAGGCTCCCCTTGTCACGGCCCATCTTCCGCCAGGCATCCCAGGTGATCGTGCCCTGATTGAGCAGGGCGGGCGTCTTCCCGTCGGTGCACCAGTAGAGGTTGTCGCGGAAGATGATCGAATCGGCGGGTTCACCCTTGCCGGGCTTGTCGACGAGCGCCCACGAGGTGTCGCCGCGGTCGAGCAGCGTGGCTGGCGGATCCCAGATGACGATATTGCGCTCGTAGACGAAGCACAGCCGCGGCTCGTTGCGGCTGCGTTGCACCTGTGCTTTGCGGCCGAAGGCGAAGATGTTGTTGCGAACACGGTTGGCGTAGCCGAAGTGCTGGTGGAAGCCGGAATCCCAGGTGTCGTGAACGAGGTTGTTCTCGGCGAGCGAATCGCAACTGCCCTCGTCGTAGTAGATGCCCCAGCCGCCATAGCGGTGGCTGTTGACGTGGTGGATGTGGTTCCCACGGATCGCGGTGCCCGGTGAGGTTCCGAGGCCGTAGAAGCCGCCCATGTCGCTCAGATACGACCAGCCGAGGTGATGAATGTGGTTGTTCTCGACGAGCGTCTCGCGTGACACGCTTTCGCCGTAGCCCCAGTTCCAGCCGGCGCTCACGCCGGTGTAGTAGAGATCGGCGATGTCGCAGTGGGTGACGGCACAGTGCCGCGTGTGGGTGAACGTGACGCCGCAGGCGCTCGGGTGTCGCCGGCCTCCATGCTGAATGATGCAGTCATCGACGACCACGTGATGGCACACATCGGCGTCCCTGGGCCGCGCCATGTCACCCACGACCACGCCGCCCCCGCCGAGATCGTGGAGATGGCAATGGATCACGGCGGAGTCGGAACAGCCGTTGTGAAAGTGGATCGCATGCCGGCCCACGTGGGCCACGGTGCACGATTCAAAGCGGATTCGCTGACTATCGGCCACCTCGATCGCGGCTCCCACGCCCGGCGCGGCCTGTCCTTCGAAAAGGCCCGTGGCGGGATAACGGTCGTTGTCGAATTCGAAACGCAGGCCGCGCACAAGAACCTCTTTCGCACCCTTGATCGTGAGCAGCCGCTCGGCCGCGGGCACGACTGCGACGGCATCCTCGGCCCGCTCGCCTGGCAGCGGACGATAGAGCAACTCGCCGGCCGACCGATCCAGAAACCATTCTCCCGGGCTGTCGAGCGCGGCGCGATAGTTTTCCAGCCAGAGTCGCAGGGCCGGGTCGCTGCCCGGCACCAACGGATACCGGCTCTGGCCCTTGATGCGAATGCAGCGGGCTACGTCGTTGAGCTCGGCGATCCGGGCCTGCGTCGTGCACCAATCGTGCGTGATGGTCACGAGCAGGTCGGCCCGTTCGGAGGCCGGAATCGACTGGAGCAGTGCATACGACTCGGCGGGGAGCTGGAAGGCACTTTTCTCCGGGGCGGGGCCGAGATCCGCGAAGGCATCCGGGGGTGCGGCCGTCGTGATGAAGAGATAGCCGCGGTTGGGATGACGGGCCCGGGTGGCGCGGCGGCCGTTGACCCACAGTTGCTCGAACACACTGCGGCCCGACTTCACCTCGGGAATGGAGGCAACCCAGAGGCCGTCCCGCTCCTTCCACCCCGCGATCCGTTCACCGCCCGAAAAGACCGGAGATGCACCCGGGGCCGCCACCCACTCGGTCTTCGAATCCTCCGCCGTGAGCGCGAGTGGCTCCTTCAGGGCATACGTCCCGTCGGCCACGATGATTCGCGCGGGCTTGGGGGCAGCTCGGGCGGCGTCGCGGGCCGCCTGCGGTGTGCTGATCGGACCTGTGGGCGAGAGCTGGATATCGGCGGCGATCGCCGGCGTGGCTCCGAGCAGCTGCAGGACCGACATCATCAGGGCCGCCAGCATCGGAATGAATCCGGGGCTGGGGCAGGCAACGATTGCTGGGGTAGTCTGGTCGATGCATGGACGGCAGGAGGTGTGGATCATCGGTTTCATGAAGGGGTGCCGGTGATTGCGCCAGAAGGATGACCCTTCCCCGTTTTTGTGCAAGGGCTGATGAGAGAGATGGGAATCAGTCTACCGCCCCCCACCCTTCCCTGGAACAAGGATCAGATCGATGACAACGGACTACAACCAGATCGCGAAGGAATACCAAGCATCGAAGCTGCAGCCATGGAGAACCCACCTCGAGCGCGCCACACTGCTGCAGATCCTCGGTCCGATTCAAGGCCTGCGCACCATCGATGTGGCGTGCGGCGAAGGCTATTACACGCGGCTGCTGAGGCGCCTCGGAGCCGAAGATGTATGTGGCATCGATCTTTCTTCGAAGATGATCGACCTCGCACGAGAGCAGGAGCAGTCCGATCGGCTCGCGATCGAGTATCGAGTCGGCGATGCTCAGTCGATCGACTATCGGGCTTCGCTGGACTTGGTTTTCGCCGCATACTTGCTCAACTACGCCAGCACCGTCGGTGAACTCAACGCCATGTGTCAGGCGATCTCACGCAGCCTCAAGCCTGGTGGTCGCTTCGTCACGGTCAACAATAACCCCGACGATCCTCCGTCCAACTTTGAGGCGGGCAGTGGCTATGGGTTTACCAAGCGGCTCGGCGGATCGCTGGTGGAAGGAACGCCGATCGTCTGGAGTTTTCATCTGCCGGATACCACAATCGAAGTGACGAATTACTACTTGCAGAAGTCCACCCTTGAGGCAGCGCTCCATGCGGCCGGACTCGGCGAGCTTCGCTGGCATGCTCCGCGCGTCTCCAACGAGGGCATCGAGCAGCACGGCAGCGATTATTGGCGGCCCTTCCTGGAGCAGCCCCCGATTGTTTTCCTGGAGTGTGTCAAACGGGGGTAGCGCCGTGCCAAGTGTCCTGTCGCCGACGGGTCATTTTTTCGACCAAATTTTTCTCCCGCCATGAACGGCGCATGAACCGACGATGAACGCCGGATGAACGCCGTGGGTGGCGACCCCTATTTTCCCTGGACCAAACGCTTCGCCCCCTCGTTCGCTGGGGCGGTCGCCGTGGACCCGTCGCGCATCGCACCGCTGTCCGGCGACCGTTTCCAAGCCGTATAGATTGCAGCGTCTGGGGCAAACGCAAGAAGCGAAGGGGACATCCCATGAATGGCGGCACCGGCAACGATCTCTTCAACCTCGACTGGTTTCGCTTCTCCTCGCGGCAGCTTCGCCGCGGCCTCGCCCGGCGGACGGCGGCCGCGCTCAAACAGACCGGCCACAGCCTGTCGTCAGAAACCCTCGAGCCTCGGTCGATGATGGCCGTCACTCCCCCGTCGATCTCGATCGACGACGTCACGATCACGGAAGGTGACGCCGGCACGAAAAACGCGGCCATCACCCTGCGGCTCTCGCAGCCCGCGTCAACCACGGTGAGCGTGCGGTTTGCGACAGCCAACGGCACTGCCACGGCCGGCAGCGACTTCGTGGCAAAGGCCGGCAGTCTCTCTTTTGCCGCGGGAACGACCACGAAGCAGGTGCTGATCGCAATCCAGGGAGACCGCACCTACGAGCCGAACGAGACCTTCTCGATCAACCTCTCGTCGCCGACGCGGGCAACGATCGCCGACCCAACCGGCACTGTCACGATCGCCAACAACGATCCTGCCCCCGCGCCCACCCCCGTGCCCGCGCCTCCAACTCCGCCTGCCCCCACGCCAACTCCCGCCCCACTGCCATCCTCGGCAGTTCAGTTTGCGGTCGCGAGCGACTGGGGCAGCGGCTTCAACGGCGATGTGACGGTTCGCAACACGACCAGCACAGCGTATGGCAGCTGGACCGTCACGTTCGACTTCGACGGCCAGATTACCTCGCTCTGGAATGGCGTGATCGCGAGTCGATCGGGCAGCCGCTACACCGTGCGCAACGAGAGCTGGAACGGCTCGCTCGCGGCCGGTGGCTCGACCACCTTCGGCTTCACCGCCACCCCCGGCGGCAGCGCGGCAGTGCTCCGAAACATCACGCTCGTCGGCAGCGGGGCGGCCACTCCAACTCCGACTCCAACTCCAACTCCGACTCCGACTCCGACTCCGACTCCGACTCCGACTCCGACTCCGACTCCGACGCCCACTCCGACCCCGACCCCAATCGAGGGCACCACCGGCCGTGTGTTCCTCGTCAACCCGGCGGCCGCTGACATCGTGGGGTTCGATCCCTCCCGCGACCGCCTCGACTTCGCTGACGTGTCGGTCCACAACCTGATCATCGCCAAGACGGAGACCGGCGAGGTGGCGATCGTCAATCCGTGGGCATCGACCCCCGAGTTCCAGGTGCTGCGCGGCATCGGCTACCGCGATCTCACGATGGCCAACTTCGGCGTCGTCCAGAACGAGCACCTGCGTCAGGACATCGGCGGGGTGGTCTCCTGGGAACAGGGCATCGGCCCGCGGGATGGCAACACGGTCTACGTGCGGTCGCACGAATATGGAGTCCGGCAGCGGATCGAAGGGTTCAATCCGGCCACGATGAAGCTCAGCTTCCTCTACTTCGGCACCCGCGAGCGGCTCTCGGTGACAGACACGGCAGAGGGCCTGTTGATCTCCGTCCTGCCCACCAACCAGAGCATCCTGCTCGTGGGCCTGACCAAGGCCCAACTCGTGACGGGGAACGTCGAATTCCATCACGACCAGATCGTGGAGGATCAACTGGAGGTGCCTTTCGGCCACCCTGCCGAGCACTTCACGCTCGTCAGCCGATCATCGCTGCTGACGCCGACCGCCCCGGTGGGCCAGGTCACCGACGGCTCCCAGACATCGATCGGCCAGACCCAGCCCGGTGGCCATGATCACGGCACGATGCCCATGCCCATGCCCATGCCGACGCCGACCCCCGGCATCACGGTCGGCGATCTCTCCATCACCGAGGGCAATCCACAGGCCGTCTCGGGAACGGGCAGTGCGGTCACGACCACGCCACTCACCTTTACCGTTACGCTCTCGGCCGCGAGCGCGCAGCCGGTGACGGTCCAATATGCCACGGCCAACGGCACTGCGGTCGTCGGCAGCGACTATGCGGCCGCTTCCGGCACGCTCACGTTCGCCCCCGGCGAAACCCAGAAACCGGTGACGGTGCTCGTCAGCCGTGATACCACGGCCGAATCGAGCGAGACCCTTTCGCTGATCCTC
>CAMAVC010000093.1 GCA_945861585.1 Planctomicrobium piriforme
GCTCGGGGTTACCCCGTACCGTCTCGCCGGACGCTCAGGCAGGTGGCAATGACCCGCATTCGGAGCCGGCGGTAGGCATGCTCGATGGATGCTTCACGGAACGGCACGGCATCCTGCCGTCCGTTCCTTGGCCGACCTCCGTCGGCTGGCGATGACCCGGGCCTCCGGCCCTGGCGCGAGATAGTCCTCAAGGACTCCCTTCTTCTGCGCGTGCCCACCGACCGTCTCCGCCGAAACTGCTACCCGGCATCCCTTCGGCTCACGCCTCGGGCTTCCAGACGGGGAGGCGAGGGGTTACCCCTACCGTTGAGACGGCGTATTTGACCAGCGAAGCCATGGATGGCGCAGCGCAGGCAAATCCGAGTGAGCCGTAGCCTGGAGGGCGGAGGCGAACGTCCGGCGAGACGGTACGGGGTAACCCCGAGCCGGTGCCTACCCAACACGCGGCGAACGTCCGGCGACGAGACATGGGGAGCCCGGAGCCGGCTTGGGCGCGTGAAGGCATGACAGGCTGAAGCCTGTCCTACGTCTCACTCGCCGAGATAGGCGTCACGCACTCGTGGGTCGGCGGCGAGGTCGGGGCCGCTGCCGGTGAGCGTGATGCGGCCCGTCTCGAGCACGTAGCCCCGGGCGGCGAGCTTGAGGGCGGCGCGGGCGTTTTGCTCCACTAGCATCACGGCGATGCCGCGGGCAGTGAGGCCGGCGATCACCTCGAAGATCTTGGCCACGATCAGGGGCGCGAGGCCGAGCGACGGTTCGTCGAGGAGGAGCAGCCGCGGCCGGCCCACGAGGGCCCGCGCGAGTGCGAGCATCTGCTGTTCGCCGCCGGAGAGTGTGCCCCCCAATTGCCCCATGCGTTCGCCAAGCACCGGAAACAGTCCGCAGGCTTCGTCGATGTCGCGCCTCACTCTCGCGCTGTCTTCTTGGGCGAAGCCGCCGAGTTCGAGGTTTTCGCGGACCGTGAGCCGGGGAAAGATCCGGCGGCCTTCCGGCGCGTGGCCGACGCCGAGGCGCACGATCTCGTGCGGTTCGAGCCCAGTGATCCGCTTTCCGGAGAGCCGCACCTCGCCGCCGCGGGAGGGCACGACGCCGGAAATCGCCATCAGGAGCGTCGTCTTGCCGGCCCCGTTGGCACCGATGATCGCCACGAGCTCACCGTCGCCAACCGTGAGCGACACGCGGTCGAGCGCCCGGATCGGCCCGTAGCCCGCTTCGAGGGTATCAACTTCGAGGAGCTGCATCGCCTAGCCTTCGCTTCCCAGGTAGGCCTCGATCACCTTCTCGTCGCGCCGCACTTCGGCGGGCGTGCCTTCGGCGATTTTCACGCCGTGGTCGAGCACGGCCACGCGGTCGCTGATCCGCATCACCACGTTCATGTGGTGTTCGATGAGGAGCACCGTCACGCCGCGGGCGCGGATCCGTTCGACGAGGTGGGCGAGGTCGGCGGTCTCGGTGGGGTTCATGCCCGCGGCCGGCTCGTCGAGCAGGAGGAGCGTGGCCCCGGTGGCGAGCGCCCGCGCGATCTCGAGCCGGCGCTGGTCGCCATACGGGAGCTGTCCGGCGATCCGATTGCCCTCCGCGGCGAGGCCGACGAATTCGAGCTCTTCGAGGGCCATCCGGCGAGCTTCCGCTTCGGCCCGGCGGTTGGCCGGCGTCTTGAAGAGCATCGCCGCCACGCCGCCGGGGATCGCGCGATCGAGGCCGACGAGCACGTTTTCGAGCACCGTCATGTTGGAAAACAGACGGATGTTTTGAAACGTGCGCGAGATGCCGCACTGGGCCACCACGTGCGGCGATCGGCGGCCACGCCGCCAGACGGCGATCGTGCCGGCGGTGCCGAGCGCCCACCCCGCGCCGAGGCCAAGCCAGCCTCTCAGCCTGACGCGCCGCTTCCCCGCGGCGAGCCTGTCGAGCACCTCTTCCTTGATGGCAGGCAGTTCGACGGCACCGGCCACCGGGTCCGCCGGCCCCGACAGATCGCTGGCGTCGGGCACCGTGCCAGGCCCCGCCCGCCGCGCGGTCACGGCTGCCTGAAGCCGGTCGCGGAGCGCCCGGGCCTCGGCGAGGTCGCGCCGGATCGCGAGCACGTCGCTCCCGTCGGCGCTCACGACACGCCACTTGCCCGCCATCTGATCGAGTGCGAGCTCGGCGCGGAAGTAGCCGCGCAGGCGATCGAGGGCACCGGCCACCGAAAACGGCTCGCCGGTGAGCATGCCTCGCTTCACGACGGCCAGCCAGAGTCGGTCGACGTCGACGGCGGCCGCCGCACACAACAGCCCCGTGAGCAGGCCGATGCCCATCGCCGCCCACAACGTGCCCGCCGTGAACGACTGCTCGAGCCGACGCCCCCGAAACCGCACCGCGCCGCTCGTCGGGGCGTAGATGCCGCTGATCGTGTTGAAGGCCGTCGTCTTGCCTGCACCGTTGGGGCCGATGAGCGAGACGATGCTCCCCTCGGGCACGTCGAGACTCACCTCCGACACGGCCACAAGGCCGCCGAACCGCACCGTCAGCCGATCGACGTCGAGCAGCGGCGTGTCGGCGACGAGCGGCGGCGCGGAGACCGGGGCCCGCCGCTGAAATCCCGTCATCTGCGGCAAGAGTCGCTTTTTCATGGCTGCGCCTCGTGCAGTTCGGCCGCAAGCCGCCGCGACGGCACGAGCCCCTCGGGGCGGTAGCGCATCACGATCACGAGCGCGAGGCCGAAGATCGCCAGCCGCCAGCCACTGAAGGAGAGCAGGCTCGATCCCGTGGGGTTGATGTTCATCTGCTGGATCCACGAGTCGGCCCACGGGGCGAGCACCGTATCGAAACCCACGAGGATCGCCACGCCGAGCAGCGTGCCGGGAATGCTGCCGAGGCCGCCCAGGATCACCGCGCAGAGCACCATGATCGAGCGGTTGAAGTCGTAGGCGTTGGGGTCGGCCGTCGTGGACAGGCTGCCGGCATAGAGGCAGCCGGCGAGGCCGGCCACGGCCGACGACATCGCGAAGGCCGAGAGTTTGACCCGCGTGGCGGAGATGCCCATCGCCGATGCCGCGAGCTCGTCTTCACGCACGGCCACCCACGCCCGCCCGAGCCGCGAGTGCTCGAGCCTGCGCATCGCCACGACCACGCCGGCGAGCGCGGCGAGCGCGAGATAGTAGAACCAGCGCGGATCGATCGCAAACGCGAGGCCGAGATCGAGGCCGCCGAGCTTCACGCCGGCCCCGGGAGGCGGCACGGGGTTGAGCCCCTTCATGCCGCCGGTGATCTGCTCGAGGTTGCGGAGCGTCACCTTCACCACCTCGCCGAAGCCGAGCGTGACGATCGCGAGGTAATCGCCGCGCAGCCGGAGCGTGGGGGCGCCGAGGGCGAGGCCCACGCCCGCAGTGGCCAGCACGCTGATGATCGCCGCGGCCAGCCACCCGACCTGAAACGGATACATCGGCACCGTGAGAATCGCCATCAGGTAGGCCCCGATGCCGAAGAAGGCGGCGATCCCGAGATGCACGAGGCCCGTGTAGCCCACCATCACGTTGAGCCCGAGCGCCAGGATGCAGTAGATGAAGAGCGTGGTCACCTGCCCGCCGAGTGCTCCGCCGAGCGCCGGCACGACGAGCGGGGCCACAGCCAGCACGCCCAGGGCCACGAGATCCCAGCGCTCACGCAGAAACGTGCGCATCAGACCTTCTCCTTCGTCCGCCGGCCGAGAAGCCCCTCGGGGCGAAACACGAGGATCACGATCAGAATCGCAAACACGATTGCCCCGGTCCACCGTTCGCCCACATAGGCGCTCGAGAGCGAACGCACGAGGCCGATGACGATCCCTCCGACGACTGCCCCGGGAATGCTGCCGATGCCGCCGAGCACGGCGGCCGTGAAGGCATAGAGCCCGTTCTGAAACCCCATCTGGAAGCTGATCGTGTTGATGTAGAGCCCGTAGATCACGCTCGCCGCACCGCCGAGGAAGCCGCCGATAAAAAACGTGGCCGCGATCACGCGATCGACGTCGATCCCCACCAGGGCCGCGGCGGTCTGGTCCTGCGACACGGCCCGCATCGCCTTGCCGAGCTTCGTCGTGCGCACGAGAAGCGAGAGCGCCACCATCAGTGGTCCGACGACGAGCACCACGAGCAGATCTTTCCAGGTGAACTGGAGGCCATCCCCGGGAAGCAGGTTCGCGGCCGGCAGGAGTTCCGGAAACGACCGATCGGCCGGCCCGAGCCAGAACAGCCCGATGTTCATGAAGATGAACGACACGCCGATCGCGGAGACGAGCGGGGCGAGTTTCGGCGCCGTGCGAAGCGGCTTGTAGACGATCCGGTCGACGGCCACGTTGAGCCCGCCGCAAAAAAGACCGCACAGGCCCACGAGCAGGGCGATGCCGAGCCACGTGCCCGCCGGGCCGACCGCGGCCATCCCGCCCGCGTCGGCCACGCCGATCCCGAGGGCCGCCACGAGCGAGAGCGCGAGGCACGCCCCGAGCATGATCAGGTCGCCGTGGGCGAAATTGATCAAGCCGATGATTCCGTAGACCATCGTGTAGCCGAGGGCCACGAGCGCGATGAGCGCGCCGTTTGTAAGCCCGATCAGGCATTGCTGGAGGAAGAACTGCACGCGTGCCGTCTTACCAGAGGGTTTGCACGGGATAGCGGCCAATGACCGGATCGTCGGTCACGATCACCATCCCGTGACAGTTGGCCTGGGCCACGAGCACGCGGTCGAACGGATCGCGGTGCAACGGCGGCAAGCGATGAATCTGGCACACCTCGGCCTCACCGATCGGCAACAGCGCCACGCCAGACCGCTCGCGCATCCGGGGAACGTAGCGGTCGGGCTCTTCGGGCAGCGGCAGCTTGCCGAGCGAATACTTGATGGCGATCTCCCAGGCCGAGGCGGAGCTCAGCCACACTTCGTTGTCCTCGGCCACGATGGCCTGCCGGGCGGCCGCCGACAGCCCGGCGTCGTCCGAGATCATCCAGAGAAAGGCGTGCGTGTCGAGGAGCAGTTTCATCCCCGCCCCTCGAAGCCGGCCAGCACGTCGTCGGGCAACGGCTCGAAGAATTCGGCGGGCACACGAAACTGCCCCTTCGCGACGCCGAATGTCCGCGGCTTCGGGCGGGCGGTCGAGAGCAGACGAACTTCCGCGACCGGGCGGTTGCGATTGCAGAGGATGAGGCGATCGTCAGGCTTCATCCCGGCGAGATGGCGGGAGAGATGCGTTTTCGCATCGTGCATATTGAGCCGCGTCGCACGCATTCCAGCACACTAAACTAAGTTTCGGACTAGATCAACCCTAGCGGGCCGTGTCGCTGCCAGAGCCCCCCTCGCCCACGGCATTCGCGTCGAGCACCTCTTCGAACTCGAATTTCCCGCCGCGCACCGCGCTCACGGTGAGCGTCTGCATCGTCGTGTCGCCGTTCTTGTCGAAGCCCCAGCGGCCGAGGGCGCCGTCGAAGTCCTTGAGGGCGAGCGCCGCGTCGGAGATCGCCCGGCGATCTTTCACACCCGCGTCGCGGATCGCGCGGAGCGCCACACAGGCCGCCTCGTAGCCGTACACGGCGTAGGCCTCGGGCAGTTCGCCGTGCTTCTTTTGATACCGCTCGACGAACTCCGCTCCCTTGCCCGTGAGCTTCTCGGGAGGCAGGCCGCCGAAGGTCACGAAGCACCGGCCTTCGAGGTTCCCCGCGCCGGCCGAGTCGATGAATACCTGCTCGCGACAGCCGTCAGGCACCATGAACATCGCCTGGATGCCGGCGCTCGCCATGTCCTTCGCGAGCTGCCCGCCCTTGCTCTGTGTCGTGCCGCCGAAATACACGAGATCGGGCCCGGCCGCCTTCACGCTGGCCATCAACGACTTGAACTCCTGCGCCTTCGCGTCGATCGAGTCGTGGCCGAGCACCTCGATGCCGATCTCGCGGCAGCGCTCGTCGAAGAGATCGGCGATGCCTTTGCCATACACCTCGCTGTCGTCGAGGATATACACCTTCTTCACGCCGCGCTTCTTGGCCCAGTCGGCGGAGAGCGGCCCCTGGAGATCGTCGGCGGGCACCACGCGCGTGTAGTTGAGCCGGCCGGTGGGGCGATAGACGTTTGGCTCGCCGGGAGCGCCGAGGCCCGGCTTCGTGAGCCCGACGGCTGTGTTTGCCGGCGAAACCATGAGCAGGTCGCCGAGGTTCAGGATCGGCATCGAGACCTTCGCAGCGCCGGAGTTGAACGTGCCGATGTAGGCCACGACGTCAGGATCCTGGAGGGCCCGCCTGGCGTTGGCCGCCTCGGCCTCACTCGTCCACTGGCCCGCCGCCGCAGTGGAATCGTCGAGGTCGAGATATTCGACGCGAAACGGCCCCACCTGTCCGCCCGCCTCCTCGATCGCCATCCGGATGCCGCCCACGATCGTGTCGGACTGCTGCTTCGCGGAGCCCGTCCGCGGCAGGCTCGACACGATCGTCACGACGCCCGGATCCGCCGGCCGACAGCCGACGAAGCACACCACCAGGCAGGCGATGAGTGGGCCGAAGCGTTGCGCGGTGACATGAATACCTTCTTGCATGACGGCGAATGTAGAAGCGGTGCGACTGCCGGGTCAAACCGCCATCACCGCTTCACCATCCGCCACGCGCGGTGGATGCGGTCGTTGCGGAAGTCTTCCGGCAGCGTCTGCCGCGTGATCTCGCGGACGGTGTAGAGCTTCGCGAGGGGCTCTTCCGCGAGATGAAAGCGGCGGAAGTTCGTCGAGAAGTAGACGACGCCGCCGGGGGCGAGGTTCTGCGCGACGAGGCCGAGGAGGTCGGCGTGGTCGCGCTCCACGTCCCACGGCACCTCACTCTTCGCCGACCGCGAAAACGTCGGCGGATCGCAGACGACGAGATCGAACGGGGCCTCTCCCCTCTTCGCCCGGTGCTCGAGAAATGCCCGGGCCTCGTCCCGCACCGTCCGGTGCCGCCCGGCATCCTTGAAGGCGTTCTGCGCGAGGTTTGTGCGCGTCCAGTCGAGATAGGTGTTCGAGAGATCGACGCTCGTCGTCTCCGCAGCCCCGCCCGCCGCTGCGTAGACGGAGAAACTCCCCGTGTAGCAGAAGAGGTTGAGGAATCGTTTTCCTGCCGACTCGGCGCGGACCATCGCGCGGGTCTGGCGATGGTCCAGAAACAAGCCCGTGTCGAGATAGTCGGAGAGATTCACCTCGAACTCCAAGCCCCCCTCCCGCACCGTGAGCACCGCCTGACGCTCGCCGACCTTCTCGTATTGATCGCCACCCCGCTGCCGCTTGCGCACCTTGAGAAACGTCTGGTGCACGGGCACGCCGAGCTCGAGCGCCGCGGCCTCGATCATCTTGTCGAGCCACACGTCGTGCTCGATCTCCGTGCGTTCGTGCGGCCGCTCATACTCGGCCGCATGCAGCCAGCCGGCGTACCAGTCGATCACGAGCGGGATCTCGGGGATGTCGCGATCGTAGATGCGAAACGCCTCGATGCCCTGGCGGCGGGCCCACTTCGCGATGTGCTTGAACCGCTTCGCCAGCCGGCGGCGGAAATCGCCGATCTGATCGGCGACGGCCCGAGCGCCCTTGCGGATCGGTCCCGCCCCTCTGGCAGCCGGATCCCGATCACCGTGCGCGAGCGAGGTCGCAGCAGTCCCCATGGGGTCATCGCTTCCGCTCGGGGCGATCGCGGGCGTGAAGGCACCCTCACCCAGGCCCTCTCCCGGAGGGAGAGGGGGGCGGGCGGGGGGCGGCGCACTCGTGCGTTCGCGGATCTCCACTTCGATCAGCCGGCAGGCGATCGGGCCGTTCATGAGCGGGACGCGGTGCGTCGGCCGTAGGCCGAGGTTGCCGACCGCCGGCGTGTCGGGAGCGAGGATCGCCGCCCGCCAGCCGCCGCACTGCTGCACAAGCCAGTCGCCAATCCGCCGAAAGAGGGCCGCAGCCCGCGGCAGCGCGAGCCGCTCGCCATAGGGCGGATTCGTGACCACGAGCCCCGGCGGGCCCGCGGGCCGCACTTCTTCGAAGTGATGCTTCGCGATCGTGACGCTGTTCGACACGCCTGCCGCCTCGGCACACGCCCGCGCCGCTTCGACGGCCTGCGGGTCGAGATCGCTCGCCGTGAACGACACATCAGGCACGCGGACACGTGCCTCGAGTTCCGCCACGAGCCGCGCGGCCAAGGCCTTGTCGCAGTCGCGAAACCGGAAGAACCCGTGCGCTTTGCGGCGGGCACGCCACAGGCCTGGCGCCATCCCCGCGGCGATCGTCGCCGCCTCCACCACGAACGTGCCCGAGCCGCACATCGGGTCGAGCAACTGCTCGCCGGTCGATGCCCCATCGCCTGATCCCGGTCGCCACCAACCGGCAATCGCGAGAATGCCCGCTGCGAGCGCCTCCGAGAGCGGCGCCTCCACTTCGCCCATCCGCCAGCCCCGCTGGTGGAGCGACCGGCCGGCTGCGTCGCGAAAGATCGTGGCCACGTCGCCCACGAGGTGCAGCCCCAGCCGAAGCGTCGCCCCGCGCAGCTGCACGCTCGGCCGCTTGCCGCTCGGCGTGCGCAGCTGGTCGACAACGGCGTCTTTCACGACCTGGGCCGCGAAGAGCGAGTGCGTGGTAAAGGTGTCGTGGATCGCGGCATCGACGCGGAGCGTGTCCGACACCTTCAACTGCTCGGTCCAGTCGACGTTCTGAAGTTCGCGGTAGAGCGCTTCGGGCGAGTCGACCCGAAACCGGCCCAGCGGCTCGAGGATCCGGATCGCCGTGCGGCTCTCGAGCACGGCGCGGTAGAGCGTCTCTTTTTCCAGGCCGGGCGGTGCCGAAAACTCGATCGTCCGCCGGCCGATCCGTAAATCAGTCGCCCCGACAGCCTCGAGCTCCCGCGCAAGAATCCACTCGAGCCCCTCGAGCGTCCGCGCCGTCAGCCGCGGCGGGTCATCGAGCACCGGCGCAGGCAGCGGCCGCGGCGCAGGAGGCACTGCAGGGAAAGCGACAGCGGACATTCAAAAGCGACTCTACCGCCGGTGACTTGAACAGCTGATAACGACCCGCAATCGGAGCCGGCGGTAGGCATGCTCGAATCCGGTCGTCTTGAGAGTACACAACTCGTGGGTTTTGATCAGACGCCGATAGTCCTCAAGGACTCCCTTCTTCTGCGCGTGCCCACCGACCGCCTCCGCCGAAAGTTCCGGGCGCCTACGAATCCGGGAGGCTCGGGGTTACCCCTGCCGTTGAGACGGCGTATTTGACCAGCGGAGCCATGGATGGCGCAGCGCAGGCAAATCCGAGTGAGCCGGAGCCTGGAGGGCGGAGGCGAACGTCCGGCGAGACGGTACGGGGTAACCCCGAGCCGGCGCATATCCAACGCGCAGCGTGCCGCCCGCCCCCGCGACTCACTTCGCTTCGTCGGACTCGCGGCGCTCTTTCAGCTCCTCGGCGAGCGCCATCATCCGCTCGTCGATCTGGGCTCGCAACTCGGCCAGTTCGGTTTCGAGCCGCTTGTCGGCGGCCGCGGAGAGCCTCTCGAACTCGGCAGCTGACCGTTTCTCGATTCGTTCGAGCTCCTGCGTGGTCTTGGCCGCCACCTCTTTGCCCACGGCCTCGACCCTGTCGGCGGTCTTCTTCGCCTCGGCCGCCGACTGGCCGGCCACCGTCGTAGCGGCCTTCGCCACCTCCGCGTCGATCGCCTTCCTCATCTCCTGCAGCTGCGCATCAAACCGCTGCCGGAGCGCCTTCGATTCGACGTCGAACGCCTCGTCGAGGGCCTTGGCCTCCGCCGCGAAGCGGGCATCGAGTTCCGCCGAGCCGGTCTGGAACTGCTGCCGCAGCTTCTCGGCCTCGTCGGCCACCTGCGTGTCGAGCGAGTCCTGCAGGTCTTGCTGCGCCTCGTGAACACGGGCGTTCACCCGCACCGACACGTCACGCGACAACTGGGAGTAAAGCTCCGCCTTCCGGCGTTCCCAGATCTGCGTGAACGGCCACGCCGCGACGGCCTCCACCGCAGCGACCGCAACGAGCACCGTCAGCACACCGCACGCCGCCTTGCGCATCACGACCTCCCTGTCGATCCGAACTCGCACGACCCCGGCCCGTGCATCAAACGTCGGCCCCCGCCCCCCGGGCGCGATACGCGCGGCACCACCGCGCGGACCAGATTTCCTGGAATCCCGGGTCGAAGCCCTACGACCCGCACAACCGGCACGGGTGCAGCGAGAAAAAGGCGTCAGCGAGCGGCGGCCGTTTCGGGAAACCGGTCCTGGATCGGCTGCACGGCGAGCGATTCGGTCCGCAGCGCCTCCATCGCCCGCACGCAGGCCTCGGCGGCCGGGAGCGTGGTGATGCAGGGCACGCCGTAGAGCACGCTCGCCGCCCGAATGCGGCCCTCGTCGGTCCGGGCGCCTTTGCCCCGCGGCGTATTGAAGATCAGCTGCACCGTGCCGTCGATCAGGTGGTCGATCAGGTTCGGATGCCCCTCCTGGAGCTTCTTCACCGTCTCCACCGGGATGCCGGCCGCCGCGAGCGCCCGGGCCGTGCCCGAGGTCGCGAGCAATTCAAAGCCCAGGGCGGTAAGCCGCCGCGCGAGGCCCACCATCGACTCCTTCGCCTGCGGGCTCGCCACGCTCAGGAAGATTCGCCCCTGCTCCGGCAGGAGGATGCCCGCAGCCACCTGGCTCTTCGCAAAGGCGATGCTGAAGCGATCGCTCACCCCCATCACCTCGCCCGTACTTCGCATCTCCGGCCCGAGCGCGATGTCGACGCCGGCGAACTTCACGAACGGAAACACACTCTCCTTCACGCTCACGTGCGCCGGCACCGGATCGGCCACGATCCCCTGCTCCGCGAGGCTCACGCCCGCCATCACCTTCACGGCCACCTTCGCCACCGGCAGCCCCGTCGCCTTGGCGACGAATGGCACGGTGCGACTGGCCCGTGGATTCACCTCGATCACGTACAGCGTGGGGCGGCCGTCTTCCTTCTTCACGGCGAACTGCACGTTCATGAGCCCCACCACGCCGAGGCTGCGGGCCAGGCCGGCGGCCGCCGCCTTGATCTCGGCGACGACGTCGTCCGACAGGCTGTGGGGCGGGATGCAACACGCGGAGTCGCCCGAATGCACCCCCGCCTCCTCGATGTGCTCCATCACGCCGGCCACGATCACGTCGGTGCCGTCGCAGATGCAGTCGACATCGACCTCGATCGCGTCTTCGAGAAACCGGTCGATGAGCACCGGCTGCCCCTGCGCCACCACGAAGGCCTCGGCCACATACCGCTCGAACTGCGCGTTGTCGTAGCAGATCTCCATGGCGCGGCCGCCGAGCACGAAGCTCGGCCGCACGAGCGACGGATAGCCGATCCGAGCCACCTCGCGGCGGGCCTGCTCGAGCGTGCGGGCGATGCCGCTGGCGGGCTGCTTGAGATCGAGCCGCTCGAGGAGCGCCTTGAACTGCTCGCGATCTTCCGCCTGGTCGATCGTGTCGACCGTCGTGCCGATGATCGGTAGGCCGGCCGCGTGGAGCGCGCGGGCGAGGTTGAGCGGCGTCTGCCCGCCGAGCTGCACGATCACGCCGTCGGGGTCGATGCGGTCGGCGATGTTGAGCACGTCCTCGCAGGTGAGCGGCTCGAAGAACAGCATGTCGCTCGTGTCGTAGTCGGTGCTCACCGTCTCGGGGTTCGAATTCACCATCACGCTCTCGATCCCCATCTCGCGCAGCGCGAAGCTCGCATGGCAGCAGCAGTAGTCGAACTCGATCCCCTGCCCGATCCGATTGGGCCCGCCGCCGAGGATCATGACGCGTTTTTTGCCGGGGGCCTTTGGCCGCGTCTCGTCTTCCGCTTCCCAGGTCGAATAGTAGTAGGGCGTCTGGGCCTCGAATTCGGCGGCGCACGTGTCCACCGCCTTGTAGGTGGCGACGATGCCGCGGCGCTTGCGTTCGTCGCGCACCTCGAGCTCCGCCGCCCCGAGCAGCACGGCCAGCTGCCGGTCGGAGAAGCCAAACTGCTTCGCCTGCCGCAGCACCGCGTCGTCGACGGCTGCGAGCGCTCCCGCCGTGCGCAGGAGGCTCTCCATCTCCACGAGCTGCAGCAGCTGGTCGAGGAACCACGGATCGATGGCGGTCAGCTCGTGGAGCTCGGCGACCGTCATCCCGGCCTTGAGGGCATAGCGCAGATACCACACACGATCGGGGTCGGGCGTGGCGACCCGCGCGCGGATGTCGTCGGGGGCGGGCTCGGCCACGGTGCCCCAGAGGTCTTTCTGATCGCAGCCGAAGCCGAAGCTGCCCACCTCGAGGCCGCGGAGCGCCTTTTGAAACGCCTCCTTGAACGTGCGGCCGATGGCCATCGTCTCGCCCACGCTCTTCATCTGCGTGGTCAGCCGGCTGTCGGCCTCGGGAAACTTTTCGAACGCGAACCGCGGCACCTTGACGACGACATAGTCGATCGAGGGCTCGAAGCAGGCCTTGGTCTTCCTCGTGATGTCGTTGGGCAGTTCGTGCAGCCGCCACCCGACGGCGAGCTTCGCGGCGATCTTCGCGATCGGAAAGCCCGTGGCCTTGCTGGCGAGGGCGCTCGAGCGGCTCACGCGCGGGTTCATCTCGATCACGATCATCCGCCCGGTCTGCGGCTCGACGGCGAACTGGATGTTCGACCCACCCGTGGCCACGCCGATCGCCCGAATCACGGCGAAACTCGCGTCGCGCATCCGCTGAAACTGCTTGTCGGTGAGCGTCATGGCCGGAGCCACGGTGATCGAATCGCCGGTGTGCACGCCGCAGGGGTCGAAGTTTTCGATCGAGCAGATGATGACGGCGTTGTCGTCGGCGTCGCGCATCACCTCCATCTCGTATTCCTTCCAGCCGAGGATCGACTCCTCGACGAGCACCTCGCCCACGGGCGAAAGATCGAGCCCGCGCTGCACCTTGGTGTCGAACTCCTCGCGGTTGAAGGCGATGCCCGACCCCGACCCGCCAAGGGTGAAGCTGGGGCGGATGACGGCGGGCAGGCCGATCTCCGCGAGCACCTCGCGGGCTTCCTGCAGGCTCTTCACGATCCGGCCACGGCAGGTTTCGAGACCGATCTTCCGCATCGTCTCCTTGAAGATCTCGCGGTCTTCGCCCCGCTTGATCGCCGCCGCATCGGCCCCGATCATCTCCACGCCGTGCTTGGCGAGAATGCCGCGCCGGTCGAGCTCCATCGCGAGGTTGAGCGCCGTCTGTCCGCCGAGCGTGGGCAGCACGGCATCGGGCTTCTCTGCCTCGATCACCTTCTCGAGCATCTCCCAGGTGAGCGGCTCGATGTACGTGCGGTCGGCCGTGCCCGGATCGGTCATGATCGTGGCCGGGTTCGAATTCACGAGCACGACGCGATAGCCGTCCTCCCGGAGCGCCTTGCAGGCCTGGGTGCCGGAATAGTCGAACTCGCAGGCTTGGCCGATGACGATCGGGCCGGAGCCGATCAGGAGGATCGTGTGGAGGTCGTCGCGACGGGGCATCGGGGGCTCGGGCGGAGGAAAAAACAAATTTCCCGAACGTAGCATCCCCGCCCCTCGACCGGCAACGACCGGCTACAATTTCCGCTGAATCGCCCGACCGGGCGCGGCCTCCTCCCCTCTCTCGGACCGACCCACCCATGTCGCTTGCCACGCCCGCGCTCGACGCCCTCCGCGACGCGCTCCCAGACGACCTCAAAGACATCCGCCTCAACCTCTCGAGCGTGCTCACCGGTGAAAATCTGCAACCCGCCCAGGCCCTCGGCATCGCCCTGGCCGCGGCCCGGTTCGTGCGGGCGCAGCCCCTCGCCACCGCCCTCGAATCCGACATCCGCACCAGCCTCGGCGACGCGGCTGCCCCTGCGATCTCCGACGCCGTGGCCGCCGCGGGCCTGATGGCGATGAACACCGTCTACTACCGCTTCCGTCACATGCTCGGCAAGGAGAGCTACGAAGCCCGCCCGCCCCGCCTCCGCATGAGCCGCATGATGCAGCCGGCCACGACGAAGGCCGACTTCGAACTCATGAGCCTCGCCTGCGCGGCCCTCGCCGGCTGCGAGCTGTGCATCAAAAACCACGAAGCCAGCCTCGTGCATCTCGGCGTGAGCGAAGACGCCTGCCACGACGCCGTCCGCATCGCCGCCGTCATCAACGCCGCGGCGCAGTGACGCGGCGCCGGCTTCGGTCTAGCAACTCGACTCGCCCGCGCCGGCTCGGGGTTACCCCGTACCGTCTCGCCGGACGTTCGCCTCCGCCCTCCAGGCTACGGCTCACTCGGATTTGCCTGCGCTGCGCCTGGCGAATTTCGCGCCGTCGCCGCCGTCCCGGCGTCGGCGCCGGCTTACGGTCGCCGAGCAAAGCTCGGCTCCCACACGCGAACGTCAGGGCCGGAGGCCCGGGTAAACACCAGCGGG
>CAMAVC010000094.1 GCA_945861585.1 Planctomicrobium piriforme
CCTGCGCTGCGCCATCCATGGCTCCGCTGGTCAAATACGCCGGCGAGCGGGACACGGGGAGCCCGAAGCCTCCTCGACGAAAGCCCGAGGCGTAAGCCCGCCGATCTCAGGAAGCCCGAGGCGTAAGCCGAGAGGATGCCCCGGTGGCGAAACACCCCGCGTATTCCCTTCGGCTCACGCCTCGGGCTTCCAGACGGGGAGGCGAGGGGTTGCCCCTACCATTGAGCCGGCGTAGCTGACCAGCGCAGGCAGGATGCCGGAGCGCAGGCAGGTCCGAGTGAGCCGTAGCCTGGAGGGCGAAGGCGAACGTCCGGCGACGGGATAGCGGGAGCCCGAAGCCGGCGCTTCCAAATACGGGGTGCGAACAGCGTGCTGTCAATCGCAAGCAGCGGCCGATTACACTTCAAGCCTCCAGGAGCTTCTTCCGTGACCATGTTCGCCGCCGCTGCTGCCAGCGCTGCCTTCGGCGGCATCGACGGGTTTCTCGGCACGCGGGCGTCGATCGGGATGGACGTCGTGCTCGTCGGCCTGTGGCTGCTCCTGCCGGTGCTGGCGTGGAGCATCGTGCTCGTGCGGCGTGGGAGGTATGCGACGCACAAAATGCTCCAGCTCGTGATCGCCGGCGTGCTCCTGGCGGCGATCGTCGTGTTCGAGATCGACGTGCGGCTTGTGAGCGATTGGAAGGCCAGGGCGCGGCCGAGCCCGTGGTGGCCGGGCGGGGTGCTCGCGATGCTCGGCGTGCATCTCGTATTCGCCGTGTCGACGTTCGGGCTGCTCGTGTGGGTGCTGTGGGAGGCGTGGCAGCGGTTTCCCGTGCCGCCCGCGCCCAATGCGCACGGCCCCCGTCACCGGCGGATGGCGCGGCTGGCGGCCATCGATCTCGTGCTCACAGCCCTGACCGGCACGGCCTTTTACTGGCTCGCCTTCGTGGCGAGCTGACGCCGCGCCGGCTCACTGCCCGGCAGCCAGCGGCAGATCGCCAGACCGCCGAAGTAGAGCAGGCACAGGGGCAGGGCGAGGAACAGCAGGCTGTAGGGATCGGCCGGCGTGAGGATCGCCGACACGATGAAGATCACGATCACGGCGATCCGCCACTGGGCTGCATAGGTCTCGACGTCGAAGATCCCGATCCGTTCGAGAAACAGCATCACCAGCGGCAGTTGGAAGCCGAGCCCGAACCCGATCGGGAGGATGAGCACGAACGACAGCCACTCGCTGATCCGCGGATCGGGATCGAGCCCGAGCCATTCGTTGAACTGCAACAGGTAGTCGAGAACGAAGTCGAACACGAAGAAGAATGCCAGCGACACGCCGGCCAGAAACAGCCCGATGCTGACCGGCAGGAAGAGGTGCACCCAGCGCTTCTCGTGCGGGTAGAGGCCCGCCGCCACGAACGTCCACAGCTGATAGAAGATCCACGGGCTCGCGAGCACCACGCCGACGAGGAGCGCGGCCTTCACGTAGATGCCGAACGCCTCCTGGGCGGAGAGCGTGGTGATGCTCACGCGGGGATCTTTGGCCAGCGGCTGCCAGAGGAGGAGCGGCACGAGGCCGGACGTGTCGAAGCCGGTGCCCGCCGACGGAGCCGGAGCCTGGCCGAGAGCCAGAGCGAGCCGGTCGGCATGCACCTCCCGCAGTTCGAACGTCAGCCCGTGCTTCTCGACGGCCTCGACCACCTCGTCGCGGGCGTAGGGCAGGGCGGGGCCGGTGCCGCCGCGCGGCTGCCAGGTGTCGAACGTCTCGATCGACCGCTTCGTGTAGTAGTGCCCGAGCGCCCGGCGCAGCGGCTCCTCGATCAGCTTGACCACCGGCTGGGCGACGAAAAACCCGAGCAGCACCGCGACGGCGAGGCCCGCCGTGGCCCGCATCAAGCACGTGCGCAACTCCTCGAGATGCTCGCCGAACGTCATCGTCGAGCTCTGAAACAGGTCGTCGTCCTCGAGTCGGGGCATGGCTGGGCCGAGGGGCGGAAAAACGTCGAAAACTCTTCTTCGACTTATACTTCACCCTCCGCCACCCTGCCCAAAAATTTGTCCCGCCCGGGAATGTGCCGTGCTCTGGATCGCCTGGAAGATGCTGATCGGCAACCGCGTGAAGTACCTCGGCATCGTGTTCGGGGTGGTCTTCGCGGCCCTCCTGATCGCCCAGCAGTCTTCGATCTTCTGCGGGCTGATGCTGCTCACGATCAGCCAGATCCGCGACACCCAGGGGCCAGACATCTGGGTCATGGACAAGAACGTCCAGTACGTCGACGACATCAAGCCGCTCTCCGACACGGAACTGTTCCGGGTCAAGGGCGTGCCCGGCGTCGAGTGGGCCGTGAGGTTCTACAAGGGGATCGCCCGGGCCCGGCTCGAGGAAGGCACCTACGAGCAGATGATCCTCCTCGGCATCGACGACGCCACGCTCGTCGGGGCCCCGGAAGGCGTGTTCATGGGGTCGATCGCGGATCTTCGCAAGCCCGACGCCGTGATCATCGACGCCGTCGGCTACAAGCGGATCTGGCCGGGTGAGCCGCTGCGGCTGGGCCGCGTCTTCGAGATGAACGATCGCCGGGCGGTGATCGTGGGGATCACCACGGCGAGCAAGACGTTCCAGAGCTTCCCCATCATCTACACGCGGTACAGCCAGGCGGTGCTCTTCGCGCCGCGCGAGCGGAAAGTGCTGTCGTTCGTGCTCGCCGACCCGTCTCCCGGCGTCCCTGCCGAGGAGGTCTGCCGGCAGATCGAGGCGCAGACGGGCCTCCAGGCCCTCACGCGGCAGCAGTTCACCTGGAAGACGATCCGCTACTACTTGCAGAAGACCGGCATTCCGATCAACTTCGGGATCACGGTGTTCCTCGGCTTTCTCGTCGGCACGGCGATCGCGGGGCAGACGTTCTATCTGTTCACAGTGGAAAACATCCGCCAGTTCGGGGCGCTCAAGGCGATGGGCACGAGCAACTGGACGATCCTCTGCATGGTGTTGTTCCAGGCGATCCAGGTCGGCATCGTGGGCTACGGCGTGGGCGTGGGGCTGGCCGCGCTGTTCGGCGTGGCCACGAAGGGCTTTGGCCGCCTCTCATTCTTCATGCCGTGGCAGGTGCTCGCGATCACCGGCGCAGCCGTGTTCGTGATCGTGCTGCTGGCGAGCCTGCTCTCGATCCGCAAGGTGCTGGTCGTCGATCCGGCGATCGTGTTCAGGGGGTAGGCATGCGATTTCGATGCGTCGTCGTACGAACCGTGGCACAGGCTTCAGCCTGTCGTGCCTCAGCCGGCTCGGGGTTACCCCATACCACCTCGCCGGACGTTCGCTACGCCCATCCTGGGCTTCACTCACTCGGATGTGCCTGGACTATGTTCAGAGCGCATCCGCTGCGCCATCCATGGCTCCGCTGGTCACATACGCCGGCTCGATGGTAGGGGTAACCCCGAGCCTCCCGTCAACATGATGGACATTTCGTGACAGCTTCAAATTTTTCAGCCGCGCTCGCCGTGCACTGCCGCGGCGTCACGAAGGACTTCGGTGCAGGCGACTCGCTCACGCGGGCGCTGCGCGGGGTCGATCTCGACGTGCCCTACGGCGAACTCTTGATGCTCGTCGGGCCCAGCGGCTGCGGCAAGACGACGCTCGTGTCGATCATCGCCGGCACGCTCGAGCCGACTGACGGCGAGGTCGTCGTGCTCGGCAACGATCTCACCGCAATGTCGAACGGCCGCAAGGTCCGGTTTCGCCGCGACAACGTCGGGTTCGTGTTCCAGGCCTACAACCTGCTGCCGGCGCTCACGGCCGCCGAGAATGCCGCCGTGCCGCTCCTGATCGCGGGCTGGGGACGGGCTGCGGCCGTCGAAGCCGCCAGCGAGGTGCTTGCATCGCTCGGCCTCGGCGACCGGCTCACGAACCTGCCCACCGAGCTCTCCGGCGGCCAGCAGCAGCGGGTGGCGATCGCCCGCGCCCTCGTCCACCAGCCGCGGCTCCTGGTCTGCGATGAACCGACGAGCGCGCTCGATGCCGAGAACGGCCGGATCACGATGGAGCTCATCCAAGAGCTCGCCGTGCAGCCGGACCGCGCGGTGATCGTGGTCACCCACGATTCACGGGTCTATTCGTTCGCCGACCGAATCGCCTCCATGGAGGACGGCCGGATCGAGTCGGTCGCGTCCGGCCCCCACACCGCGCCCGCCTGAGGAGAGGGACGGGAGCGATTTTTGCGGCGAAAATCGCTCCCGTCCCTTGTGCTCGTCCCTGTGTGCCCCTGGTTTCCCGTACGATACGCGTCATGGCTACGGCACATCCCGACGCATCCGCTGCCGCTTCCCCGGCGCCCCGCCGGCTCAAGCGCCGGCGCACGGCCGCTGATTTCGTCACGCAGGTGGTGCTGCCGCTCGTAGCGCTGGGGCTGCTCGGCTTCGCGGGCTGGTTCGTCTGGAAGAACCGCGTCGTGGTGGGGAATCCGTCGCCGCCGATCGCCCCGGCCCGCAATCCGTTTCCCGATTCCGTCGCGGCGTCGGGCGTCGTCGAGGCCCAGACGGAAAACATCGCCGTCGGCTCCTCGCTCCCGGGCGTCGTGGTCGAAGTGCTGGTCAAGGTCGACGACGAAGTGCAGTCGGGCACGCCGCTCTTTCGACTCGATGACCGGGAACTGCGCGGCGATCTGGCCGTGAAGCGGGCGTCGGTCTCGCAGGCGAAGAGTGAACTCCTGCGGCTCGAAGCGGAGCCGCGGCAGGAAAAAATTCCCGTCGTGGCGGCACAAGTCAACGAAGCTCGGGCCGGCGTGGCTCGTGAGACCGACGCCCTGCGACGCGCCGAGGACACGTTCGCCCGCAAGGTGACGACGGAACAGGAAGTGATCGCCCGCCGCGAGGCCCTGGCGGCGGCCCAGGCTGCGCTCGACAAGACGGAGGCGGATCTTAATCTCCTCAAGGCGGGGTCGTGGGAATACGACTGCGACGTGGCGCGGGCCGGCGTGGCCACCGCCGAGGCGGAAGTAGCCAAGATCGAAACGAACCTCGACCGGCTCATCGTCCGTTCGCTCATGGCGGGCCGCGTGCTGCAGGTCAACGTCCGGCCGGGTGAATTCGTCGGCACGCCTCCCGGCCAGGCGCTGATCGTCGTGGGCAACATCGAACTTCTGCACGTGCGCGTGGACATCGACGAATTCGACATCTCGCGGTTCGACAGCCGGGCGGCCGCGTCGGCTGTGCCGCGGGGCAGCCTCCAGGAGCGCTATCCGCTCACGTTCGTCCGCGTCGAGCCGTTTGTCGTGCCCAAAAAGTCGCTCACCGGAGACAACACGGAGCGGGTCGACACGCGCGTCCTGCAGGTGATCTACGAGTGTGATCCGACGGGCCGCCCGCCCCTGTTCGTCGGCCAGCAGCTCGAGGTCTTCATCGAGGCGCCCGTCCGCTGACAACGGGCCGCACCGTCTTTCTTTTTTCGCAAGTTTCCCGGCAAAAAATGGGGCTTGCCCGAACAGCCGGCGGCTGGGAGAGTCTCCACCCCCCCAATGCCATCGACTGCCCTTCCACGGTGTGACGCGGCGACGCGGCGACCGCTTCTGCGGTGCGCCCGCGTTCTGTTCGTGCTCGGCGGAGCGGCGTGGGCCGGCGGCGCCACCTGCGGGGCCGAGCCGCTCGTGCCGCCAGGCTCGGCCGATCCTGCTGCACGCGCGGCCCCGGCCGATTCGGGTGGCATGTTCCTGCAGAGCGACAGCGGCGCCGCACTCTGGCGGCAGACCATGGCCACCGTCTCCGCCGACTGGCCGATCGTGCGTGCCGTGGAGCCCGACTGGGCTGCCGTTCCACCGCGTGAGGGCGTCATCGAATCGGCGTGGGTCGAGCCCCCTGCGACACGCTCCGCATCGGGCGGACTGCCGGCGACCGCGCAATCGTGGCCGGCTCAACGTCAGCGGGTCGTCGTCCGGGTGATGCCGGCGGTGCAGGGGGCCTGGATCGACGCCATCGTCGAGACGCAGTCGATCACCGACCTGGCCACGGGGCAGGGGCCGGGAAGCGTGACGCTCACGGGCGGATGGCAGACCGACGCGGCCCCCGGGAGCACGGCGAACATCACCACGCTCCTCGCCGCCCGGATGGCGCCGACGAGCGATCCCGTCTACGCGCTGCCGCCGCCCGAGAGCGCGGGCATGCTCGCGCCGCGAAACGAGCCCCCCTGGGCCCGCAGCAAGCATCCGCGGGCCGCCCGCTTCGGCTACAAGGTGCTGGAGGACTATCGCAACTTCTATTCCTGCGACAGCCTCGTGTGCCTGACGGCCGCCTTCGGTGCCGGCGCGCTCATGGCCAACACCGGCTTCGACACCACGATGCAGTCGGCCTGGCAGACGAGCGTCGAACCAACCGACCTCGGCACGTTCTTCACCGGCTGCAAGGACATCGGCGAGGGCCGCTACGCGCTCGGCGTGTTCGGTATCGCCGCGATCACGGGGCTCGCGCTCGAGGGGCGGCCGGGCGGAGACGTCTTGGGCGAGTGGGGCTCGCGATCCTTGCGGATGTTCATCGTCGGGGCGCCGCCGGTCTACGTGCTTCAGCTGGCGACCGGGGCCTCGCGGCCGCTCGAAGAGAGCTCGGCCGGCAGCCAATGGAAGCCGTTCACCGACGACAACGGCGTCAGCGGCCACGCCTTCGTCGGCGCCATCCCGTTTCTCGCCGCTGCCGACATGGTGGAAAACCCGGTGGCGAAGGGCGCCCTTTACGTCTGCTCCACGTTCGTGGGGTTCTCGCGGATGACCACCGACTCCCACTTCCCGTCGCAGGTCTTCCTCGGCTGGTATCTCGCGTGGGCCAGTTCCCGCGCCGTGAGCGGCACCGAGCTGCACTTCTCGGGGATGGAAGTGAGCGTCGTGCCGCTCCCGATGGCCGACCTCGGCGGCCTGGCGGTCGAAGGCCGCTGGTAGCGCGGGCTTGCGGTGAGCCCGAAGACGGCGCCGGCTGCGAGCAAAAAGATGGTCGCCGGCTCGGGCACGGCCGTCCAAGCGAGGCCGTAGTCTTGGGGAAAGCTCGCGCTGCCCCATTGGCCGCCGAAGTTGTCGAACGTGTTGGAGCCGTAGTCGATGCGCAACCCATAGCGGCCCCATGCCGGCACCGCAAACGAGAGATGCTCGACCGTGTTGTAGTCGCTCGCGGAACTGGCGATCAGGGTCGTGAACGCATCGTTGCCATCGAGCGCCCACACCGAAAGATTAAGATCGGCCTGGGCGTCCTCATACAAGGAGGTGCCGTCGAAATCCCGGGCCCGCATCCAGGAGAGCGTGGTCGTGAGCGTCGACCCCGCGGCCAGCACATCCGCGATCACATAGTCATTGGTCGTTCCCAGGACGGCACTGCCAAAGTCCCAACCGCGGAGCGACACCGGCCCCAGAAGGCCGGTCGTGCCAGAGACGTCGATCTGGCCGTTCACCTGAATATCGAATGTCTTGTCGAGATTCATCCGCCCCGCGCCGAGGGCCCAGTCGAGCGACTGCGTGGTCTGAATGAACGTGGTGCCGCCCACGGTTACGCTCTGCTGCCCGTTGCTCCACCCGGTCGTCTTGTCGGCGCCCGTCAGCAGGAGCGACTTCACGACCATGCTCTGGCTGGCGTTGGAATTGCTGACGAGCGGAGCGAGTGTCTTGGCGGCGCTGGCCACGAGCGTCGCTCCCCCCGCGACGATCGGGGCCGCAAAGCTCGTGCCCGCGATGTCGGCCGAGTAGGCCGTTGGCGTGCTCCCCAGATCAACCGACCCAGTCAGCGACGCGTTGTTGCCGCCATTCTGGCCCCCGTAGAAGGCGCTCGTGAGCGAGGCCCCTGGCGCGGTGATGTCCACGGCAGCCCGGACACCTGCCACGGTCACGAACGTACCTGACGTGAAGTACCCGAAGTCCTGCGGCGCGCGGCTACTGAAACCCGCGATCGTGTCGAAGCCGTTGGCGCCGCCGAGCGCGCCCACCGTGAGCGTGTTGTACGCCGAGCCGGGGGACCCTACCGTGTTCGATGCCGGCCCATCGTTGCCAGCGCTCACGACATAGGTGGTCTTCGAATTGTTGAACGAGTAGGCATCGGCCAGATAGGCGAGCGTGTCCGTGCCAGCCGGATCTCCACCGCCAAAACTCGAATTGATCACATCCGCAGTGCCGAACGAAGCGTTGTATGCGGTGAGCAGCGTATCGAACGAGATTCCGAAACCGAGTGCGTACGCGCTCCCTTGCCACTCGGTTGCTATGGCGGCACTTCGCAGATTCGTGCCCGGGGCCAGGCCCTGCTGCTTGATCGAGGGATTCACGACGGTCTGGCGCCCACCGATGAACAACCCCGCCCACGTCGCATGACGGTCATAGAGTGGCGCGACGGATCCTCCGCCCCACGCCGTGGCTGCCTGCGTGAACGTAGTCACGTGCGTCAGCGCCTCGTGCCCATTCCACACGTGCCCCGCCTCGAGATTCGTGGCGATCGTGTTTTGGCCGGTGATCGGCGTCGTGTGGCCGTAGTAGCGGCCGGCCCCGAGAAACGTGTTGAGGTCGAACGTTCCCCCGCCGACCGACGTCGTCGCCTGCGAGGATGGATCGACCGTTCCGAACGACTCCACCCCATACGTGCCGACGACTGTGGCGGCAGGGTCAACCGCCACCGATGCACCACTGAGGGGCACCGTGGGGGACGCGACTGCCCACGGAGCGCTCAGCGTGAGCCAGACCAAGCCAGCGAGGCGGATGAATCTGCGCACGAGCCAGCGTGGCGGCCCGTGGGCGTGCGGCGGCCTGCGCAACGACATTGGCGTTTATCCCCCTCTCACCGCTCGGCAGTCGGCCCTGAAGGGCCGCGCGTCCCATTCGACGCGGGAACCCACCGGCTACGGCCCCACGAACCACCCGCTCTCCCCGCCCCGGGCTGCCTCTGCCGGCCTCTGGCCCGAGGCTGCGGAACCACGGCCGTTCGCGACTGGGACCCACGCGACTTCTCGATCTCCAGGATCCCGAAATACGGATCCGGATACTGCCAGTCGTTTTGTGCTCGCGACTCGCCAGGGCTCACGACCGCGACCGCCGCAATGATGGCGATGATCGTCGCGCGCATGATTCAGCCCTCAGCCCAGCATGAGCACTGCGATCGCCACTGCCGCGGCACTCACGCCGATCGGCAGCGTTGCAAACGCCCGCGTGGCAGGCTTCGTGCCGGCGACGATCGCGCTCCGCTGCTCCGCTGGAACGCCGAGCAAGTGCTCGAGGTCTCGGAGCGTGATCGGCGGCGACAGCGTGGCGGCGGCGCCAGCCTCGGCTGCCTCGCGTGCCGCACTCTCCCACGTGGCTGAACCGGGCTCGGCGGTCTCGACCGTCGCCAGACGAGATGTGCCGACCCGCGCCTGCAAAAGCCCGATGAAATCCGGCCCCGAGATGTCGTCTAACTCCGGAGCGACGAGCCACGCATCGACTCGGAACCGACGGGCCAGCTTGAGGGCTTCGGTGCCGCTCGACCGAAAGTGGACGTTGAGTTTGCCCATGCGGGCACTCGCCGCGAGGGGCTTGTAGCAGTCGAATCGCGGATCGACGACCACGACGTTCGGAACCAGGTCTTCCGGCCGCTCGTCGGAATCACCGTCGTGGTACGTGAGCATTGCAGGAGGGCTCATCGCTTTTCCTTTCCCGTCATTTTCCCTGTCCCGTCATTCCCTGTCCCAAGTCCCCGGGGCACCCGGGTTCAACACAGCGTGGACTCGTCTGCGAGTGAGGCTGCCGCTTCCGGCTGTGCGGCATCTCGAGTCGCCCGGATCACGTCGAGCGTGATCGGACGCACCAAATACCCCGCGATCCCCGACACGAGCGCCCGCTGCTCGTCTTCGAGCCGGTAGTCGTCGGCCACCATGAAGATCGCCGACCGCGGGCCTTCACCCAACCGGCCGAGCGAGATCCGTGCTCCGGAGAGCATCGGGTCGACATCACCATGAACGACGTGCGGCGAGAGCATCTCCAGGAGGTCGAAACCCGACATGTCCGCCAACTCCGTGCTCACGAGCCAGACATCGGCACGAAACCGTCGCGCCATGCGAACGGCCGACCGGCCGTCGCTGCAGAAGTGCAGACCGATCTCACCGGCCCGAGCCGCTTTCACGAAATCGGGGTAGCGATCGCAGGCGGCATCGACGATCACGATCTCGTTGATCCCGAGCGCCCGGAGCGACGGAATCGAGATTTCGCCTGCTACGGCGACAGACGACATCGGCCCAGCGGCACCTTCATGCTTCTGCGTCATCGAAAAACTCCCAGAGAAATCGTCGGTGTTCGGAATTGTTTTGTGGAAAAACTGCGTGTTCGAAGGCGGATCACTTCACGCCGACTGCTTGGCCCGTCATCACTCGGGGCGCGGCCTGCGGCCGAGCAACCACGAGATCATTCACGAGCAACGGGAACGCCAACTTGGAAACTCCCATCCACTCCTGCGACGGACCAGCCTCTCGGCTGCGCGGCAGCCTGGAGGCAGCCGACAGGGGACGACGAGAGATGACCTGCGGCTTCTCCGCCTCAACCGATCGCGCCGGCAAGGCCCGCGCGACCGCATCAGAACCCCATTCGATCGCCGGGTCTTCCACCCGCGAAACGAGCAGCAGGCTCGAGGCGATGTCAGCCTTGGAATCCCGCATCGAGCCAATTGCCAACGCCAGGATCGTCAGCACCGCCAGTGCCACTGTCATGGCAAGCGACGCGAAGGCATTGGAAGCCCGCGAGAGAAAGAAGGGGCGAACGTTGGACATGGAAAAGATTCCTTTCGAGATGATTCACGGACGGTCGAGGTCAGCGACTCAGACGAGCGACACGATCGACAGGAACAAGGCGATCGGAACGGCGCACAGAAACATGTCGGCACGAGTGAGCGACCAACGGGTGGCTCCCCCGGAGACTGCCGAAGACGGGGAGGCGATATTCATGAGCGAACTCCTTCAGGAGACACTGGTTCGAGGGCGACAGAGAATGCACGTGCTGCAGGCACCGGAGCGCCCGCCTCACGTCGAGAAGACAAGGCAAGCGCCGTGCCAAAGACGTGCCGTCGCTTGTGATGCCCACGAGAATGCACGCCAAACACGCTGTTTCTCGGCGAATTTCAGGGGCAAAAATTTTCGCTTGCCGGCCGCACGAGCTGACCTCGGGCCGAGCCGATGGGGACATAACGCACCAGGGGGTGGGGCGATTCGCCCCACCCCCTGGTCGCCATGAATCACGCGCTGGAGCGAATCGCTCCAGTCGGGCGGCAACATCAGGCCCCGAACTTGCCGAACCGCCCCGCATGCGCCATCGCCAGCAGCATGAGATGTTTGGCGGGGAAAATTCCGAATCCGCCGCGCAGGCAGTCCTTTTCGGAAAATGCCCCGAGCCCATCCGGCCGGCATGTGTCGGCGACGAGCAGCGTTGGCACGGGATGCCACGAGTGGCTCTTGAGCCGGCTCGGCGTCGAGTGGTCGCCCGTCACGATGAGCACATCGGGCCGCAGGGCTTCGATCCGGGGCAGGGCCCGATCGAGTTCCTCGATCCGCCGCACTTTCTCGGCGAAATTGCCGTCTTCACCGGTGGAATCGGTGTACTTGAAGTGCAGGAAGAAGAAGTCGAACTCCTCCCAGTGCCGGGCCAGCTCGTCGATCTGCTCGTCGAGTGACTGCGCCTTGCCCACGAGCTTCATGCCGGCCAACTGGGCCAGCCCCTTGTACATCGGATAGACGGCGATCGCCGCCGCCCGCAGCCCATACAGCTCGGCATAGCCGGGCAGCTGCGGCTTGGCGGCAAACCCGCGCAGCACCATTCCGTTGGCCTTGGGCTCGTCGGCCAGAATCGCCCGGGCCTGCCGCACGAATTCCTTCGCGACCTCGGCAGTGCGAGCGGCAGCCGACACCACGGGCTGGGGATCGAGCGGCGCCACGCCCACGGCCTGGGGATCGGTGTCGGCCACTCCGCCATCCAGGCCCTGGCCACGAAACACCACCACGAACCGGTGCTCCTTCACCGGCCTTACGAACGTCTCGACCCCGGGGATCTTTACGGCCTGAAGCCGCTCCACCACCTTGAAACTCTCCTCCGAGGCGATCCGACCGGCGCGGCGGTCGGCAATCAGCCCGGCGGCGTCGAGGGTGCAGAAATTCCCCCGGGCTGCCACGTCGTCGGGTCCCAATTCGAAGCCGATGCCGGTCGCTTCGAGGGCACCCCGACCGATCTTGAATTCCAGCGGATCGTAGCCGAAGAGGCCGAGATGACCGGGGCCCGACCCGGGCGTGATGCCGGGCAAAACGGGAACGCTCGAGCCGCTCGTGCCGCGGGCGGCGAGCCGGTCGAGATTGGGCGTGGCCGCTGTTTCGAGCTCCGTTTTCCCGCCTGGTTCGAGCGGCAGGCCGCCCAGCCCGTCGGCCACGAGCATCACGATCTTCGAGGCCGCCTGTTCGGCGAGTTCCCGGACCAGGTCGAGTTGATTCACGAAAGGCTCCTTCTACGGGGGAAATCGTTGCTGCCACGCGGCGCGATCGGCTACAGTTCGCCGGCTCTTCTATACCGCGATCGACACCACGACAACAGTCGGAATGCAGCCATGAGCGTCGTCCGCCCGAAGCCGCCCGAGGATCCGATCCACTACCACCCCGCCGCTGTGTTCGCGACGGGCGGGTTCTCCGCAACCGACCTCGCGGCGCTCGACGCGCGGCTCGACAAGGCCCGGACCGAGACGCTGGCGGATCTCGATCGCTTCGCTGCCGGCGGCGCCCGGGCCGGCGAGGCGCTCGACCCCGCGTTCATCGATCTCCCCGACCGGCTCCTGGCCGCGTACCACGCCGACCGGCCCGCGAGCGAACTCTTCGCCATCCTCGGCACGGCCCGGCGGCTCCGCGAGGCGGTCGATCGGATCGTGGTGCTTGGCATCGGCGGGTCGTACATGGGCACGCGGGCGCTCTTCGAGGCCTGCTGTCACCCCTTCCACAACGAGCTCCCGCGCGGCGAGCGCGGCGGCCGGCCCCGGCTGTCGTTCGAGGGTTTCAACATCGACAACGACTCCGCGCAGGGCTTGCTCGACCTGCTGGGCGCGGCAGGCCAGGGGCAGGCCCCGAATGCCGACCTGCTGCACCGCTGGGCGCTCCTCGTGGTCAGCAAGAGCGGCGGCACCCTGGAGACGGCCGTGGCGACGCGGCTGTTTCTCGCGGCCCTGGCCGACTCGGTAGGCCACGACCGCACGCTCCTGGCCGAACGGGTCGTGCCGATCACGGGCCGCACAGGCCGGCTGGCCGATCTCGCCCGGGCGCTCGGCTGCCCCGACGTGTTCGACATCCCCGATGGCGTGGGCGGCCGCTTCTCCGTGTTCACCGCGGTGGGCCTCCTTCCCGCCGCGACCGTCGGCATCGACGTCGTGCGTCTGCTCGAAGGTGCGGCGGCGATGAACCGGCGGTTTCGCGAAGCCCCCGTGGCCGACAATCCCGTGCTGCGGTTCGTGGGCGTATCGCACCTCGCCGAAGAACGGATGGGCGCGACGATCCGCGTGCTCTCGAGCTGGAGCAATCGGCTCGAGGCCGTCGGGCTGTGGTACGACCAGCTGCTCTCCGAGAGTCTCGGCAAGGCGGGGAAGGGGGCCACGCCGCTCACCACCGTCACCACCCGCGACCTCCATTCACGCGGCCAGCAGCACCAGGAGGGCCGTCGCGACAAGCTGATCACGAACCTGCTCGTCGGTGAACCGCGCCGCGACGCGCTGGTGCTTCCGCCGCTCGGCTCCTACGCGGCCGACCAGGACAAACTCGACGATCTCGTCGGCCGCTCGTGGCCCGACATGCTCGTCGCTGCGGCTGCAGGCACGAACGAAGCCTATGCCTCCGACAAGCGGCCCACGGCCGACATCGTGCTGCCGCGGATCGACGAACACACGGTCGGTCAG
>CAMAVC010000095.1 GCA_945861585.1 Planctomicrobium piriforme
GCTGCCGACTGGTGGGTCGTCGCCGGAGCGGCAGGCCTCGGGACGTGGCTTGGCTATTCCGTCGCCGCATCGAGCGCGACGGCGACCGCCACCACGACTGCCACCACGACCGCCACAGGCACGGCTGCGGCGGCAAGTGCTTCCGCAACCGCCACGGCCTCAGCCCCGCCTGCCGACCTTGAATGGCTGCCGCTGGGCGTGTTCGCAGTCGCGCCGCAGGGCACCGAGCAGGCCCACATCTATCAGCAGCTCGCCGTGAGCCGGAAGGGAGAGCTCAAGGGCAACTCCTACGACGCCGTGTCCGATGCCGTGCAGCCGATCACGGGCACGATCGACCGTGAGACGCGCAAGGCTGCGTGGAAGGTAGGCACCGGGGCCACCTTCGAGACCACGCTCGACGCGTTGCTCGAACCCCCGAGCACCGTGGCGATGAAAGCTGGCACGATCTCGCAGACCTGTGATCTCGTGCGCATGGAAAAGCCGGCGACTGCGAAGCCATAGGCACGGCGACAGGCTGCCGTGCCACGTGACGCTCACGCCCGCGGCGGCCAACTGAAGACCCGCAGCGTATTGCCGTCGGGATCGTGCACCACGAGTTCGCGAAATCCCTCGGGGTGCGGCCGGGGCGGCGTGACGTCGGCGCCGGCGGCCAGGAGCCGCTCATACACGGCGTCGAGGTGGGCGACCTCGAAGCCGAGGCTCACCCGGTCGCTTGCCGGGCCCGGGCTCTCGCGGGCCAGGATCGCGAGTTTCGCGCCACCGGCCGCCAAGAGTGCATACCCGTCGTCGACCACGCGCATGAGCACCGCAAGATCGAGGGCTCGGCGATACCACTCCACGAGTTCCGCCCACCGCGTCGTGCGCAGTTCGACGCAGAAAAGCTCGGGGCTCGAGGGGGGCGACATCGGCCGGCCTTCTCCAAAACCGTGAAACAACCGACAATCCTGACTTCCAACCATCGTACCCGCCTCCGCAGCCGCCATGTCGAACCCCGCCCAGCCTCCGGCGACACCGTCCGCACCTCCTTCCCCACCCAAGGGCTCGGGCGCCGCGCTCGAACAGGCCCGTCGCGACAAGCTCGACAAGCTCCGGAGCCTCGGCGTCGATCCGTGGGGGAGACGATTCGACGGGGCGCTGGCGATCGCCGACGTGCGGGCCCGCGGCGAGGCACTCGACAAGGCGGCCGACGACGGGCCGACGGTGCGGGTGGCGGGGCGGATCATGCTTCTGCGGAGCGCCGGCAGCCTCGTGTTCATCGAGCTCGCCGACCGCACCGGCCGGATCCAACTCATGCTCGGCAAGAAGCAGGTCGGCCCCGAGGCCTGGAAACTCGTCGACTGCCTCGACCTCGGCGACATCGTCGGTGTCGACGGTCGCCTCGGCTGGTCGAAGACCGGCGAAATGACCGTGTTCGCCGCCGGCCTCACCTTCCTCACGAAGTCGCTCGAAACGCCCCCCGACAAATTCCACGGCCTCGTCGATCCCGACCTCAAGCAACGGATGCGGTATCTCGACCTGATCCACGGTGACGGCGTGCGCGAGCGGTTCGTGGCCCGCAGCCGGATCGTGGAGGCGGTGCGGCGCGTGCTCGCCGCCCGCGGCTATCTCGAGGTCGAGGGGCCGACGCTCCAGGAGAGCGCGGGGGGGGCCGCGGCCCGCCCGTTCAACACGCACCACAATGCGCTCGACATGCCGCTCGTGCTGCGGATCGCGCTCGAGCTGCACTTGAAGCGGCTGCTCGTGGGGGGCATGGAGCGGGTGTTCGAGCTGGGCCGCGTGTACCGTAACGAGGGCGTGAGCCCGCGGCACAACCCCGAGTTCACGATGCTCGAGGCCTACGAGGCCTACGGCGACTATGGCTCGATGATGGATCTGACCGAAGCGATCCTTGTCGAGGCGGCCGCCGCGGCCGGCACGCCCACCCGCTTCGAGTTCCTCGGGCACACGGTCGATCTCACGCCGCCGTTCCGCCGCGCGAAGTACGACGACCTCCTCCGTGAGGTCACCGGCTGCGATCCCGGCGATCCGGCCAGCGTCGCCGCCGCGGCCACACAACACGGCCTGGAGACGGCCGGCCGCCATCCCGACGTCGTCAAAAGCGAGCTCTTCGAGGCCACGGTGGAGAAGACGCTCTCGGGGCCTGTGTTCGTGATCGACTATCCGGCTGCCGTCTGCCCGCTCACGAAGCGCAAGGCCGATGCCCCGCACGTGGCCGAACGGTTCGAGCTCTACGTGGCCGGCATGGAACTCGCCAACGCCTACACCGAGCTCAACGACCCCGACCTCCAGGAAGAGCTCTTCCGCACGCAGCTCGCCGGCCTCGCCACAGAGGAGTCGATGGCCCGCATGGACACCGATTTTCTGCGCGCCCTGCGGCACGGCATGCCGCCAGCCGGTGGCCTGGGCATCGGCATCGACCGGCTCGTGATGTTCCTCACCGCCGCCCCGAGCATCCGCGACGTGATCCTGTTTCCGATCCACCGCCCCCACGCGCCGTAGGACAGGCTTTAGCCTGTCACCCAGCATCCGCCCGATCGCCCTGACAGGCTGAAGCCTGTCCTACTTATGTACAAGCTCCTGCTCTGCTGGCGGTATCTGCGGACGCGCTGGATCGCGCTGGCGAGCGTGATCAGCGTGACGCTCGGCGTGGCGACGATGATCGTCGTCAACGCCGTGATGGCCGGCTTCTCCCACGAGATGCAGACGCGGATCCACGGCATCCTCTCCGACATCGTCTTCGAGAGCCATTCGCTGTCGGGCTTCCAAGACCCGAAATGGCATATGGAGGAGATCCGCCGGGCCGCGGGTGACTCGATCGCCGGCATGACGCCGACGGTGGCCGTGCCGGCCATGCTCTCCTTCCAGGTGCGCGGCCAGTGGGTGACCAGGCAGGTGATGTTCATCGGCATCGACGAGTCGTCGCATGCCGCGGCGAGCGATTTCAGCCGCTACCTCCAGCATCCGGAGAACCGCCGGCAGCTCTCGTTCGAGTTGCGCGCCGGCGGCTACGACACGGTCGACAGCCAGGCGGAGACGCCCGGGCCCACGCGGCCGGCGCTCGAAGGAGCCGGCTGGCCGCATCGCCGGATGCGGGTGGAGCGCGAGCGGCTGTGGCGCGAGCGGCAGGAGGCGCAGGAGCGGGCCGCGGGCGGGCCGGCGCGGCCGGTCGACCAGCAGGTGGATGCGGTGCTCGCGGCCACCGCGCCGGCCGACATACGGCCGCCAGCCGGGGAGACGCCGGCGGCTGAGACCGATGCCGACGCGCCGGCGGCCGACGCGGCCCGCAAGGATCCCTTCAAGACCGTCCGCCCCGATGAGGGCCGCACGATGGATCCGGCGAAGGAGCAGTTCACGGGCATCGTGCCGGGGATCGGCCTGGCGAGCTTTCGTGACTCGACCGGCGTCGATCGGTTTCTCGTGCTGCCCGGCGACGACGTGAAGATCACGTTTCCCACGGCCGGCACGCCGCCCAAGGCCGTGAGCGACACGTTCACGATCGTCGACTTCTACGAGAGCAAGATGAGCGAGTACGACTCGAACTTCGTGTTCGTGCCGATCGCCGCCCTCCAGCGGATGCGCGGCATGATCGATCCGCAGACCGGGATTCCGAGCATCAACTCGATCCAGGTGAAGCTGAAGGATGGTGCCGACCTCGACCTCGTCCGCGACCAGCTGCGGAAGGCGTTTCCGGCCGAGCTCTACGCGATCTCGACGTGGCGCGACAAGCAGGGCCCGCTCCTCTCGGCCGTCGATATGGAGATGGCCGTGCTCAACATCCTGCTCTTCATGATCATCGCCGTGGCCGGCTTCGGGATCCTGGCGATCTTCTTCATGATCGTCGTGGAGAAGACCCGCGACATCGGAATCCTCAAGTCGCTCGGGGCGAGCTCGACGGGGGTCGCGGGCATCTTCCTCGGCTACGGCCTGTTCCTCGGGGCGGTGGGGGCCGGCGCCGGTCTCGCCCTGGGCCTGGCGATCACCTGGAACATCAACCGCATCCGGGCGGCCGTCGAGTGGTTCACCGGCGAGCGGGTCTTCGACCCGTCGATCTACTACTTCTTCAAGATCCCCACGATCGTGCATCCGGCCACGGTGCTCTGGATCATCGCCGGCGCCGTGGCGATCGCCGTGGCCGCGAGCGTGCTGCCGGCTCTCCGCGCGGCCCGGCTCCATCCGGTGGAGGCGCTGCGGCATGACTGACCGGGCAAAGCTGCTCGAAGCCCGCGGCGTGCGCAAGAGCTATCGCTCGGGCGGCGGCCGGCTCGACGTGCTGCGCGGGGTCGATTTCAGCCTCGAGCCGGGCGGGTTCGTATCGGTGATCGGGCAGAGCGGCTCGGGCAAGAGCACGCTCCTGCACCTGATGGGCCTGCTCGACGCCCCGGATGCGGGCGAGGTCTGGCTCGGCGGCGAACGGATCGACGACCTGCCAGCCGCCCGCCGCGACCGGCTCCGCAACACCGCCATCGGCATGGTATTCCAGGCCTATCACCTGCTGCCCGAACTCGACGCCCTCGAAAACGTGCTCGCCCCTCTGTACGTGCGGTATTCGCTCGCGGCGTGGCTGCGCGAGGGGCCAGCGGCCCGTGCCCGGGCCCGTGGCCTGCTCGAACGCTTCGGCCTCGGAGAGCGGCTCCATCACAAGCCGCGGCAGCTCTCGGGGGGCGAGATGCAGCGGGTGGCGATCGCGCGGGCGCTCGTCGCCGAGCCGCGGGTGCTGCTCGCCGACGAGCCCACGGGCAATCTCGACGAGGAGAGCGGCGCCGGCATCCTCGATACGCTCTCCGAGTTGAACCGGCGCGACGGCCTTTCTATAGTGCTCGTCACGCACGATCAGGTGATCGCGCGACGGGCTGACCGCATCGTGCGGCTGGCCGCCGGCCGCGTCGAAACCGTCTGACCGCCCACCGGACGCGCCCATGCCCCGCATCATCTTCATGAACGACCGGCTCGTGCCCGAAGACGAGGCGAAAGTCAGCGTCTTCGACCATGGCCTGCTCTACGGCGACGGCGTGTTCGAGGGCTTGCGCAGCTACTCGGGCACGGTGTTCCGGCTCGACGCCCATCTCGACCGCCTCTGGGCGAGCGCCCGGGCGATCTGTCTCGAGATCCCACTGTCGAAGGCGACCGTCGCCAAGGCAGTGAACGACACGCTCGCCGCCAACAAGCTCTCCGACGGCTACGTCCGCCTCGTGGTCACCCGCGGCGCGGGCTCCCTCGGTCTGGACCCCAACCGGACGACGAACCCGCAGGTGATCGTGATCGCCGACACGATCAGCCTCTATCCCCGCGAGTTCTACGAGCAAGGCCTGAAGATCGTGACGGCCGCCACGCAGCGGGTGCAGTCGGCCGCGCTTTCACCCCGGATCAAGTCGCTCAACTACCTCAACAACATCATGGCGAAGCTCGAAGGCCTGCGGGCCGGCTGCGTCGAGGCCCTGATGCTCAACCACAAGGGCGAAGTGGCGGAGTGCACCGGTGACAACGTGTTTGTCGTCCGCTCGGGCGTCCTCCTTACGCCTCCCCCCGACGCCGGCATCCTCGAGGGCATCACGCGAAACGCCGTCATGGAGCTCGCCCGCGCGGCCGGCATCGACTGCCGCGAGGCCACGCTCACGCGGCACGACCTCTACACGGCCGACGAGTGCTTCCTGACGGGGACCGCCGCGGAAGTGATCCCCGTCGTGGACATCGACGGCCGCATAATCGGCGCGGGCACGCCCGGCCCGGTCACGAAGCAGCTCACCACGGCCTTCCACGCCCTCGTGCGCAAGTAGGACAGGCTTCAGCCTGTCACTGCTCAACTCGCTCAACCCGGCTTTGGGCTCCCCACACCCCATCGCCGAACGCTCACTCCGCCCATCCTGGGCTCCGCTCGCTCGGATTTGCCTGCGCTGCGCCATCCATGGCTGCGCTGGTCAAATACGCCGGCTCCCGGGGCATGGGGAGCCCAAAGCCTTCGTCATGGAAAAGCTGTAACGCTCCTACCGGCGCTCCTCGTCGCCGATCGCGTCATACCGCGACATGTAGCCAGGCTGCTTGGCTCTCACGAGTTCCGCCTCGTATTCACGCACGACGCGGTTCTGGATCAACTCGCGGCACGAAGCGTTGATCGGGTGGGCGATGTCGGCGTAGAGCCGCAGGCGGCCGTCGTCGTCGCGGGGCGGCGGCTGGTCGGCCTGCTTCTTGCCGCACTGGTTGCAGTAGCCAGCGCGGAGGGGGTTCTTGAATCCGCAGGCGTGGCAGTGGGCGGAGAGCTTGCGGCTCGGCATCGCCACGAACGGACCGCTCGGGCCCCCGATGATCTTGAGATCCCGCACCACGAACGCGCCGTCGATCGTGATCGAGCAGAAGGCGAGGAGCCGTTCGGCCGCGTGCTCCACGAGCTTGATGCGAACCTCCGTAATCTCCATGCGATTACCCCCCCACCATCTCCGAGCCACCCACCTCCCCGGTGCGTGGCCACCTGATGGGGCAGGAGTCTAGCAGATTCAACCAGCCGCGGCGGAGACGACCTGCACCGCAAAAACCCCGGGCCAGCCGGCGGCCTCGAGCCGCACAGCGATGGCGTGGGCCTCTGCCGCGGTGCGGGCCAACGCAAAACAGGCGCTGCCGCTGCCGGTGAGCATCGGCCGCACCGCCCCTGCCGCCGTCATGGAGTCGAGCAGCCGGCTCACATCGGCAGCGAGTGCGCGGGCCGGGGGCTCGAGCGTGTTGTGCGTCGCAGCGAATGCGGTGCCGAGATCACCGGCCACGAACGCCGCGGCGAGGCGCTCGGCCGCGCCCCGCTGTGCGGCATCGGGCGTGCAGTGCGCATAGACCGCCGCAGTCGAAAGCCCAGCCGCTGGGCAGGCGATCACGGCATGCAGCGCAGGAATCCCGCCGACGGCCACCAACTGCTCGCCGCGGCCGGATGCGATCGCCGGGCCGCCCTCGAGAAAAAACGGCACGTCGCTGCCGAGCTGCGCCGCCAGGGTGGCGAGCCGGCTCCGCGGCCAGTCGATGCCCCAGGCCTCGGCTGCGCCCACGAGCGCGGCGGCGGCGTCGCTCGAACCGCCGCCGAGCCCCGCGCCGGATGGAATCTCCTTCACGAGATCGATCTCGAGGCCCCGCGTCTCCCCAGCCTCGGCAGCGAGCAGCCGCGCGGCGCGGACCACGAGGTTCGAGTCGTCCGTGGGCACGTCGCGCCGGAGGACCTCCGCCGCCGGCTCGAGGAGCCGTCCGCCAAACCGCACGGTCAGCCGCACATCGGAATCGTCGCTCGTTCGAATCGTGAGCGTGTCGTGGAGGGTGACGGGCACCATCAACGACTCGATCTCGTGGAAGCCGTCGGGCCGCTTCGCCAGCACGGCGAGCGAGAGGTTCAGCTTCGCCCGTGCCTGGAGCGAGATCACGGCTGCCTACCGCCAGTTGGCGACGAAGGCGACGGTGCCCAGGGAGAGTGCCAGGCCGATCGCCACGAGCACGGCAAGCATGATCGAGATGCTGCGGCCGGCCCACAGGTCGTCGCGGATCATCTCGGTGCGGTCGGCCTTCTCGAACGAGCGGTTCCAGACGGGAAACGTCCGTTCGTCGTACACCCACTGGGTGCGTTCTTCGGGGTGCTTCTGGCTCATGGCGTGAATTCGGCGGGGGACGCTGGCCCCGGATACCGGGGTATGATGCACATTGCTTCTACGAACGTACCGTCGCCCCCGCCCCGACGCCAGACCTCTCCCCCCCGCCCGATGCCGCACCTCCTCGACGCCTTCGACACGCTTCCGGAGTGGCTCGCCGCGCAGGGGCAGCCGGCCTGGCGGGCCAAGGCGATCCGCCGCTGGCTCACGGCCGCGCGGGCCGAGTCGTTCGCCGCCATGACCGACCTGTCGAAGGGGCTGCGCGCGGCGCTCGAGGCGGAGTTTCAGATCTGGACCACGTCGATCGCCAAGCACACCCGGGCCGACGACGGCACCGAGAAGCTGCTGCTCGAACTCCACGACGGCCAGCGGATCGAGTGCGTGCTCCTGCGCGAGCAGGGGCCAGGCGCAGAGGGCGCCGGGGCGCGGCGCACCGTATGCATCAGTTCGCAGGTGGGCTGCGCGATGGGCTGCGTGTTTTGTGCGAGCGGCCTCGACGGCGTGGTGCGGAACCTCACGACGGGCGAGATCATCGAGCAGCTCCTGCGGCTGCAGGCCCTCCTGCCCGCCGACGAGCGGCTGAGCCACATCGTCGTGATGGGCATGGGCGAGCCACTGGCGAACCTCGACCGCCTGCTGCCCGCGCTCGCCACGGCGCAGGATCCAGACGGCCTCGGCATCTCGCAGCGCCGGATCACGATCTCGACGGTCGGCCTGCCCCCGGCGATCGACCGGCTCGCGGTCGAACACCCCGTCTACAACCTCGCCGTCTCTCTCCACGCGGCCGATGACGAACTGCGCACGCGGCTCGTGCCGGTGAACAAGGCGATCGGCCTGGCCGAGGTGATGGCCGCGGCCGACCGCTACTGGGAGGCGTCGGGCCGCCGGCTGACGTTCGAATACGTGCTCCTCGGCAAGCTCAATGACTCGCCCGAGCACGCTCACAGCCTCGTCAGCCTGCTGGGTGGCCGCGCCGCTCTCGTGAACGTGATCCCCTACAACAGTGTGGCCGGCCTGCCCTTCGAGGAGCCCACGCAGACTGACCGCGAGCGGTTTCTCGACATCCTGCGCGAGGCCGGCGTCAACGTGCATGTACGCCGGCGCAAGGGAGCCCGGATCGACGCCGCCTGCGGCCAGCTCCGCCGCCTCGCCGTCACCGCTAGCTGAACCAGCCGAGGAGCAGCACGGCCGCGATGACGAGGCCGAGGATGCCGCCGAGCCACACGGCCCAGTGGACCGTGGCAAAGCGGATCTCGGCCGGATCTTCGTGGTGCGTGGCGGCGAACACGAGGCTCGCAAGCGCCACCAACGGCAGGCCAAAGAAAATGCCTGGCACGCGGTCGACGAGCGCGGCGAGCAGGATGGGGAAGATGGGAATCGTCGCGAGGAATGGAATCATGTCAGTGGCCTCCTTGCCGGGCGGCGGGCAGAAACAGGTCAGGTTTTTTGAGGAGTGGAGCGCGACTTGCGGTCGGCGTCGGTGGGCGTGCCCAGTGGGCCGGCCCAGGCGTCGTAGATCACGAGGATGTTGAGCATGCCGGCGAGCATCGTGTAGAGCGTGCCGATGTCGAACCAGCGGCCGAGCCGGCGCTGCCAGTGCGACACCTGCTCGCCGCGAAACTGCCTGAGCGGCGGACGATCGAAGAAGTCTTCGGCGTCGATGTCGGGATCCGACGCGGCGAGCCGGTCGGCATAGCCGCGCGATACGTATTGCCCCGATGTGAGCGGCGGCGCCATGAACAGACTGCCGAACAGCGGCTGTTTCGCGACGCCGTGCAGCTGCAGCGCCTGCACGACCGCCGGCATCGCCACGAGGCCTGCACCAGCCTGACAGACGAACGCCCAGCGCGTGTCGCCCGGCTTCCACGAGGCATACACGACCTTCCCTCCGCCGAGCCACATCCCGGCGAGAAACGTGCCCAGGATCGCTCCCATGAACAGCCGTCCCTTGAACACGCGGCCCTGATAGAGATGCCCGAGCCCGGGCACGGCCCAGGCGAGCGCGGCCGCAAGCGCGGGATTCCTGAGGTCGATGGCCGAGCCATCGTCAGGTGAAACAGCCACGATCCGTGGTGCCGGTGTCTTGTCGCGCGCGAGTGCCAAACGAGTGTCGCTCCCTCGGGCGTCGAGTCTACGTGATCGTGCCGCCGATCCGAAACGGCCCTCGCGACCGACGGATGATTCCAGCGGCACGCCGTTCCTGCTAAAATCCCTTCGGCCCTCCGAAGTTCCCCAGCCGTCAAGGTGCCATGCAGCGTCGCACGTGTCTCCTCGTCGGCCTCGCGCTTGTCGCCGGCTGCTCCGGCACGAAGGCCTCGGCCAAGAAAGCCCGTGGCCCGGCTGGCAAGCGGGCGAAGGGCCCCAAGGGGCCGAAGACGATGGGCAACCTGCTCGTCGAGGGCTACATCGCCGACCTCGAGAAGGGCTCGGTCGAGAGTCGGATCACCGCGGCCAAAGAGCTGGCCGCGATGGGATCGTCGGCGAAGGCCGCCCTGCCGGCCTTGAAGCGGCTCACGAAGCACGCCGACGCGAATCTCAGTGCGGCGGCCACGAAGGCGATCGAGGCGATCGGAAAGTAGACCGGCTAGCCAAACAGTCGGCGCACGACCTTCACCCGCGGGTTCACTGCCGGCTCGTCGAGCGCATCGACCGGCATGACGGGCGTGGATACCGCGGCATCCGGCGCGAGTTCCCGCCAGGCGCGTTCGACCGTGGCCGCATCGACCCGGCCGAGGCGGTCGCCTGCCGCGGCTGCCAGCGCGAGGTGGGCCAGCCGCGCCACCGTGCGCGGCACGCCGCCGGTGAAGCGGGCCAGGGTCGCCGCGGCCTCGGGCGTGAAGAGGTCGTCCCGGCCGCCGACGCGCGCCAGGGCCCTGACGAGAAAGCCGGTGACGTCACGGCTGTCCCATGGCTCGAGCCCCACCCGCACGGCGGCCCGATCACGCAGACCGCTCGGGAGGGCGGCGGCCCCCGTCGGTGTAGCCGTGGCCACGACGGCCACGCGGGCAAACCTGGCCTCGGGGGCACCGATCAATCGCATGATTCCGTCGATCGAATCGGCCGGCGCCCGATCGATGTCGTCGAAGACGAGCACCGTCGTCCGCTCCATGAGCGTATTTTCACGGAGCCGGTTTTCGAGCTTCTGCCAGGAACGGAGCGGTTCGGCACGGCTGGCGGCATCGAGCGGCAGGCGGGCGAGCAGCATCTCGAGCCAGTCTCCCGGGGACAGGCCGCCGAGCGACAGGAGCACCGTTTCGGCACCCATCCCAGCGAGGCGGCGCACGGCCATCGCGGCCAAGTGGCTCTTGCCATGGCCCTCGGCTCCCACCACGAGTGCAAACCGTTGCCGCTCATCGACGAGCCATTCGAGCCGCGCGAGTGCCTCTTCTTGCGTGGCGCCGGTGTAGAAGGTGGCCGGCTCGAGCGATCCGTCGAAGGGCGCGGCATCCAATTGCCAAAAATCCCGTACCATGCCGCGGAGTCTAGCGGCTCGTGCGAGCCGGGTCAGGACGAGAAGAGCCGGTGAAAACGCCGGTTTGCATCCCTCATGAGCGAACGCTTCTTCCTCGCCGCACCTCCCGTCGACGGCCGTGCCGAGCTCGTCGGCGACGAGGCGCGGCACCTGGCCCGCGTCCTCCGCGCGAGCGTCGGCGATGCCGTTGCCGTGTTTGACGGCCGGGGATGCGAGTGGCCCGCCCGCGTGACGTCGATCGGCCGTGATCGGGTGGGGCTCGACGTCGGGCCACCGCTCGCCGGGGCCGCTCCGCCGCTGCCGCTCACGCTCGCCGTGGCGCTCCCCAAGGGCGACCGCCAGAAATGGATGGTGGAAAAACTGACGGAACTCGGCTGCGCCCGGCTCGTGCCGCTGGTCACGACCCGCGGCGTGGCCGAGGCGACGCCGGCGGCCATCGAGCGGCTGGGCCGGGCCGCAATCGAAGCCTGCAAACAGTGCGGCCGTACCACGCTCCTGGAGATCGCCCCGCCGGTCACGCTCGCTGCGGTGCTCGCCGCCCGTGATCCTGGCGTGCGCGCCGTGGTGGCCGATCCGGCAGGTGAGCCGTTCGGCCCGCTCCTCGCAGGCCACGCGGGCGCCGTCCTCGCGCTCGTGGGCCCCGAGGGCGGCTTCACGCCTGAGGAACTCACCGCCGCGGAGGCCGCGGGCTGCCGCCGCGCGTCCCTCGCACCGCACATCTTGCGGGTCGAGACGGCCGCCATCGCGGTCGCGGCGGGAATGGCCGCTGCCTCGGCCGCGCCGCGCGCGTGATCCAGGCGTCAGGCACCGTGCTCACTCGCAGCACGGGCAGCGCTCGGGCACATCGATCACGAGCGTGGCGGCATACGACGTCTTCTCGAAGCCCTCTCCCTTCTCCTCGGGCTTCACGAGGTGGGTGACGACGAGCACGACGTTGCCCTCCTTCGGCGTATAGCGGCACCGCCCCTCGGCGTCGGTCGTGCGCTCATGCTCCGCATCGAATCCTGCCGCGAGCGTCGTGCCCCGCGGAATAAACGACACGACCTGATCGGCCAGGGGCTTCCCCTTGAAGAGCAGCTGGAGGGAGATCGGCTGCCCCGGCCCGCAATCGATGACGGGATGCGTCTCGAGCACCAACTCCAGCGGATGGCCGAGCAGACCCGGGATGCTGCCGTTCGGCTTGGCAGGAGCGTCGAGCGATTCCGAGGCAAGGAAGTAGGTCTTGCCCCCCTTGAATCCCATCGACCCGTGGCGGATGCCCTGCCGGAAGTGGCCGACGCAGTGCAGCCCCTCGTTGGCCGGCACGAATCGCCCCGACCAGAAGCCCTCCTTCGGGGCGTAGCCGAGATCGACCATGTCGGGCCCGAGATCTGTCTTCCGGCCATCGGGACCGACCACCTCGATCTGCACGTCGTCGAGCGAGCCGACCTTGCCGGCGATCTTAAAGTCGCGGTGGTCGTTGCCGTGATTGCCGAGGAACAGACCGACGTGCACGACGTCGTCCGGCCGCACGAGCCGCGGCACCGCTTCGAGCCATGTGTCGTGGGCGACGGCCGCCAGCGGCCAGAAGGCCGCCGTGAACAGGACGCCACGCAGCATCGTCTGAGGGAACCTAGTCATTCGACACCACCTCTCCGCCGTTGATGCTGTGCAGGCCGCGATGCAGCGTTGCGTCGATCTCCTCGCCGAGGAACACGACCCGTCCATCGCCGAAGAGCACGTTCGCGCCCCCGCGGTGATGGCTCTTCGGCCCGAAGAAGCCCGACCAGTGGACGACGTAATCAGGGATCGGGCTGTTGGGGGTCAGAAAACCGTTGGTGAGGCTGTTGCCCTGCGTGGTCGCCGCCCACGAAAGCCCGCGGCCCCGCATCGAGGCGCTCGACGCCCCCCGCCAACTCGTGAGCGACCGCCAGCTGGCGACGATGGCGTCGATCGCCGCAGTGGTCGGCGTGGCCCCGGCGGGGCCGACAAGCGTGCCGGAGTTCCAGCCGGTCGAGCCATTGAGCGTGTATTGATACGGCTGCGGTGGAGGTGAGCCGGCCGGAAAGGTCACGGGATCGCTCACGGCCGTGATGCTTCGCACCGCCTCACTCGCGATCACCGTCTTCGACAGCCCGTCCGTGACGTGGCGAATCCGCACTTTCGAGTTCTCGTAGACGATGCCGTCTGTCGGCTGGCCGAAGTTCCAGAAACAGCGGCCCGCGCCGTCGGCGGTGGCGCTGCCGAAGCTCACCATATAGTTGTTGCCACCGTAGCTGAACGCATTGGCCACCTGCACCGTCGGAGCCGGGTCGCTGGCACACAGCAACAGCGGAATCGGCGTCGCAAATAGGGCTGCGAACTCCGCCGTGGGTGTCTGCGCGGCGAAGTTCCCGGTGAAGGCTGCCTTCTTGAAATCGAAGCGATCGGCCAGCGTCGCCTGCTCGGCATACGGCAGCAGCCGTGCATGGAGCGACCACCCGCCCGTGGCCGTGGCCGACACAGTCGTGCTCCCCCGTGCATCCGTGGCGGGGAAGTGCCCACGGCTCGACTCGTAGTTCAAGAGCGCGAGCCCGAACTGCCGCAGGTTGCTCGCGCAGGAGTTCCGCCGCGCGGCCTCCCGCGTTGACTGCACGGCCGGCAGCAGCATGCCCACGAGCACGCCGATGATCGCGATCACGACCAAAAGCTCGACGAGCGTGAAGGCGTTCCGAAGAATCCCCCTCTTGGAAGGGTGTTGGGGCGGGTGGCAGTGGTG
>CAMAVC010000096.1 GCA_945861585.1 Planctomicrobium piriforme
GCCCAGCCGACGACATGGCAGGAGAGGCATTCGGGATCGCCGTCACGGCGGGGCGTTTGTTCTTCGAGCGTCGTCAGGGCCGTCGCGTGGCTGCTGTCTTTCCAGACGTCGTAGGCCTCTTGGTGGCAATCGGCACAGGCGGCACTGCCTGCGAAGCGCCGGCCCGAGGGATGCCGGATCGGCACGATGCCGAGCCCCGTGAGCCCGAGCGATTCGAGCTGCCGCTGGTAGGTGGCGAGAAGTTTGATCATGTCGGGCGACTCGCCCCAGCGGGCATCGAGCGGCACCCGCTGTGATTTGAGCGGCGTCTTGGGATCGTCGAACACGCCGATCGCGACCGCGAACATGCCCTTGTGCCCGAGTTCGACCAGCCGAGCCTTGCCACCGGCGAGCACCGGCAGCGTGGCCGGCGGTTCATCGCCGCCACCTGCCGTCACCACGATGTCGAACTGCGGGAATTTCGCCGCCAGGGCTTTCGTCTCGTCCGGCCCTGCCCAAGCGAGCAAGATTTGGTGCGCACAGCCCGCCTTGCGCAATTCAGGGGCCACCCTCTCGAGGGCCTGCGGGGCGGGCTGAACCTCGACGGCGTCGTTGGTGATCTCGGCCGCCTGTTTGTCGCCGAGTACCGCCGTGATGCCGATTCGCAGGCCACCGATCTCCACCACACGAAACCGCGGCGTGATGTTCGCGTCGAGGCCGAGAAGGCCGACGTTCGCGCTCACGAAGGGGGTCGCCTGGTCACCCACGGGCGCCGCTGCGGCCACGAGCTCCTCCGCGGGCAGCCGGAGGTCGTCCGGCCCGAAGCCCACGGCGGAGTAGCCCATGGCCTTCAGCCCGTCGGCAATCGACTGAAACTTCACTTCCGATTGTCGGCCGAACCGCCGCACCTGTCCGCCGAGATCCACCGCCACCAGCGGCCAGCCCGACGCCGCGACGGACCGCAGGAAGTTTTGCCGTCGGCTCAGGCCGCCCTTTTGGTTCTCTTTGCCGGTGCAGCCGCAGGGCTCGATGTAGCCGTCGAGTTCACCCGTGATCACGATCAGCGCCTTGGGGTCGGCCCAGTCTGCGAAGATGGCACCGTTGCGCTGCGTGAACGTGTCGACGGTGGTAGGGGCGACGTCGGCGCCTCGATCGGGCCGGGCCGCACGCGCCGGCGATGGCGACGAAAGCACGAGTGCACACGAGAGACCGAGGCACGCGGTCAAGGGGTGAGAGAATTTCATGGTCCGATGACGACGCATACGGGGATGGAAAATTCTGGTGTCTCCGGGTGGCCGGTTTCCAGGACGATTCGGCCGGCAGGCCCTTGGTCTGAACAACGGTGATTCGCCGACGGACTGCCCGGACGAATCACAACCGACAGCGGAATCCGGATCATGCCTTTGTCACCGACGGGTCTGCCTTCACCGATTTCCACCACGAGCGACTCCGGCACGACCTCGCGCACGACCGGTTTCACGGCTGTGGCATGCGGACCTTTCGCCGTCAGAAAGACATCCGTTCGACTGCCGGTGCGTGCCGAGATCGTGCCAAGCAGCAGGGCTTGGCGAGAGGAATCCCATGCCCCGCCGGCCAACGCAAGAGCGCCACTGACGGTGCCATGCACGGGGATTTCCACGAGAATCTCATCGGGCATCCGCAGCCGGGCCTTGACCGTTTGCCGAACTTGGCCGATCGGCAGGCCGGGTGCCACGCCCACGCTGATCTCGAGCCCACCCGTGGCTCCGGTATCGGCAGCAATCTCCGCCGCGGCCAACGGGGCGGAGGAAAGCGTGAAAAGCTGGGAGGTCTGCGGGTCGCCGGCCGACAGTTCTTCGAGCACCGGGGGCTCGGTGCCGTACGTGAACAGCTTGACCACCGCGTGAGCGCCCGCTCCGGTCGCGATCGCGGGAAACGTGATGGCGTCAGGAACGGCCTTCCATGTCGGCACGACCGTTCCTTCGATCACGAACGCGATCTCCGGCCGGCGCGGATCGTTCGTGAACACGGTCGCCTGCTGGCGGAACGGCCCCCCTGGCCCCTTCCCTCGCCACTTCAGCCGCACGCGGGTCGCTTCCCCGGGCGGCACTTCCTTCCTCGCGAGTTCGTCGCCCCCTTCCGCCGACTCGAAGTCGCTCACGGTGCAACTGCAACTGGTGGCGCCGCGGGTGAGCACGAGCGGCGCTGTGCCGACGTTGCGAATCACGAACTCGTGGCTGCCTTCGGCACCGGTGCCGACCGTGCCGAATTCGTGCCGTGTCTCGGGCACCTCGGCGACGGCCGCATCGGTGGGCGTGGCCGCGAGCGATGCCGGCCCGAAGTCGCCGATCCGCCACGGCCGCAGCGCCGCCTCGAGCGCCGCCTGTCCGCCACCGATCGCGGCCCCGGCCGCAGCCGCGAACGCCGCGACCAGCCACGCACTCGGCCCTTGCACGGTCATCACGCACCCTCTCCGCACGGGTTGTTTCGCACGCCAAAGTATAGCGGATGCACGCGATCTTTGGGGCGCGTGTACGTTGAACCCCTCCCCTGTTTGTGCCCCATTGCCCATGAGAGAGTTGGGGAACAGTCCGCGCGGTGTGTCGGAGGGAGGGGCGTAGCCGATGATAGAATCGTGCCATGATGTTGCGAGCCATCATCTTGACTGCATCGTTCGCCGTCGTGGGCGGACTACACGCCGCGGCAGTTGACCGCCCAAACATCCTCTGGATCTCGGCCGAGGACATCTCGGCCACGACGATCGGCTGCTACGGCGGCACGGCCCACACACCACATCTCGACCGTTTCGCCAGCGTTGGCCTGCGGTTCGATACCGCGTTTTCCGCCGCGCCGGTCTGCGCCCCCTCCCGCAGCGCGATCATCACGGCCATGATGCCGACCACGCTCGGCAGTCTGCCCATGCGGTGCAAGGCAACCCCGCCACAGCACGTTGTGGGATTTCCGCGGTTGCTCCGAGACGCGGGCTATTACTGCACGAACAACGCCAAGAACGACTACAACCTCGACCGGTCATTCGACGCCGGCTGGAACGAGTTGAGCGGCAAGGCCCACTGGCGAAACCGGCCCGATGGCGAGAGACCATTCTTCGCGGTCTTCAATCTGAACGTCACGCACGAGAGTGGACTGTTCGGCGACAAGTCGGCGGAGGTGCGCCGCAACCTTCCACCGGAAGCACGCCGCGACGTGGCCGATATCGTCGTGCCGCTGTACTTTCCCGACACGCCCGGCGTACGGCAGTCCCTTGCTCGACGCCTGGAACTCGCCGCGGGCCTCGACACGGAGGTCCGAGGACTCCTCGACCAACTCATGGCCGACGGTCTTGCCGACGACACGATCGTCTTTTTTTGGGGCGATCACGGCGAGGGCATTCCCCATGGCAAGCGGTCGCTCACCGAACACGGCCTGCGCGTGCCGCTCTTGGTTCACGTGCCGGAGCGGTTCTCTGCGAGGGCAACTCTTCCCGACGGCCAGGAGCCCCGTGGCCGGTCGGACACGCTCGTGAGCCTCATGGATCTCGGGCCGACCGTGCTCCAGCTTGCCGGCATCGCCATTCCCAACGGCATGGAGGGCCGTCCGTTCCTGGGGCCCCCCGCCGCGGCCCGCGACGTCGTGATCGCTGCCCGCGACCGTATGGATACTGCGCCGGGCTTCGGCCGGTCGGTTCGGGATCAGCGGTTTCGATACGTCCGCAACTTTCTGCCATGGCTCGACGGCGACGATCTTCCTCCCTACGCCGACGGCGTCGCGATCACCGGTGAACTTCGGGCGGCCAGGAAGGCGGGGTCGTTGCCTCCCGGGGCGAGTTGGTTTGCCCGCACGAGCCGGCCCGTGGACGAGTTGTACGACATCACCACCGATGCCGACGAAATCGTCACGCTTGCGGCCGATTCCCGCCACGGGGCCGATCTGGAGCGGCTGCGCGGGACCCTCCGCCGGTGGATGCGGGAGACCAAAGACACCGGTATCCTGCCGGAGCCGATCCTGCGGCGTGAGGCCGAAGCAGCGGGAAGCGAATGGGCCATCTTTCATCCGCAGGCTGCGGCGGATGCGGCCGCGGCGCAGACGCGGTATGACACGATTCTCGCCGTGGCCTGGGACGTCGCCGAGAACCATGATGCCGCGCATTTCAGCGAGCGACTGACCGACGCCGATCCCGCGATTCGCTCCTGGGCTGTGGCCGGCACAGGGTGGGCCGCGAAACGTGGCGGCGAACCCGCCCCGGCCTTGCAGCCGCTGTTGTCCGATGCCGACCCGACGGTGCGGATTGCCGCGGCGAATTGGCTGGTGTGCTGTGGCACTTCGACGGCCACCGACGCAGCACTGGCCGTCCTCCTGAAGGAAGCGTGTGGCGACGCTACCGAAATCCGCCTCGCGGCGCTCATCGCCATCGATCAACTGGGCGATGCCGCTCGAACAGTATGGCCCGAGGCCGCAGCGATTGAACCGGGAAAGGACGAGGAATACTCGCGCCGCCTCGTCCAACGCCTGCGTACGAAACTCGCTCCTTCGTCGACACGATGAGCGATGCGATCAGTTGATCGTGAGCAGCACCGCGCTGGCGATTGGGACCGACACGTCGCAGCTGCCATCCGCGCACGGCACGATCTCTCCCGGCTGCGGCGTCCACGTGCCGTCCGCGGCCACCGCGGTGCCGGCCAGCGTGATGCCCTCGGTTGAGGTGACCTCCGGCGCGGTCAGGCGGATAGCCTCCGCCCGCTTCGCCTCGGAACCGAAGGCCACCGATGCCACGACCGGCCGGGTCAGGTCTTTGTTGACGAGCACCACTCGCAACGTGCCATCGGCATCGACAGCAGCGTAGGAAACGAGGTTCGCCGTGGTCGTGCACTCGGTGGGGACGAGGCGGCCCTGGGCGGCCTGACGAAAGAATAGCATCCCGTAGTAGATGACGGCGGGCTCGTAGATCTCCTGCTTGTTGTTGAAGACGATGGGAGAGTATTTGCCGGGCCTGAAGCTCCCATGGATATTGATCCCGGCGGCACCGTGCTGGGCGAGGTCGAACATGTAGTCGATGCACCAGAGCGCCGAGGCGAACGTGTCGCTGACGCCGGACTTGCCGCCGCCGGAGGCGGTGTTGCACTCGCCGACCCGGTAGGGGACGCCGACCGCCTTCGACGCCTCGAGCTTCGGCAGCCAGTCGTCAGGGAATTTTGAGCCGAGTAGATTCTCGATCGAAGCGAAGCGAGGAGCCTTCGGGTCGACTTCATTGGCCGAGAGCGGGTAGGTGTGCGATGTCGACACGGCAATCTCCTGCTTGAAGTCGGCCATGAACCGCTCCATCCAATCGGTTGACTTGGTCGTCGCAGGCCCGGCAATGGGGGCTTTTCGGTGTTTCTCCCGAATCGCGTCGGCGGTGCCGACGAACTCCTCCTTGTATTCCTTGTAGCCGGCGCTCCACGGTCGGATGCCGGGGCGGTTCGGGCCTTTGGGGTAGAGGTTTGGCTCGTTACCGATTTCGAGGGCCAGGAGTTGCAGACCGCCGACCTTCAGCACGTAGTCGGCTTCGTCCGCCGCCATGGCTGGATTGTAGACGCCGAGATTGAGCCCATAAATCACGCGCCAGCCGCTGCTGCGGGCGAATTCGAAGAGGTTGTCGACCGAGACCGGGCCGATGGTCATCGGTTCGAGCGAATACCTGTTCTTCTGCATGCTTTCGAGCGCCGGCGCCTCCGTGCGAGACCAGAACGTCGTGTCGACTTCGTTGCCACCGATCCGCAACACGCCCGGCCCCAGGGTGCGGCACAGTGCCAGGAGCGTAAGATTCTCGGGCCCGAAGCACTCGCGGGAGAGAATTTTCTTTTCACAGCTCAGCCCGATGAAGTCGCCCGGGATCTTCACGCCGGGCTTTCCCGGATGAACGGAGACGCTTGCCTTCACGGGGGTGGGAGTGTCTTCGGCACGGGATATGCCCGAATACCAGGCTACGACCACGAAGCAGAGCGTGAGGCAACGACAAGCGTCTGAAGAAGCAAGGAGTGTGCTCATAATCGGATGAAGATCTTTTCCTGGTAGAGAAACCTGACGAGCAGGATCGGCAGCAGCAGGCCGACGGTGGCAACGATCAGGCCGCAGAATGCGACGAGTCGGCACATGGCGGAGAGATTCGAGATCAGGCCCTGCGGCGGCGGGCGAGGGTCCAGGCGGCGATGGCTGCCCCGACGCCAGCCAGTGCCAGCGAGCCCGGCTCGGGCACGACGACCATCTGCATCACCCGGCCGCCGTTGGCGGCGACGGTGGAGACGTTCACGTTCTTCGAAGCGTCGTAGTCAGCGAGTGTCTTGTAGGTCAGGCCGTTGTAGGTGACCGAGCCGGCGACGTCCTGGACGAAGTACTGGAACATGCCCTGATCGATGCTCGAGATGAAGTCGCCCGCATTCGTGGTGAAGAACCCGCCGGTCAGCGTGCCGAGGTCGAGTGCGGCCTGGGTGAAGTAGACGTTGACCGAGTTGGCGGCCGAGAGGGACGAGGCGAAGGGGGTGCCGCCGGTCAGCCAGAGCAGGTCGTTGCCGCTCGCCGTCGGAGTCGCGTAGTTCGGGTCTGCCTGGGTGAACTCGAATCCGAAGGAGAGGCCGGCCGTGGGGTCGATGCTCGTCGCCGTGAGGATGCCGGGCGAGTTGCCGGGGCCGACGAGGCCCGCACCGCCGATCGCGGCGACGCTGCCGGAACCGCCCAGCGAGCCGGCGGCTGCGATCGAAACGTCGCCGGCAAGCGAACCGTCCACGACGAGCGAGCCGTTCGAGACGGTCGTCAGGCCGGTGTAGGTGTTCGCCGCGGTGAGCGTGAGGGCCCCGCTGCCGGCCTTGGTGAAGGCTACCGTGCCGTTGCCATTCTCGATCAGACCGGCAAACGACGAGTTGGAGGCGGAGCCCGCGGTGAAGGTGACGGCTCCGACCGTGCCCGACCTGATCACGCCCCCGGCGGAGCCTGAGAGCGTGCCCACGGTGAGACCAAACCCGCCGAGGTCGAGCGAGCCGCCGTTGACGGCGAGCGGACCGTTTCCAAGGGCGTTGGCCGCCCCCTGGGCGAGCGTGCCAGCCAGGATCGTGGTGCCGCCGGAGTAGCTGCTCGTGGCCGAGGCCAGCGTCTGGGTGCGGCCGGCGCTGTTCATCACGAGGGCCAACTTTCCGCCGCCCGTGCCGTCGGCGAGGGCGATATTCGCGCTGCGGTCGGCGGTGAGGCCGGCGAGCGTGAGGGTGGAGTTCGTGCCGGCGTTATTGAAGATCCGGGCGAGCGGGGCCGGGATCGTACCGCTATCGGAAGTAAACCCGGGGATCGACTGGTTGAACCCGTTGAGGTCGAGTCCACCGCCGGACGCATTACCACTGAACTGAACGCGGGCATTCGTCGGGAGGGCGTTTTCAGCGCCGACCTTGAGGACGTTGTTCGAGCCCTGGAACTGCGTGTAGGTCCAGACGTTGCCCGTCGAGGAAATGGTCGTCGTGCCACCGGTGTTGAGGTCGATGTTCGCCCCCGGCGTGTTGATCGTGCCGGTGAAGAGGATATTGCCACGGAACGAAAGGTTTCCGGTGAACGAGCTCGCGGCCGTCAGGTTGCCGGTGACAGTCGTCAGCGTGCCGCCGGCGTTCGAGATAATATTTGTAGAGAAGCCCGTGCCGCTGATCGTCAGCGGGCCGGAGAGCGTCGTCACTCCCGTTGTTTCGAGGTTGTTGCGGTTGCTCCCCACCTGAACGAAGTTAATCGCGTTCGAGAGCGTCATCGAGTTCGCCAGGACGAAGACCGCGTTTGCGCCGGTCTGAGCGGTCTGCAACGTGATCGGGCCCGAGCCGATCGAGGCAGGATTCGAGATCGCAAGCGAGCCGGTGCCGGTGATCAGCGTGCCACCGCTGTAGCTGTTGGAACCCGACAGCGTGAGCCTGCCGCCGCCCGACTGGGTGACCGAACCCGAGCCGTCGATCGCCTGCGAGAAGGTCAGGCTGTCGGAGCGGTTGAAGACGAGGACGCCGTTGTTGGTGACGGACCCGGGAACCGCACCCGTCGTGCCGCCGTTGCCGAGTTGCAGCGTGCCCTGGCTGATCGTCGTCGTGCCGGCGTAGGTCTGCGACCCGGTGAGGGTGAACGTGCCGCTGCCGACCTTCGTCAGGCCGCCGAGGCCCGAGAGCACGCCACCGTAGGTGTTCGAAGCGTTGCCGCCACCGATCGAGAGGTTGAGGGCGGAGCCGGAGTTTGTCAGTGCGATATTCGACGAGCCGGCCAGGCCGCCGAACGACACACTCGAGAGCGAGCCGAACGAGAGCGAGCCGAAGCTGGCCGTGTCGAGGATGCTGGTCTGCAAGGCGTTGGCATTGGCCAGCGCGATCGATCCGGCCGCGATCGTCGTCGTGCCGGTGAAGGTGTTGGCCCCGCCGAGCGTGAGCGTGCCGGCACCGGTCTTGGTGAGATTCAGCGTGCCCGCCGCGTTGGCGATCGTGCCGTCAAACTGGGTGGAGTTGGCACCGCCGACCGTGAGCGTGACCGAGGTGTTGGAACTCGTCGTGATCGTCCCACCGGCCGAGCCGGAGAGGTCGGTGATCGTCGAGGCGTAGCCGGCCAGGTCGAACGTGCCACCGGTGACCGCGAGTGAGGGAAGAACCGGGATCGAGGTTCCTCCTAGGATCAGTCGACCGTTCGAGACACTCACATTCCCGACCGACCCGGAAATCGCGAGCAGCCTCAGGGCTCCGCTGCCAGCGACCTCGAGATTGCCGATCGAGCGGGCGGATGTCAGCGTCGAGGGGGTGGCCGTGGCCGCGGTGCCCGAGTAGCGGAAGGTCGAGGTCGGGTCGATCGTGACAAGCCCCGTCGTGCCGCTCGAGCCGAGGTTGTTGGCGACGCCGTTGCCCGAGGTCGATTCGAGAATCACGTTCGGGCCGACGGCCGTGTAGGCGTTCGAGGAGCCCGACGAGAAGACGAAGTTGTATCCGTTGGCGATAAACCGGCCGGTGCCGGACGTGCTCGACAGCTGCCAGTAGGCCTGTGAGGCCGTGCCCGAGACAGTGCCGGCGCTGTTCGGCTGCCAGACACCGGTATTTCCCGACAGATCAAACGTGTATCCACTGGTATCGATTCCGAAGTCCATGCGGCCGCCCGGTTCGAGGACCGCGCTGTAGGTGGTCGCCTGGGGCATGGCACTCAGGGCTCCGTTGCCCGCGACGAGCGTCAGGTTCGAGCCCAGCCGGACGGTCGTGCCGCCGGGGCTGGCGCTGCCGTCGTTGATGTTGAGCGTGCCGATGTTGCCGCCGGTCGCCGACGACGTGAGCGTGACACTGCCGGCCGTACTCAGGCGGGTGAACACCCGTCCGAGCGGAACGCCCGCCGAGAGCGTGCTCGAGTTTGAGTAAATCGCGATCCCGATATTCCTGTCAAACGAGGCCGGATTGAGCGTGTAGAGCGTGTTTGTGGCGCCATTCAGATTCAGGGCCATGTCGTTTGTGGCTGTGATGCCCATGGTTCCGCCTGTGACCGTCATGGTGCCGCTGATCGAAAACCGCCTGTCGTTGTTGATCGAGTTGTTCATGAAAAACTGGCCGTCCGTCATCGTGAACGCTCCAACCTGATTCGTAACGGCACCGGAGGCACCGATCGTGGTCTGTCCACCGCTCGTGACCATCGTTGCAAGCGAAAGTGAGCCGCCATTGATCGTCACGGGGCCCGACACGTTTCCAGTCTTGAAATTGTTCGGGTTAGTGAACGTGCCGCTCGTGTAACCGTAGGCTCCAAGCCGAAGGTCTCCACCGGCGTTGACGGTGATGCCGGGGGTGGAAGTCAGCGTGATGTCGCTGCTGGTCTGCGTCGTCACGACCAGCGTCTGGGGGCCCGATCCGCCGCCGAGCGTGATAGAATTCGAGACGACGAGGACCGGGGTGTTGGCAGCCGAAGGGGTCAGCGTGGCCGTCGTTGCGTCGGCAACCGACAGGCTGCCGACGGTCTGGGTGTTTTGCAGGGCGAACGTGGCCGGACCGGTGAAGTTGAGGGCGGTCGCGGTGGGCAGGCGGTTGGCGGTGTTGACCCCGATCGAGAGCACGCCTGCGGAGAGCGTCGTCGGACCGGTGTAGGTGCTCGCACCAGTGAGCGAGAGCGTGCCCGAGCCGACCTTCGTGAGGCCGCCGCCAGCGCCGGAGAAGATGCCAGCGAACGTGCCCGAGGTGGCTTCGCCGAGCGAGAGCGTCTTGCCGCCGAGGGCGACGACGGAGTTGGCCACGCCCGCGACCGAGCCGAGTGAAATCCCTGAGCCGCTGATGTCCGAGATGCTATACGTGGCGCCTGAGCCTGTCAGCGAGACGGTGCCGCTCGTGCCAGGCGTGCCCAGGCCGGAGAGGGCGAGCGTGCCGGCGGAGACGGTCGTCAGGCCGGTGTAGGTATTTGCGGCAGAGAGCGTGAGCAGGCCTGCCGTGGACTTCGTCAGGCCAACGTTGCCGGCGAGGACTGCCGAAACGCTTCCACTCTGGCCGTCGTAGGCGACGGTGCCGTTGGTCAGCGTGCCGTTTTGGACGGTGCCGCCGGTGAACGAGATCGTGCCGGTGCGGCTGACGGAGAAGCCGCCGAGATCAAGCACGCCGCCCGCGGCGGTCAGCCCCGCAACGGCCGAGCCGAGAGCGGAGGCATTGCCAACGGCGAGCGTGCCCGATGAGACGGTCGTGGAACCGGAGTAGATGTTTGTGGCCGAGAGCGTGAGCAGGCCTGCCGTGGACTTCGTCAGGCCGACGTTGCCGGCGAGGACTGCCGAAACGGCGCCGCTTTGGCCGTCGTAGGCGACGGCGTCGTTGGTCAGCGTGCCATTCTGGACGGTGCCGCCGGTGAACGAGATCGTGCCGGTGCGGCTGACGGAGAAGCCGCCGAGATCGAGCACGCCGCCGGCCGCATTGAGCCGCGCCGCAGCGGAACTCAGGGCGAAGGCATTGCCGACGGCGAGCGTGCCGCCGGAGATCGTCGTCGTGCCGAGGTAGGCATTCGAGGCCGAGAGCGTGAGCAGGCCGGCGCCGACCTTCGTCAGACCGCCCGTGTTGGAGACGGCCAGCGAACTCGCGAATGTCAGGCTCTGGCCGTTGGTATCGATGCCGATGGCCGCGGAGCTGCCAAGAATTTTCGAGGAAACGTCGGCCGTGTAGCTGGGCCCGAATTGCAGCGTCGAGGCCTGGGGGGAAGCGCTCACTCCAAACTGGAGTGTGCCAGATGCGCCGAGGGCATTTCCGCTGCCGAGCGAGAGGACGCCGCCATTCATGTAGACCGGACCCGTGAACGTGTTTGAGCCCGAGAGCGTCCAGGTGCCGGAGCCGGCCTTGTAGAGACCAAGAATGGTCGTACCCGTGGCCGCGATGTTGCCGCTGTAGACGCCGTTGCCGGAACCCGTGAGCACGAACGAAGCTGCAGAACCTGAGGCCGTGACACTGCCCGACATCGTCAGCGTCTGCCCCGCCACGCCGCTGTCGATACCGCCGCCGGACCCGCCGCCGGCCCAGGTGCCGCCCGTCACGGTGAAGCGGCGATCGCTCGATCCCCCGGTGGAACTGACGACTCGCAGGAGCCCGAAATTGCCGAAAGAGCTGAATCCGCTTCCAGACGAATTGCCGACGTTGATCGTCGTGCCCGAACCGATCGGCGATACGACGCCTGCATTGGCGATCGTCGCCACCTGAATGTTGCCGGATGAGATGCTCGGCGTGCTCGTGTAGGTGCCGTTGCTGTTGATGATCCAGGTGCCGGGATCGGTCTTGTTCAGCGAGGTGATCGCCGAGTTCAGCACACCCGTGCCCGAGCCACGGATGGTTCCAATCGTGACGGTTGTCGTGGTTCCCGTACCAATCGTCAGAAAGCCGTCGGCATACAGGGTTCCATTGCCGGAGATATTGCCATTCCACGTACCCGTGCCGCCGCTTGCCACTCGGAGAGCCGCTCGGGATGTTCCCGCGTTCGTCGAGAGCGACACGCCAGAGATCGTGACGCCGTTGCCGAGTTGGAGCGTCTGGCCCTGACCAGAGTTCACGCCGCCGCCGAGGAGTGACACGGCTGACGCTCCGGCGAGGGCATTGCTGTTGTTGAGGATCACCGTCGGGTTGAGAACTGTGCCTGAGCCGCTGCCGATCGTGACCGTGCCGGCGAGGCTGTTGCTTGCAGAGAGGATCGTCGTGCCATAGCCGCCGATGAAGAAGTTTGTCGCGCTCGTGATCGTGCTGGCGATCGTGAGCGTGCTGGCGGTGCTCACGGTGCCGGAGGGAACCACGTTCATGATCTGGGCCGACGTGCCTCCACCGAGCGCGATCGTGCCGCCGGTGAGGGTGAACGTGCCCGACGAGGTCGGGGCGAAGGTGAGCCTGTTCGTGGTGACGGAGTTCACGACCGCGCTGCCGCTGGTGACGTTGAACGTGGCGGTGTTGGTGGGGCCGTTACCGGCATCCCAGGGCTGGCCCGAAGCGCCGGTCCAATTGGTGGCGGACGTGTCCCAGAGGCCGCCCGCGGTGCCGCCAGACCAGGTGTAGTCGGCAGCAGGAGTGGACGATGCCGGCGCCAGGAGAGACCCGACGAGCGAGACCGCAAGCAGGGAAAGTGCCCTCGTTGAGCGATGAAGCTTTTGATTCACCATCCGCCCCCATCTCTGAAGAGCCACGTTCAGATACCGACGTCCCAATTTCCCGTAGACCTATCAGTCAAATAGATTACGTCGCCGCCCAATTTGCTGCAAGCAAGTTCTTTTCCTGCAGGCATGTTCCCGCAAGGAAGGTATTGCCTAGGCCGGCAGATTTCCGGCGCCTGCGGAAAGGACGTGAAAAGCTCCGGTTTGGCGGCGATTTGGGCCCGGGCAGCCAAATCCCGGAAGGTTTTGCAGCCGGCCCCGCCGACGGGCACCCTCACTGAAGGGGGTGCTTCAGGTGGCTCTTTGCTTGCCATCGGGCAACACGGGCATCGCCCCAATTAATAGATTGATGGCGTTTTCGCCACCCGCCTCGTGCCGAGGGTCCGCTGCTGGGGGTCTTTGGCGAGAACTCCATGCAGCGAGTCCTCGACTTCGAGGCCTTTCGCGAGCGGCCCCTCGGCTAATACGACCGGGCGAGGACGCTGGGGCGGGCGACGGGCTTGCCCGTCACCACGCAGGTGCCCGGCTCGTCGGGGCCGTCCATCGGGATGCAGCGAACGGTCACTTTCAGCGGATCGAGCACCGCCGTCACGGCCGGGTCGTCGGCGACGTGCACGTGGGCGAAGCCGCCCTTGGCGCCCGCCCCCTGCCCTGTGCCCTCGGCAAAGTACTCCAGCACCTCGGCCTGCGACGTGAGCCGTGCCGACTTCGCATCGCGAAACGCGCGGGCCTTTTCGAAGAGCCCCGCTTGAATCTCGTCGAGCAGCCGCGGGGCCTCGGCCGCGAACTGGGCCAGCGGCATGCTCGCCCGCTCCTTGGGCCCCCGGTCGCGGCGGCACACGCTCACGGCGCCGGCCGCGAGGTCGCGCGGGCCGATCTCGACCCGCAGCGGCACGCCCTGCTTCACGTGCTGCCACACCTTGTCGCCTCCGCGCATGTCGCGGGCGTCGATCTT
>CAMAVC010000097.1 GCA_945861585.1 Planctomicrobium piriforme
AAGATTTTTCGCGACTTCTGGATGCGGCCGCGGGTTCGCGCCGTGGACGGCGTCGATCTCGAGGTTCGCCGTGGGCAGGTGTATGGCCTGCTCGGCCCCAACGGATCGGGCAAGAGCACCACGATCAAGATGCTGCTCGGCCTGCTCACGCCCACAGCCGGCCGGATCGCCGTGATGGGCAAGCGGCCCCGGCATGTGGATGCAAAAAAGGACATCGGCTACCTGCCCGAGGAGAGCTACCTCTACCGGTTTCTCTCCGCCCGCGAGACGCTCGACTACTACGGCCGGCTGTTTAGAATCCCAGCCCAGATCCGCCGCGAGCGGGTGAGCAAGCTCTTGGAGATGGTGGGCCTCGAGGCGGTCGAGCATCGGCCGGTGGGGGAGTTTTCGAAGGGCATGCAGCGGCGGGTGGGGCTCGCCCAGAGCCTGATCAACGATCCGCAACTCCTGATTCTCGACGAGCCGACGAGTGGCATGGATCCGGTCGGCGCCCGCCAGATCAAGGACGTGATCGAAAAGCTCGCCGAGCGGGGCAAGACGATCCTGCTGTGCACGCATCTGCTCTCCGACGTCGAGGATCTCTGCGAACGCGTGGCGATCATGTTCGGCGGCAAGGTGCGGGCCGAGGGCACCTGCGGCGAGCTGCTCGAGCAGCAGGAACTCACGAACCTCCAGACCGACCGGCTGCCGGCCGATGCCCTGGCCGAGATCGAGGCCGTGCTCGCCAAGCGGGGGCTCGGCCTGCGGAGCGTCGAACAGCCGCGGAGGCGACTCGAGTCCCTGTTCCTCGAGATCGTCGATACCGCCCGCAAGGAAGGCACGCACACGAGCGGCGCCCGAAGCGGCGGCCAGATCGCCGACTTCCTCCGCGCGGGCGCTACCGAGGTAACCGGCGATACGGAGGCCGACGGCGAGGAGATTCTGGGTTCGCTCGCCGCCAAGGCCGCCGCCCCGCAGCCCGCGCCGGCAGCGACCGCCCCGGCCGCGGTCCGCGAGGCTGCCCACGAAGAAGACGACACCCTCGCCGACCTCGTCGCCCGCCCGGCGCCCCCGCCGGCGGCAACTCGCCCGGCCCAAGCTCCGCAGGCGGTCGAGGCCGACACCGGCCCCGACGAGGATCCCGACGACGACATACTCGCCTCCCTCACCCGCCGGTGAACCGATGGCAGCGACCCGACCAACCTCCGGCACGCTTGACGACGGCAGCTCATGGCGACCCATTGCGTTCTTCGCCGGTGTGCTCGCCGCGATCGCTGCCGCCGCGGCGGCCGCCGGCTGGCTGCTCGACGCGCAGGCCGCGTCGATCGTAGCCACCTGTGTTCGGCTGGCTGGCCTTGTCGCCGCGATCGGCTGGACGTTTTTCGGTATCTCGACGCTGTTCGGGCCGGGCCGCACGACAGACATCGGCCCAGCCACCCGCGCCGCCTTACTCACAGCCCTGCTCTCAGGCGGCAGCGTCCTCGCTGAACTGGTAGCACGCCAGGTGTCGCTGCCGCTGGGCGTCGTGATCCAGTTCGCCGCTGCGGCGGCGCCGGGGCTGCTCTTCTGGCAGGCGTTCAAGGCGGCGCCCCAGCACCGCTGGCTCGCAACCACTGTGGGTGGTCTCGCCGGCACCGGGTTGCTCGTCTGGTTTCTCGCCCGGCAGGGCCTCTCGGCCGCGGCGATCACGATCGGTGCCGTCATCGCGATCACCGCAGCATTCCTTGCAGGGCTCACGCTGTTGCGGGCGATCCTCTCGGGCAGCGGCTGGGCGGCCGTGGCCCGCACGGTCGTCGATGAGGCCATCCGGATGCGGGCAGCGCTCGTACTTCTGATCGTGCTCGTCCTCTCGCTACCGCTCCTACCCTTACTGCTCGATTCCGGCGAGCGGCTCGAATACCGTGTGCAGTTCCTGCTCACGTGGGCGCTCGGCTCGACGACGCTTTTGCTGGGACTGCTCAACGTGTTTCTCGGCTGCGGCAGTCTCTCGGGCGACATCGACTCCAGCCGCATCCACATGACGCTCACGAAGCCGCTCGGCCGCCCTGAGTATCTCATCGGGAAGTGGGCTGGCCTCGTGGCTGTGAATGCCCTGCTCGTGGTCGTCGCAGGGATCGGCATCTACTCGTTCACGCGGCTGCTGGCCCTCTCCGAGGCGACGAGTCAGGGGGACCGCTACGCCGTGGACGAGCAGATCCTCACTGCCCGACAAAGCGTTCGGCCGACTCATCCGAGCGGCGACGCCTACGCGCGGGAAGTTGAAAAAGTGATCGATGAGCTCGAGAAGGAACTGCCAGACGCGTTCAAGAAAGAACGGCAGGCCACTCGGCAGAACATCCGTGAACAGTACTTTCGCAAATGGCACACGATCACTCCCGACAAGGTGAGCGAGTATGTCTTCTCCGGCCTCACTCATGCCAAAAAATCCTCCCCCATCGTACATCTGCGGATTCGGCCCTACGGCGAAGGATCCGGCTATGACCGGGCCGACGTAAGCTTCGCACTGTGGGTGAACGGGCGGCCGTACCCGTACCGCGATGGCGAGCACCTCCCCTACACCCTTGCCGGACAGACCACGCACACAATCGACATTCCGACGGAGGCCATCGACGATCAGGGCGTGCTGCGGCTGACGATCGCAAACAAGAACCTCGTACTCCCTGGAGCGACGCGACCCACGACCATCGCCCTCGTACCCGGCAAGGGTCTCGAGATCCTCGAGCAGGTCGCCTGGTTCGGCCAGAACTATCTGAAATGCTTGTTCGTCGTCTGGCTCAAACTGGCGATGATCGCGGCGGTCGCCGTAACGTCGGCCACGTTTCTCGGGTTTCCCATGGCCGTGCTCCTGAGCCTGATGATTTTTATCTCAGCCTTCGGCAGCGGGTTTGTGGGGGACTCCCTCGAACTCTACACGGGCATGGACGACGCGAGCGCCACCGTGAAGGACATGGCCGAATTGCGCTACGGCTCTTTCTCAGACTTCGTGAAAAAAGGGGAGTACTGGGAGGCCATCAAAGTGATCATGGCCATTTTCGGCGAACTGTTCGTGAAGGTGATCCCGTCGTTCGATCGCTACGATGCGGTCACGGCCGTCGCGACCGGCATGAATGTGAGCGTCTGGACCGTTCTCGAGTGTATCCTCCGGGTGGGCATCGTGGCCCCGGTCGTGCTCGGCCTGCTCGCCTGGTTCTGCTTCGAGCAGCGGGATCTGGTCCGCTCCAACACGTGATCACTGAAGGCACCGCATGAGCACAGCCGTCGCCCCGCCCCGTGGCCCGAGCACCGCCGTCCGATCGCGCGACGGGCTGGAACACGATCCTGCTACGCCGACGGCCGCCCAGCCGATCAGCAGCCGCGACTGGATCGTCGAGGCGGTCTGCGGTGGGATCATCGTTTGCTGCCTTGTTGGGGCAGGCTTCCTGCTCAAGTCGATTGGTCGGCAACGGACCGACCTTCAACTCGTGATGGCGGTCGAGGGGACGCAGGGCATGCCGCCGCATGTGGCCCTCGCCACGGCAGCGCTCGGCACGTTCCGCGGTTTGGCCACTGACGTGCTCTGGATTCGGGCCGACGAACTGCAGGCCAAGGGGCAGTATTTCGAGGCCCAGACGCTCGCCGAATGGATCACGTCACTTCAGCCCCACTTCGTCAACGTGTGGGGCTTCCAGGCAATTAACATGGCCTACAACATCTCCGTGATGGCGGAGGAGCCTCTCGACCGCTGGGGCTGGGTGAGCCGTGGCATCGAGCTGTTGAGGTCCAAGGGCATCCCCCTCAATCCAAACGCCCCGAAGCTCTACGAGGAGCTTGGCTGGATCCTTATGGACAAGGTGGGCGGCGATCGCGACCGGGAGCACTGGTTCCTGAAGCAGCGGCTCGTGAGCGACATGCAAGAAGTTCTGGGCGACAAGAATTACGGCCGCTCCGCTGCGGAGGTCGTGCAAGCATTCGAAAAGGTCGCCAACGCTTCTGACACGCTGGAGGAACTCGTTGCCGCCCACCCAGATGTCCAGCCGGTCGTTGACACCATCATGAAGTTTGGTGCACGGCCCGACGAGGACTTCCTACGGATGCTCGGGCTGGTCGTGATGGTCAACGCCTCCGGCGATGCCGCTGTGATGACCGGCCGCGGTATTCCTGAGGGCACGAACAAGCCGCTCGTCGGTACGCTTCAAAGCGTACCCGAGCTTGGCAAGCCCTGCTTCGAACTCCTCATCCCGCACATCCAGAAGCAGGTGCTCCGCGACCGCTACCGGATGGACGCCAGAAAGATGCTCGCGCTGATGGAAAAATACGGCCCCATGGACTGGCGCCACCCGAGTGCCCAGGGCATCTACTGGATGGAGGAGGGCTATGCGAAATCGCTCGAGAGCCGCAATCGCGAGGGCCGCAACGAGCTGCTCGTGATCCGCCGCCGGCTCAACATGATCGCCGAACTCATGCGAACCGGCCGGATCAACTACGACGCGGTCTCCGATCGCATCGACCTGCTCCCCGACCCCCGCTTCATCCCAGCTTATGAAGCCGCCCTCGCAGAGGCGATCGCGACGATTCAGTCGGAGGCAGGCGTGACCACGCAGTATTGGGGCCGGGCGGACGTGGACGATCTCATGAAGGGCTGGGAGCGGTTCCTCAACGAGGCCACGATAATGGCCTACGTCTACGGCGACGAGCCGAAAGCAAACGAGTGCTTCCAGAAACTCGTGAAGCTTGCCCAGGAGCAGGGCATGGGAGACCAGCCGATCTACCGAGAGTCGCTCCAGACATTCGTGACGCTCCGACTCGGCGAGGTGATGAAAATTGACCTCAACAATACCCGGCAATTCGTAGACGGCATGCTCAATCGGGCTCTGGTAGATGGTCTGGCCCAGGGACGGATGGACATCTTCAACCGGTTCCTGAAGATGGCCTACAAGGTCTACGACAAGAAATACTCTGTCAGCGACCCGACGAAGATCCGTGTGCAAAAGCAGGTAGACATCGGCTCTTTCCCCGAACTCGTGGACACGAGTTTCGAAGGCATGATGAAGCAGGGAAAGAGCCCCGTGCTCATGCGGGCCCGGATCTGGGCCTGGGCGCCGGACGAACTCAAGCTCCGGGCGTGGCCCAAGCTCAAAGACTCGCTCGCCGAGCAGGCCACCGCGGCCGGACTCGACCCGGCCAGGGCCTTCCCGATGCCGAAGGGCTATGTCGAGGAGAAGCAGGGCGGCGGCACGGAAACGCCCGCCCCCGCGAGTCCGCAGGCCAAGGCGACCCGCGATGCAGCGTGAGGCAACCGGCTTGGGCTCCCTGACGGTGCCCGTCGCCGCTGGTATCGTTGTCGCCCTCATCACCGCCAGAGCCGCCGCCGAGCCCGCGCCGCTCGTCGATCGCCCGCAGCATGCCCTGCTGCTGCGCGACTCTGGCGGCGGCACGCGGATCTGGATCGATTCACTCACGCCCCAGCGGCTCACCTATCGCGCCTGCGACACGGCCCCCGAGAAAGACACGCTCACCGCCCGCCCCGGGATCCGCCTGGCCGTGAAGCTCCTCTCGGGCGAGACGTTCGCCATCGATCCGCGGACCGGGCGGTTCGACCGGTTCGACGAACTCACGGGGCGGTTCACGACTGCCCTCGACAAGGCTGCCGCCGCGGCCGCCGCGGACCCGAAGTCGGGGAGCGAAATCCACACCGAGGTCGCCGAAGGCACCGGCACGAACGCCTCGGAGGCCCTCCGCGAGGCGTTCCGCACGGCCGTCCGCCAGGCCGTCGGCGTGTATGTCGACAGCGAGACGCTCTCGCAGAAGGAGGAGATCGTCAGCGATCGCCTGACGACGTTCAGCGATGCTTTCGTGGTGCGGTATGAAGAGTTGGAGCGGGAGACCGTGGACGGCCTCGTGCGCGTGAAGATCTCGGCTGCGATCGAGGTGGGCAAGATGCTCGCCAACCTGCGCGAGTCCAAGATCGACACGCTCGACCTTGCCGGCCAGGATCTCGTGGCCTGCGCCGTGACCCGCAAGGAGGCCCGCGACGCCGCGGCCGCCTTGCTCTATCGAAAGTTCTGCGAACTGCCGAACGTGCTCTCCGCCTCGACGCTTCCCTTCCGAACGGGCGACTACGATGCCGAGACAGGGAAGCTCACCGTCACCTACACGCTGCTCACCGACCACGACCGCTACCGGGCCTTCCTCGACTCGGCCCTGCCGCTCCTGACGCGGGTGGCGAAGGGCAAGACCGTGCAACTCGTGAAGGTGAAGCCGATCTGGTGCGACGGCTCCGCGCCGGCCTGGGAGACCACGACCGCCGAGGACCGCGCGGGCAAGAAGCGGCTCGCCGGCGTGACCACGACCGACAGCCCGCCGTTTCGGCTCGGCCCCGACCTCGCCGGCCTGCCCGACAGCTGGTGCCTGTGGCTCATGACCCGCTGGAGCCGCGATCACCTCTCGACGCAGTGGACCGGCTTCGCCCTCGACATCGACCTCGCCAAGACGCTCGGCGACGTGGAGGGCTCCGTGAGGGTGCGGCTCGACCTCGTCGACGTCGCCGGCGAGGTCGTGCGCAGCGAGACCCACGACCCGCTCACCGCCCTGCCCCGCCCCGCCTACTGGTTTGGGTGGGCGATCGCCCGGCCCCGCCGGTTCGACGCCAAGGCCCCTCGCACCTGGCCCCCGGCGAGCTCCCTGTACGGGGCCCCAATCCTCCTCACCTCGTTCCGGGAGCCCGAATTCGCGGTTCATCAAAATCAAACAGTCAATGTCTACGTCAATCCGCTCTGCTTCTCGGTGATCGGCCCCGGCCAGGTGAAACTCTCCCCCGGCGCATGGCAGATCCTCGAGATGCCGATCGACCCCGACACGCTCGCCCGCGTGAAGTCGATCCGCGCTACCCCGATCTTCGTGCCCCACGAGTAACGATCGTTTCATCCCCCAATCTGGAGCCCTCATGCGTCACGTCGCCGCGTCGTTCTTCGTCCTCGCCTGCCTCGCCGCGCCCGCCGCGGCCCAGCCCGCCGCCCCGGCCGTCGAAACGGCTCCGCTCGGCGCGAGCCACCCCACGCTCGACAAGATCATCGCCGACTACGCCGACAGCGGCATCGACGGCGTCGTGGACATCGTCAAAAATAAGGACGGCGAGATCGTGAAGATGGTGGTCGTCGGCGCCGCGAAGATCTCGACGGTGCTCGGGGCGGCCGACGGCCTGCAGACGGCCCGCAACGAGGCCCGGCTGCGGGCGGTGGGGAAGTTTCGCCAGTTCCTCGAGGAGAAGGTGAGCGTCACCGAGACGACGGAGACCGAGCGGGTGATCAAACTCGAGGGTGACGGCTCCACGATCTCGGAAAGCGGCAAGAAGATCTCGAAGAACACCGAGAAGTACAAGACCTTCTCCGAGGGCATGGTCCGCGGCATGCAGGTGCTCGGGTTCAAGACCGTGAGCCTCAACGACAAGGAGCGGATGTTCGTGATCGTGATGGGCTGGAGCAAGGACCTCGCCGCCAAGACCCGTGCCCTCGCCAACGATCTCGACAAGCCGCGCACGCCCGGCACGCAGCCGGCCGCCGTGAGCGGGGCCGACGCCGACGAGCGCCGTCGGCTCGGCGAGCAATCGGGCACATTGCCCGGGGCGAAGAGCTTCTTCGACCAGTGACAGGCGGCCTGCGGAGCCACCCGATGTTTTTCCTGCTGCCGCTCTTTGTCCTGCTCGTGCCCGCGCTCGCCCGCGCGGCCACGATCGACCTCGGCGGCCCGCGGGAGGCCAAGGTGGAGATCGACAGCACCGGCGAAACCTACGCCCTCGGTGTGTCGGCCCGGGCCGTCAAAAGCTTCGACGACGGCTCCGACCGCGAGGCCAACCGGAGCCTCGCTCGCTCGTTCGCCCTCACCGCCCTCTCCCGGCACTTGAAGCTCACGGCCACGCAGGAGCTCTCCGTGACCGGCCTTGTGGCGGGCGCCGAATCGCTCGCGGGCGACCGCTTCAAGATCGCGTTCAACGCACCGAAGGCGGGCGTGAAGGTGGTGGAGCGGCCCACGGGCGCCGCAAACCTCCGGCTCGACCCCGAGTTTGCCGGGATCCTCATGGCCGACCCGCTGCTCATGGAGGTGGAGGGGGCGAAAGTGATTCGGCTCGACGCCGGCCTCGAAGCGATGTCCGACGAGCCCGTCAGGCTGCTCGTGCTCGGGGTCGCCTCATCCGCGCTGCAAGACGGCTCCGCAGCCGATCGTAAGCGGGCCGAGACGATCGCCCGCAATCGGGCCTATGCCCACATTGTGGCCGAAAAGACGGGTCTGACCGTGGCCCGCTCGGAGACGGTCGCCAAGAAGACGATCGTGACGATCGAGGAAGACGGCCGCGAAACGGGCACGAGCGTGGCGGAGTATCTGGAATCCACACAGGCCGGCGTGAAGGGAATGACGAAGGGCTTTCCAATCGTGGGCCGGTGGACGAGCCCCGACGGCACGCTTTTGTATGTCGCGGTCGGCGGAATCCTTTCGCCATCGCCCGCCGAGTGACCCGTCTACAATGCGGAGGCCTAAGGAGCTTCCGCCATGCCAGCCGTCCCCGCCTCGCTTCCCCCCGCCTCGCTCCCCACGACCCTCGCCGCCCTTCGGGCCTCCGGCTGGAAGAGCCGCACCGTCAAGGAGGAAGTGCGCGAGAACTTCCTCCGCATGCTCGCGACGGGCGACGAGCTCTTTCCGGGGATCGTGGGCTACGACGACACCGTCATCCCCGAGATCAACGTGGCCCTCCTCGCTGGGCACGACATGCTGTTCCTCGGTGAGAAGGGGCAGGCGAAGAGCCGCCTCATGCGGCAGCTCGTGCGGTTCCTCGACGAATTCGTGCCGTACCTCGACGATCCGGCGATTCCCTTCCACGACGATCCCTTCAAGCCGATCACTCGCGTCGGAAAGCAACTCATAGCGACGCGCGATCCCGGCGACGTCCCGATCGCCTGGTGGCCCCGCGAGGAACGCTATGCCGAGCGGCTCGCACCGGGCACGAAGTTCGCCGACATCATCGGCGAGATCGATCCGGCCAAGCTCGCCGGCGGCACGAGCATGGCGAGCGAGGAGGCCCTTCACTTCGGCCTCATCCCGCGGATGCACCGCGGCATCTTCGCGATGAACGAGCTGCCGGAGCTCGACGAACTCGTGCAGGTGGGGATGTTCAACATCCTCGAGGAGCGCGACGTGCAGATCCGCGGGTATCCCGTGAAGTTCGACATCGACGTGATGCTGCTCTTCTCGGCGAATCCCGCCACCTACAACCGCTCCGGAAAGGTGATCCCGCAGCTCAAGGACCGGATCGGCGCGGTGATCCACACCCACTATCCCCGTGAGCGCGACCTCGGCATCAAGGTGGCCGAGCAGGAGGCGGCGATCGACCTGGGCGGCGAGTGGCCGGTCGTGGTGCCGTATTTCATGCGGGAGATTCTCGAGCAGATCACGATCGCCGCGAGAAAAAGTAAGTTCATTGACCAGCAGTCGGGCGTGAGCGCCCGGTTTTCCATCGCGAACCTCAAGACCGTCGTGGCGAGCGCCCGGCAGCGGGGCGTGCGGCTCGGCGAGAAGCCGGCCGTGCCGCGGATCAGCGATCTCGGCCACATCTATGCGTCGAGCCTCGGCAAGCTCGAACTCGACCTGATGGGCAGCCATCAGATGAGCGAACGGCAGGTGCTCGATGCCGTGATCGCCGAGGCGATCGCCACGGTGTTCGAGGAATATGTCGAGCAGCACGGGCTCGACGAGATCGGCAAGGTGTTCGGCCAAGGGGTGAAGGTCGAGGTGGGCGACATGGTGCCGAGCAGCGCCTACGAGGGCATCGTGGCCGACGTGCCGGCGGTGTGGGAGAAGGCCTTCGAGGTGAACGCCGCGAAAGATCCGGCGATCCGCGCAAGCTGCATCGAGTTCGTCCTCGCCGGCCTCTACGCCACCGAGCGGATCTCCCGCATCCAAGAGCACGGCCACACCGTCTACGACACGCGAGGCTTCCGCTGATGCCCACGCGCGACTCACTCGGAGGGATCGTCCACACGTATCAGCGGTACGACCCGGCGCGGATTCCGCCGCCGCGGCCGCCCGCCGCCGATCTCGTGTCGCCGGCGATGGAACACCTGCTCGAATACGGCAGCATCGACGAACTCACGGAGGAGCAGCTCGCCGAGGCGGTGGTCCTCGACCCCGACCAGATCAAGGGGCTCGGGCCATCGCTCGATTCGATCAAGCGGCAGCTCGAGGAGCGGCGGCGGAAGATCCTCGAGCGGTATGAAACAGATGCGGTGCGCAAGAAGGCCCGCGGTGCATTCCGCGACGCCGCCCAGCAGGCCAAGCCGCCCGCGAAGGCCCGCGAGCCGTTTCAGAAGGCGATCCGCGAGGAGCAACTGCGACAGCTCGAACGGCTCTGGTATGCCGAGAGCAACGATCAGAGCCGATTCGCCGCGGACCTCGTGACCCTCATCGACCGCCTCGGCGACGTGTATCAGGTGGACGAGCTGGCCGCGAAATGGCAGTTCACCGGCCGCGAGAAACTCACCGTGCCGGAAGCCCTCGAGGTGAAGGAGGAGCTCGAGACGATCGAGGATCTCCTCGAGCAACTCGAAGAGGCCCGCAAGAACGCCAAGATCGCGCTCATCGACATGGAGGCGCTCGGGCAATTCATCGAGTCGGGTGAACTCGACGAGCTCGACCGGCTCAAGCGGCAGGTGCAAGACCTCGTCGAGCAGATGGCCGCCCAGCAGGGCCTCGAGAAGACGAAGCGGGGCTACGAACTCACGCCCAAGGCCCTGCGGGTGTTCCAGGGCAAGCTGCTCGAAAAGATCTTCTCGGCGCTCGCGCCTTCGCGCACGGGCCGGCACCAAAACGGCGTGCAGGGCGACGGCGCCGTCGAGCTCGTGCCCACGCGGCCCTATGAGTTTGGCGACTCGGTGGCCCACATGGACATCCCGGGCTCGCTCGTGAACGCGATGCTGCGCGAGGCCGGCGAGCAGGCCGCTGGCACCGCGAACGCAGGCCCGCTGCGGCTCACGCCGCGCGACATCGAAGTTCATCGCACGCGCAACACGCCCAAGTGCGCCACCACCGTCGTGCTCGACATGAGCGGCTCGATGCGCTACGGCGGCACCTACATTAACGTGAAGCGCATGGCGCTCGCGCTCCAGGGGCTCGTGCAGCGCGAGTATCCCGGCGACTTCCTCCAATTCATCGAGATGTATTCGTTCGCGAAGCCACGGCCGGCCGGCGAGGTCGTGAGGTTCATGCCCAAGCCGGTGACGATCTTCGATTCGGTCGTCCGGCTGCGGGCCGACATGAGCGATCCCGCGATCTCCGAGAGCGACGTGCCGCCCCACTTCACGAACATCCAGCACGCCCTGCAACTCTCGCGGCAGCACCTCGCCCGGCAAGACACGCCCAACAAGCAGGTGATCATCATCACCGACGGCCTGCCGACGGCGCACTTCGAGGGCAGCCAGCTGTTCCTGCTCTACCCGCCCCATCCCCGCACCGAGGAGGCGACGATCCGCGAGGCCCAGGCGTGCCGCCGGGAGGGGATCACCGTCAACGTGTTCCTACTCTCGGGCTGGTCGCAGTCGCGGGAAGACATCCAGTTCGCCTACCGGCTGGCCGAGACGGCCAACGGGCGCGTGTTTTTCTCGGCGGGCAAGGATCTCGACCGGTTCGTCGTCTGGGACTACGTCTCCCGCCGCCGCTCGATCATCGGGTAGGGAACGGAAGCCCGAGGCGTGAGCCGAAGGGAATGGGGGCTTGCGTCACGCGGAGAAGGCATCCTCTCGGCTTACGCCTCGGGCTTCCCCCGGAAAGACCACGCACACACGTGGAAACTGCCCGCGACACGGGTCTGGGGGTTCTGGTACACCCCCAACTGCAGTCCCTCAGGGATAAGCACCGTCACTTCCGATATGACGGCAAGCTGGACCGTTTTCGGAAGCCATAAGGTGCCCCATGATGCTCGCCCTGCAGATCGTCGCCTGGTTCGTGGGCCTGTCCATGCTCATGTCGCTCGTGGAACACCAGGTCCACGCGAAGCTGATGCATAGGAAGCCGAAGTTCTTCCTGTTTCGCAACCTCCGGGCGCGCACCAAGATCTTCACGAGCCACTCCCTCGAGCACCACGTGCAGTATCGCCAGGAGTTTCACGACGAGCCGCTGCCGCCTGGTGAAGACCGGGGCATCCGCCTCAACCCCCGCGAGGGCCTGATCGAGTCGTTGCCGATCGCGCTCGTGCTCTCCCTGTTCACGACGATCGGCGCGATCATGTTTCCCATCGTGGTCGTGCTCCATCACCTCACGTGGAACTTCGTGCATCTCGAGATGCACCAGCCGAAGGGCCGCTTCTTCGGGAAGTCGCGACTCTTCAAGCAACTCGCGAGGCATCACTACCTCCACCACCGCTATCCCGCCAAGAACTTCAACGTGTTCCTGCTCGTGGGCGACTACGTGTTCAACACGATGGCCAAGCCCACCGCCGAAGACTGGGCAGAGATGCGGCGGCAGGGCCTGACGGACGACCTGCCGGCGGCTCCCGTCAGCGACGAGAAGCCCACTCGCGCCGCAGCATGACGGCCGACCCCGCGGCCGCCACTCCGGCCGCCACGGCGAGCGTCCAGAGTGGCACGATGCGGCCCGGTGCAGCGACTTCCCGCTCGACCGCCTCGGCGGCCAGATCGACCGGATCGAGCCCGGCCGACCGCCGCGCCCGTTCCTCCGCCGCCTTCTCCCGCCCGAGATAGCGCCCCTCGATCTGTCGCTGCCGCACGTCGAACTTGGGCGCGATGAGCCCGATGCCGGCCAGCGCCATGAGCGAGAACAGCATCGCCCAAAACCACGGGCTGTCGGTGAGTCGGTAGGAGGCAGAGGGTTCCACGTTTCCCATCGTATCGTCAACTCGAGTGCGCCGGCTCGTGACTGCCCGAGCCTCCTCAACGAAAGCCCGAGGCGTAAGCCGAGAG
>CAMAVC010000098.1 GCA_945861585.1 Planctomicrobium piriforme
GCGCTCGCGCGATTCAAAGCCGGCGACTACGCCGCGGCGCTCACGGCGTGCGACAAGGCCGTGCGGCTGGCTCCGAAAGACACGATCGTCCACGAGGTGCGGGCCCTCGCGCTCTTCGCGCTCGCCAGATATCCGGAGGCCGCCGCCGCCTTGAATGCGATCCTTGCTGCGGCGCCTGGGATGGACTGGACCACTCTCAGCGGCCTCTACGGCTCGGGCGACGATTACACTGCGCACCTCCGCACGCTCGAAGACTTCTGCCAAGCGCATCCCGCCGACGCAGCGGCCCACTTCGTGCTCGCGTATCACTATCTCGTGGGCGGCCACAACGCCGAGGCGGCCGACGCCTTGCGCGTGGTCGTCAAACAGAAGCCGGGAGACGCCGTGGCGGCCCACCTCCTCGCGACCGTCGCCCCAGCGGAGCCCGCCGCCGCACCGCCCCCAGCACCCGCCGACACCACTCCCGAGACCGACCTTGTTGGCACGTGGAAGGCGGCCGCTGGCAAGGACGCCGTCACGCTCACGATCGGGGCAGACTCGACGTTCTCGTGGAAAGCGACGCCCTCGGGAGGCTCTGCCGTCGAGATCTCAGGCACGATTCAAACCGCCCGCGATGCCATCGCACTGGTCAGCGAAAAGGCGGGCACGATGACCGGCGCAGTTGTGCCGAAGGGCCCCGATGCCTTCGAATTCACCCTGACCGGCGGCCCGCCGGGAGCGAAGCCGCTGCTTTTCAATCGGCAAAAGTAGCGGCGTCGGCTCCCGGCTGCGAACGACGGCACGGCCTCAGTCCTTCGTGCGCTCCTCCGGCAGCGCATGCCCGAAGACCGACCACACGACCCCGTCGCTGATGATCGACAAGGTCATCCGGCCGTCGGTGCTCACGATGACGCTGACGACGCGGCCGTGCTCGACGCCCGAGAACACCCGCTGGCCGTTCACGTCGTGCACGGTGTCGAGCTTCGTCACTTCGCCGCGCCGCGACTCCGGAGCGAGCAGTGTCAGTTCTTTCTTGTCGGCATCCAGCCGGAAGAAGGTGGGCCGCTCGCGGTCGCCCAGGTCGGGCGGCCCCACGGTCCCATCCTCGTCCACCGCCACAGCCGAGCCCACCGAGCAGAGCCAGGCCTGGCCGGCCCATGCGTCGCCGCACACGCTCGCCATCGCGGCCAGCATCACCACCATCATCATCGTCGCTTTCGTCGGCATCGATTCACTCCTTGGATCACTGGTTGAGGGTTTGAGACTGTCGCCGTCGAGTCCGGCGTGTCGTCAGCGGACCGTGTAGCCCTTGGCTTCCATGGCCGCCATGAAATTTCTGTTCCACATCGCGAACTGCTGCTGATACGCCGCCACCGCCGAGTCTGCGGTGCCGCCCGCCGCCTTCGTGGCCCGGCGGGAGCGAACCCCGCCCGTCAGCCCGAGCGACGTGGCGCCGATCGCCGCTCCCTTGCCGGCGTCGCCGGCGATGGCCCCGATCGCAACCCCGGCGAGCGCGCCTCCTGCGGCCCCCTTCACGGCGCCGCCACGGGCGGCCGCGCCAGCCGCCGTGGCGGCCTGGGTCTGCTGATCCAGCAGGGTCTTGGCCTGATACGGGTCCCACCCGGTCTGCTTCGTGGCCCAGTCGTAGGCGGTCGCCTCGTCGGCCTTCTGTTGCTCGGGGCTCTGCCCCCGCGCGGGGAAGATCACGAGGTTGCCGGGGTTTGTGCTCAAGGCCGGCGGGCCTGCGTGCGCCACCGTCGCCACGCTCGCGGCCGTGATCATCGCCACCACGAACACTCGCGAACGCTTCATGCTCCTCTTCATCACGCTTTCTCCTGAATGAACGGTCCGTCGAACAGCGGCGTCATAGCACTCGCGCGCAGGATCGCGGAAGACGAATTTCCACCAGGGCTCCATCGAGGCGAGGCGTGTCAGCCGCCGCGCTATGCACAACCCGACAGAACGATTCGCGAAGCGGCTGGATGCGCGGGAACGTCGGCCGGCACGACCGACGTCAGAACTTCTGAATCATGTCGAAACCGAGCATCGTCTGCTGGTTGCTGACGCCGTCGTTGTAGGGCGCCCGCGGCCCGCCGGGGGGGCCGCCGAAGAAGTCCCAGCGAAACGCCGGCCGCATCAGAAAATTGCCGGTGGGCGTCCAGTTTGGCCCGAGCGTGAGCGAGTAGAAGTTGCCCGGCAGCGGCACATGGTTGGGATTGCTCGGCCGATTGAGCCCCACGCGGGTGCCGTCGGTGTCCTGAAACCACTCGAAGCGTGCGCCCCAGGCCCACGCCTTGTTCACGCGGTAGTAGAGATACTGGTCGATGCCGACCCACAGCGCCGTGCCGCCGTCGGCGAGCGCCTCGGCCTGCGTGCCGAGCCACTGGTGGAAGAGATATTCCCAGTTGTCGGCCGGCCGCGACTCGAAGATCAGGCTGTAGCGGGTGCGATTGGCGGAGGTGAGCGGGGGGGCGGGCTGAAAGAGCGGAGAGAAGTCGTTGCCTTCGTTGCCGGTGACGATGGCGAACGAGGTCGCGAAGGAGTTGTCGTCATTCCTGGCCCGGATGCGGCCCAGAAAATTGGCGGCGCTGTAGGGCGATGCGAGGCCGTTCCACCCGTTCACGATTCCGGCCTCCACCGCCACGGCGTCCGAGGCGTTCCAGTTCACGAGGCCGCCCCAGTGCGTGAAGGGGCCGGCGAACTGGTAGCTGTAGCTCCTCATGTAGAAGAAGTTGCCGACCGCCGGCACGCCCTCGTAGCCGACGATCGTGTAGAAGTGGCCGAGCTTCAGCGACAGATCCTGGTTGCCGACCTCGGCATACAGCTGCGGGATGGCGAGGCCGTAGTATTCGCCGCTGTTCCAGTCGCGCGATCCCGGGTTCGTCTCCCAGCCCAGCGACATGGCGAGCGGAAAGTCTTCGCCGTAGAGCAGGTCCGTTCGTGCGCCGACGCCGGCCGAGCCGTCGGTGGGCAGCGTGCGCTCCGCGATGACGTAGACCTGGTTCATCATCGCCTCGTTGGCTCGATCGACCGCGTTGTAGGGGCCGTTAAACTTGCTCGCAGGCACGCCGAAGTTGCCGACGAACCCGCCGTCCAACCATCCATACACGCCGCCACGCTCGCGCTCGCCAAACAGAAACCACTCCTGCCCGGTCGGAATGATCCCGGTCATGACCTCGTCGGTCAGCACAGGATCGCGCGACTCGAAGGCACCGACCTGCCCTGGCGCGCCGACGAACGGAGCCTCCTGCGCCATCACGAAGGCTGCTGGTGCGAGAGCCACACACAGCACCGCAGCGCATCGACGCACGACCTTCCCGAAGCACGGCACGCGCGACACTCCCGGGGGGTCGATCAGTTGAGGCAGGAGCCGAGCCGGGGAAGCGTGTCGCTCCGGCCGCGCCCGACGTGCTTGGATTCGGTCCTCAGACCGGCCTGACATTCGCGCTGGGCAGGCACGGAGAAAAAGTCCGGGGCCGCTTCGCCACTTTCCACGCCCACGGCGGGCCCAGCAGACCGCCCGGCCCGCCCAACCTTCCCACCTGATCAATCGGCCCGTGGGCAGCACAGGATTCGAACCTGTGACCTCTCCGGTGTGCACCAACCTTCAGACAGCCGCTTGCGACTGCGGGGCAGGGTGGGGGTCGAGTGATGCAGACAGGATTCGCCTACCCGCCCGCTAACGCGGCCTTGCGCTCGCGTTCACTGGCCCACCATTCCCACGGCGGCACTCTACCGCCAGTTGCGGAACGGTTCGTAGATGCGAATGGAGAGCAGCAATTCACTCGCGCTGAAGGCAGAGGTCGCGGAACCGATTGATTGCGAAAACCCTCCCGTATTCAAGGACACCGGAGTCGCAGCGGGACTCATCGCGAAGAATCGATAGCCGGTGTCGAACGTCACCCTGTCGCTCAACTGATACGTGAAGCCAGTTCCGACCTGCCAGGCAAACGTGTTCACTGTGCTCGAGCCACCCAATGATTAGCCCCCTTCGGTCAAGGAAGTCGAGTACTGATACCCGCCAACTCCGAACCCGCCACCGCCGTACACACCAAAGCGGTCGGACAGGAACCAATCCCGCCAGAAATTAGTCATCGCCGACCAGCCACCGGATGCGACCGTGTCGATCGGAAGAACGTTGGTCTCTTCACCTACAAAAAACTGCGTCTTTCCCTGCATCGGCCCCCGGGCGCGGCCTTCGACCTCCATGCGAAGCAGTCCGGACGGCTGATCGAAAGCCACGCCGATCGCGCCGCCACCGGTGAACATCGCTTCGTTGACCGATCCGGCGAAGCCGAGCGGCGTGCCACCAAAGCCGCCTCCACCGCCCGTGTTGAGCGTCCCGAAAGACGCACCGGCGATACCGGTGACATAGGGGCGGATCCAACGCGCACCACCGTCGTCGTAGACCTGCACGATTGGCATGCCGTCAGCCCCGAGTATCTGCTGCGACTCCTCAAGCGCCGACTCCATGCCAGAAAAACTCGACAGGTCGATCGGCTCGCCCAGGTCGTTGGCGAAAGCGTCGGCGGGCGAAACACTTGAAAAAGCGCTCGCCACGAGCACCGCGCACGCACACAAGGAAAATCGCATGGAACGCCCCCGTCGGCTATGGTCACAGACCCCGCGTGAGCATTCGTCGCACGACGCCGGAGCGAATCAGAGCACCATGCCGCCGCAAGCACGACCGGCAGTTCCGGCACGGACGATCCCCGCAAAGTCTGCCGAAACGGCGCGGCTCACGGCCCGAATGGCGGCGACAGGATTCGGCACCGGCTCGCGGCCAGCCACAAACGAGCAAGGGGAGCGAACCGGCGTGGCCCGCTCCCCTCGCGTTGAACCGCGGCAGCCGGTCGGCGTCAGGCCCGCTTGCGACGCCGGAACATTTCAAATGCCGCATAGGCGAACCCACCCGTAGCCATCACCCACGTCACTGGCTCAGGTACGGCGGTGATCGTCAACGTCTGCGGGGTCGCCGGTGTCGTCACCGTGTTGCTGATCGAATAGATTCCTGGAACGAACTTCGAAAATGGGATGTCGACCACAAACGAGTCGGTTCCTGGCGTGTATGAGACGAACTGGCCTGAGCCGGAGACTTGAACGCTTATGTCTGCCTGCATCAAGGCGATGATGACGTCGGACGTGTTCACCTGCGTGAACCCGAGGTTCGTTATTTGAAAGGAGGATCCCGTGGTGATGTTGTTGTACGAACCGGCACCGCTGACGGTGAACGTCCCCGAGACGAAGGTGGGATCGATCGCCCCCGCGCCAAATGTGCCAAGATAGCTAAAGGTTTTCGTCTCGACGCTCGAGGGCGAAAGCCAGCCATCTCCGAATGTCCATGACAGTCGCGACTTGGCACCGCCGTCGGCTGCCTCGAGCAAAAAGTTTGTCGTCGATGCGGCGATTGCCGCGCAGGCGCTCAGGACGGAAGCGACCACGATCGCCATGACGACGATGGATCGCACGGCGGATAAACGTTTCGTCGAACTTCTGCTTCGCATGGTGTCTCCCTTACTTGGTTGGTCGAAAAACTCTGGATTGCTGGCGCACGGGGCGACTTCCGCCACGCGTGATGCGCGGCGGCACAAGGCCCACCTGAAGACTACCAGCCGCATACGATCACCCAGCCCGGCGGTGCCGAAAATGTGACGAATCGGGATTGAGCAGGGATGAATCGGGCGCGCGTCCGATTGAGCTGGGACGAATCGGGCAGATTGAGGGACGAATCGGCTGCCGGAGCCGTCACTCGCCCACGGCCTCGACCGTGCCCCGCACGACGTGCGGGCAGTCCGCGAGATAGCCGCTCACGGCATCGAGCGGTTGCGCTACCACGAGCACACGACGGCGATCACGGAGCCGAGCCCCACGCCGTCGCGGACGACGCTGAATGCCACTCCGCCGGGGATCGTTTCGAAGACGATTTCGGCGAGGAGGGGCATATCTCAGAACTTCGCGAAGCCCTTCGATGGGCTCTTCGCCGCCTTCTTGTGGCTGTGCCCAGAAGCGTAGCCCCTGCGATTGTGATCGTTGTCGTGCAGGGCGAGCAGGTCTTCGAGGCCGAGACTCCCTGGGTCGATGCCGTGGGCATCACGCAGGTGGCGTTGCACCTCTTCTGCGGTAGGCATCCAGTCGCCGTTCACGTTCCAGCGAGGCCCGGCGATCCGGGAGACGGTCTTTGCGGCTTCTTGGGCGGCAAGAGTGACCGAGGCCTTCAGAAAGACCAAAAAGCAGATGCAGGCGGAGCGTCGATTCATGGAGTCATTCCTTGATGTCGATCCGCCTACCGGAAGAATAGCACACGGAGCGGCGGAGAGTCCGGCCGCTACGACTCGGTACAGGATGCCGAGCGGGCTGCAACCGATTCGGGCATCTATCGGGTCGCGTACGTCAACGGCGCGCGGAGGTGCGATCTTGAACCGTTCGCACGGGTGCCCGAAACCTAACGCCCCGTAGGCTCGCGCTTCGCGGCCTCGCGTTCGCGTTCACTGGCCCGCCATTCCCATGGCGGCCACTGGTCGAACCTGTCAGGCAGAATAATTTTGTCATAACACAACCGCCCCCGCTGCAACGCTTCGGCCACCTCTTCGGAAAGCATCGTCAGACTGCGGAGGGACAACCCGCCCTTGTGCTGCGCCAATGCCATGATCGCCTCGTCGGACAGCGTGGTCACGCCGTCGAGATGAAGCCAGCCTTTGTGTTGGGCCAGTGCATCCGCAACCTCTAACGTGAGCGTGGTCAAGCCGTTGAGCGACAGGATGCCCTCATACTCCGCCAACGCTTGGGCCTCCTGCAGCGTGAGCGTGGTCAGGCGGTTGAGGGACGGGCGGCCCTCGTACTGAGCCTCCTCCTTGGGCACCTCAGGCGTGAGCGTGGTAGCCACCGCGCCGGAGAGGGCCGTGGGGCGGCTGGGATCATAAAGCACGAATTCCTCGTCTAGCGCTAGTGCCCCGCCTGCGGTGTCGGAGGGCGACGGGTGCGATAGCGACGGGTGCGATAGCGACAGGCCGTCAATCATGGCAAGGCCGCAGAGGGACAGACCGCCCATATGCTGCGCCAGCGCCTCGGCTGCCCCATCAGAAAGTTTGGTCAAACCGTCGAGGTACAACCGGCCCTCGTGTTCCGACAATGCCTTGGCCGCATCGTCAGTGAGCGTGGTCAAGCCGTTGAGGGATAGATCGCCCTGGTGCTGCGACAATGCCTGGGCCGCCTCGCCAGTGAGCGTGGTCAAGCCGTTAAGGAACAGCCAGCCTTTGTGCTCCGACAACGCCTTGGCCGCTCTATCGGAGAGTGTCGTCAGGCCGTTGAGTAAGAGGTATCCCCCGTGCAGCGCCAACTCTTGGGCATCCTCGTCGGAGAGCATGGTCAGGCAGTTGAGGGATAGCCAGCCATTGTGCTGCTTCAGTGCAGTCGCCTGCTCCACGGACGGCCTCTTGAACTCGTCAGCGTCCTGGGGCAACTCTTCGCCCATATCACTGCCCCTCCTCGTGGGTGGCAGCATCCTACCTTCAGCCCGCCTACTCGCCCACTTTCTCGACTGTGCCCCGCACGACGTGCGGGCAGTCCGCGCGGTGATGCGCCCTACCGCCCGGCAGGCTGCCGGGCTGCGGCCCTGCGCTCGCGTTCACTGGCCCGCCACTCCCACGGCGGCACCGGCTCGCGGCCAGCCACAAACGAACAAGGGGAGCGAACCGGCGTGGCGCGCTCCCCTGGGTGTTTTCGCGGCTGCTCAATTCACCCCCGGCTCCCGCACTACCCGCCTGACCCGACCGCCAGCACGCTCTTGCTCCCGCGAATACACGCCAGCGAACGCCTTCTTGTCGTGATGCGGCCCGCGTCGCAGTCCGCGTTCAGATGAGTTCGACGACGGATTGCCCCGAGTCGAAGGCAGCGACGATCGTATCGAAAGACGCAGAAAACGCCGCGAGCAAGGCGTCGTTTCGACAGTTGCCCAACCGTACCCACAGGAACCGCCCTGTGTCATTCGGCTGGCCGGTGAGGTAGAGAAAGTCCTCGTCCTTGCTGACGACGATCCGGGCATCGGCCATTGCCCGCGCCCACAGAGAACGGTCGTCGAGCAGGTAGAGCCCACGCTCGAAGACGTGTTCGGCGTCATGTCCACGGTTGCGGAGCCAACGAGCAAGGGAAGGAGGCAACTGGTTGTCGACCAGAAACCTCATGCGACCTCAACGACGACGTGGTTCGTCTGCTGGGCGGCGTAGGCGATGGCGGCGAGGATGTCGTCCCGCTCGAGACAGGGATAGTCGGCCAGGATTTCCTCGCAGGAGGCCCCGTTGGCGAGGAGTTCAAGCACGTCGGACACGCGAATGCGCATGCCCCGAAGGCAGGGCTTTCCGCCGCACTTTCCAGGCTCGATTGTGATGCGTGGGTGGGCTATGGAGGCCATGACCGGAGTATACCTCGGGTCAAGCGGCCCAGTCATGCTTTCAAGCCGGACGAAACAGTGATCGCCGCTGCGATCGCAGCGGCTGGTTCACGCCGCGTCCCGAACCGGGAGATCGAGGCGACGCCGGGAAAAGCGCTGCTCGACCAGATCAGCGGGCATCGGTACAGCAATCCGCTCTTGTCTTGCAGCGTCTGGCGTCAAAGGCCGCGAGGAAGGCCGACCAGTCAGGCGCAGCGTCCGGCAGTCGTTGAGCGCGGGGGAAAATCGGGGGCGGGAGCAAATTTCCGCCTTCCGCCGCCGAAAATAACTCCGGTCCCCGATTGTCCAAGGTCTTTCGACCGAATGGGCAGCACAGGATTCGAACCTGTGACCTCTACGGTGTGAACGTAGCGCTCTAACCAACTGAGCTAGCTGCCCGGCATCCAACTTTCGGGATCGTAGCATTCCCGCCCGCCGGCGTCACGACGGGGCCGTTTCCTCCGCGGGAGCCGGCGGGTCGAACCGCGGGCCGGCTGCCTGCGGCCCCTCGTCGCCGGCACCGATCCGGCGCGAGGTGCGCTTGGCGGCACTGCCGTCGATATGGCCTGCCAAATCCATCTCGCGGGAGAGCGAGGCCATCTGCTTCCGCAGTTCGCCGATCCCCTGGCCGACCGACTTGCCCACCTCGGGCAGCCGCTTGCCATACAGCATCACGGCAATCGCGCCGATCACCACGATCTCCACCGGACCGAGCCCGAACATGCGTTGCGCCTCCCGAACGCGCCTGGACGGTGCCTGGGCGGATCAGCCCTGGCCGTCGCCGCGGCGGGCCGAGGGGTCGTCCTCGATGCCCTGCACGCCGCGCTTGAACTCCACGATCCCTTCGCCGAGCGACCGCATCACCCGCGGGAGCCGCGAGCCGAAGAGCAGGAGGATCACGCCGGCCACGATGATCAGCTCGACCGTACCCAATCCCATGAATGCGAACATCTGTGGCACCTGTAACTCTCCGAGCGAGGCTGCTGGACGGCGGTGAACGCCGACTACTGAAGTCTAATCCCGGGGGTCTGGGAAGCAAACTGATTGCCGCCGTGTGCCGCCTGCTGCCGCTCGTGGATCGGGGCGTGGCGGTAGTACACCTCGAGCGTCATGGCGGAGAGCGCGGTCGAGTAGACGCGGCCACCGTGCCCTCCCCACACAGGATCGGGATCCCAACTGCCGGCGAGCGGCCCGGGGCCTCGACGCTGGAGCGGCAGGAGGGCCGCCAGCAGCCGCGCATTCCAGGCTTCCCACTGCGCACCACCGGCGTGGAACGACGCGAGCGTGGCGTAATACCACGTGTAGGCGTTGGGATGCGCCGCGTCGGGGGGCGCCCCCGCGAGCGAGTCGAGCGCCTCCTTCACGGCCGGATCGTGCACCGACAGGCCGAGCAGGAGCCGGCACACGAGCGCCTCGGCAGTCATCGCCACGCTCGGCCGCTCGCCCAGCCGATAGGCGGCCAACCCGCCCGCGCGTCCGGAGGAGACACTCTGGAGAAACACCCGCGCCCGCCCCTCCGCCGGCTCGAGGCCCGCTGCCAGCCCCGCCTGCCGGGCCGTCGCCAGCACCATCACTTGCCACCCGAGCTGACTCGTGTCGCCCCGGTCGCCGGCGGCATACCGCCAGCCGCCCGTCGCAGGATGCTGCATGGCGAGCGTGTGGCGCACCGCGCGGTCGAGGGCCGGGCGGAGCGCTGCGTCGCCCGTGAGCGCGCAGGCCTCGCCGACTGCGAGCGTGGCCATGCCGTGGCAGTAGAGGGCCGCGAAGAATTCGGCGTCGCCGGCGAGCGATCCGTCGGCCCGCTGCCGCTCGACGAGAAACCGCAGGCCTCGGGCCACCACATCGGCATGCGGGCCCTCGCGATGCGTGTGCCCGGCGCCGAGGAAGGCGAGCAACGCCAGGCCCGTCACGCCATGATCGCTCTTCGCGCCGACGCCGTGCCGGTCGTGCCCCTGCACCGTGCGCTCCACGCCGCCGCCATGCTGCACGGCGCTCCAGCGCCCGTCCGCGGCCTGCGCGGCCGCGAGCCAGCCAAGCGCCCCTTGCACGGCCTGCTCCGTGTCGAGCGACCCACCCCGGGCCGCCGCGGCCGCCGCCCGCCGGCCTCCGACGCGGTCGGCATAGAGCAGCGGCACGGCCGCAGCTGCAGCCTCGCGCGCCGCCTGCTCGGCATCCCGCGGGGCAGGGGGCTGCGGCGCATCGGTCGCCTCGGCCTCCGCGAGCGCATCGGTGGCGGTTGCCACAACTGGGAGAAGAGGCACGAGATCGGGAGGGGCATCGTCAGGCGGCGCGGGCTCCGCCTGCGCTTCGGCTGCCGACAACGGCTCGCCGATCGTGTCTGCGAGCGGCGCGGCGTCGGCCTGCTCCACCGCGGGATCGTCGCCCGCCTCGTCGATCGGCACCACCTGCATCGTCATCCGGCCCTCGTCGGCGGAGCCCCACGAGGCGGGCCTGGCCACGCCGACGAACGCCGCGACGACGGCCAGGATCGCGTGCACGCCGATCGAGAGCAGCACGGATTTCTTCAACGTCTGCGACTGCAGCCACCGGCCGCGGGCGAGCCCGGCCAGCCCTGCCGCACAGCAGGCCGCGAGCCCGCCCCAGAGCAGCCACTGAGAGTGCATGCATCGCTCCGTTTCTCAGCGGCGGCGGGTGTCGCTGCGCGGCTGCACGGAGATGCCCACCTGCCGCACGTCGGCAACGCGACAGGCTTCGTAGACCTCCGCCATGCGGCCATGGGCCACCGTCTTCGCACCACGGATCAACACCGCCACGTCGGGCCGCGCGGTGCGGAGCTCCGCGAGCCGCCCGGCCAGTTCGTCGAGCGCCACCTCCTCGCCGCCGAGCCGCAGCCCGCCCGCTTCGTCCACTTCCACGATCTCCGGACGGCCGCCAGTGATCGTCGCCGCCGCCTCGGCCTGGGGCAGGTCGAGGTCAAACTTCCGCTCGTCGCCCGAAAACTTCGTGGCGCACATGAAGAAGATGGTGAGCACGAGGACGACGTCGATCATGGGCGCGAGGTTCGGCGCCGGCTCGTCGTCGTCGGAGAGTCGCACGAGCGGCACGGCGCTTACGCTCCCACGGCCAGGGGCGGCCGCGATTTCCGGCGCGGCGGCTCGGCCGTCGCCTCGAGCGAGATCTCGTCGATCACCTGCTGGCAGGTTTCGTCAAACCGCATGGCCAGCCGATCGACCCGGCTCGTGAACACCCAGTGGAGCACCATCGCCGGAATCGCCACGAGCAGCCCCATGGCCGTCGTGATCAGCGCCTCGCCGAACCCACGGGCGAGCAGGTCGGGCCGCCCCATCGCGCCGGAACTCGCCACGTCGTTGAACGAGCGGATGAGGCCGAACACGGTGCCGAGCAGGCCGAGCAGGGGACCGACCGTGGCGATGCCGTTGAACACGCGGCGATACCGCCGCAGGTGGTTGACCTCGCGCTCGCAGGCGTCGAGCGCCGCCTGCTCGATCTCGACCGCGGGCCGGCCCCAGCGGCGCACGGCGGCGGCGAACACCCGCGCGACGGGGCTGCCGTTTTCCTCGCAGGCATCGAGCGCCTCACCGCGCGAGAGCGTGCCGGCCTGGATCTGCTCGATGAACCGCGACACGAACGGCTTGGGCACCACGCGGCTCCACCGCAGGCTCACGAGCCGCTCGAAGCCGAACGCTGCCAGCAGGAACGAACAGCCAAGCAGGGGCACCATGAGGATGCCGCCGTCGCGGATCGTGGACAGCAGGTTGCCCGTGGGAATGGCGGTGTCGGCGGGCGCCGTGACGGCTGCAGAGTCGGGAGCAGCGGCGATCCGCACGCTCTCGCGCCGCTCGCCATCAGCCTGCCGCTCGGCGACGGCCGAGCCCGCCCACGCCCGCGGCCCTTGGCCGCGCGCGGGCCCAGCCGTGAAGAGCGACAGGCAGCAGGCGCATGCGACCGCCATCGCCCCGAGGGGCATGCGACCATGCGACCGAGGGCGGGCCATCCGTGGCACCATCGGCTCGATTCCAGTGAGCAAGCGCAGGACGCGCGGACTCCGATCCGTCGAAGACGCCGCCCCTGAAGAGACCATCGGCCGCTGCGGCACCACGCGGCGAATCCTGTGCCGGCAGCGCTCGCCACCCTCACGACCGGCGCAGTCGGCAAGGACGCAGCGCGGGGCAAGCGTCTCGCTTGGCTCACTCAACGCGCGACAGCCGTCTGGAAGCCCGAGGCGCGAGCCGAAGGGAATACGCGTGGGGTTTCTCCACCGGGGCATCCTCTCGGCTTACGCCTCGGGCTTTCTGTGGGGAGGCTTCGGGCTCCCCATGTCCTGCTCGCCGGCGTATGTGACCAGCGCAGGCATGGATGCCGGAGCGCAGGCACATCCG
>CAMAVC010000099.1 GCA_945861585.1 Planctomicrobium piriforme
GTGTACGAGGCGGCCGCTGCCGCCGTCGGATCGCCGATCGTGAGGCCACCGAGCACGACGGCCCCGTCGAGCGTGATCGTCTGCGGCGCCGTGATGTCGGCAATGATGCTCGCCGACGAGCCCACGGCATTCGGAACGCCGTTGTTCCAGTTGCCGGATGTTTGCCAGCCCGCCGTGGCGGCGGACGTGTTCGTCCACGTCGAGGCCGTCTGGGCGTGGAGGACCCGCGGGCACGTCAACGCGACGATCGCCAGGGCAAGCGCCGCCGCGGAGAGGGCGGAGGACCTGCGGGAACCGGCGGCACGGCTGGAAGCGAAAGCAGAACTCGTCATGAGCGTCTCGATGGTGTGGAAATCAGGCGGACGGCGGCTGGAAGCCGACGGCTTTGGGGCAGGAAAACAACAGGAGCGCGGATGGACATTAGCGACTGACGCCATCGTGGAAGAATTCCCCACGATGGGCGGTTGGGCAAAATCGTCCGGTTGTGCGGATTGGAGGGGCTCGCGCACCGCGATCCGGGGCCGGCGCGGGGTGGCGACGGCCCATGGGCGCAGGGTGCGCGGGCGGAGGTGGGGCCCGGCCACGGGGGTGGGCGGGCGATGATCTGGCGCATGGCTAGGGGTGGTTCACGGAGGGGTGACGCACCGCACAGCGCGAACGCCCGGCTCGTTCGTGGCGATCAGAGGGACAGAAAAGGCAAGCGGATCACCGACCGCCGTCGAGGAACGCACTGCGATCCACGGACATGCGAACGGCTTGCGCCGAATGAACTACTGCCGCAAAAGAAGGCCAGCGATTCTGCTCAGGCAGAACACGGTGACGGGTGCGTGCAGTAGCGTTTCCTGGGAGGACTTTTGGCGGTTTCTGTCCGCCTGTGCTACCTAAGATACGTGCGGCGTGGCGGGAGTCAAGAAATTGGTTCGAATTTACGGGATCCGAATGCCAGATCCCCCCTGTAGTGGGTGTTGGTAGTTCCTCGGGATCACCATCTAAGGCGACTCATGCCAGCGAAGGCCGGGCTACTCGTCTCCGACGCCCTCTGGGCCGACGTGCTCACGTAGGACAGGCTTTAGCCTGTCACGAGCACCGACAGGCTGAAGCCTGTCCTACTCGGGGCATGACAGGCTGAAGCCTGTCCTACTTCGAGAGGGCGGCGGTGAGGTCGAGGATCGCCTTTTTGCCGTCCGCGAAATACATCAGCGTGTTGTCGGCGGCGAACAGCGGATTGGGGATGCCCGCGAAGCCCGGGGAGAGCGACCGTTTCACCACCACCACCGTCTTCGCCTTGTCGACATCGAGGATCGGCATGCCGGCGATCGGGCTCTTGGGATCGGTGCGGGCCGCCGGGTTCACCACGTCGTTGGCCCCGATCACGATCGCCACGTCGGTCTCGGGGAACGTGGGGTTGATGTCGTCCATCTCCCGCAGCTTTTCGTAGGGGATGTCGGCCTCGGCCAAGAGCACGTTCATGTGGCCCGGCATCCGGCCGGCCACCGGATGGATCGCGTATTCGACCGTGGTGCCCCGCTTCTCGAGGGCATTGGCCAGCTCACGGACGGCGTGCTGGGCCTGGGCGACGGCAAGGCCGTAGCCCGGCACGATCACCACCCGCTCCGCTCCCTCGAGCACCATTGCGATCTCCTCGGCGCTCGCGCTCTTCACCTTGCCGGCGTAGACGTCGTCGGCGTTGGCCACCGCCGTCGTGCCGAGGCCGCCGAAGAGCACGCCCGCGAGTGAGCGGTTCATCGCCTGGCACATGATCGCCGTGAGGATCAGCCCTGAGGCCCCCACGAGCGAGCCGGCGATCACGAGCACCGAGTTGTCGATCACGAAGCCGGCCGCGGCCGCCGCGAGGCCCGAATAACTGTTCAAGAGACAGATCACGACGGGCATGTCGGCCCCGCCGATCGGCATCGTGAGCGTGCAGCCCAGGGCGCTGCCCACGATCACGAGCAGCCAGAAGAGCAGGTTCGATGAGGGATTCGCGCACACGCCCCAGATCAGGAGCAGCGTGGTGACGGCCAGCCCGAGGTTGATCCAGTGGCGATTGGGATCTGTCCAAGCCTTCTTGAACTGCGGCAGCTCTTCGAGCTTGCCGAAGGCCACGAGGCTCCCCCAAAACGTGACGGCGCCGATCAGGCCGGTGAGGGCCGTGGCGATCGCGAACTGCGTCCAGGCGGGCAGCGGCGCGGACGCGGCCTTCGCCGCGGCCGTCGCGTTCCAGAGCTCGGCCCCGGCCACGAGCGTGGAGGCCGCGCCGCCGAAGCCGTTCAAGAGGGCCACCATCTGCGGCATGCCCGTCATCGGATATTTGATCGCCATCACCGCCCCGATCACGCCGCCGATCACGCCGGCGAGCCCGAGCATCACGAGCGGCCAGGCGCCCTGGGCCGCCACGCTCTGCATCACCGGCTTCTCGAAGCAGGCCGCGAGGATCGCGATCGCCATGCCGGCGGCGCCGAGGTAGTTGCCCTTCACGGCCGTGCGCGGGCCGGTCATGAGCTTGAACGCCACGATGAACAGCATCGAGGCGGTGAGATAGGCGAGATTGATCCAGGCTTGGCTCGACATGCTGGTCTACTTCTTCCTGGGCTACTTCTTTTTGGGTTGGAACATTTCGAGCATGCGGTGGGTGACGACGAAGCCGCCCGCCACGTTGATCATCGCGAGCACGACGGCGAGGAACCCGAGCAGCGTGCCGGCACCCGTGGTGAGGGCGCCCGCGACGACGATCGCACCCACGGCCGTGATCCCCGAGATCGCGTTGGAGCCGCTCGTGAGCGGCGTGTGGAGCCGCTGCGGCACCTTCGTGATCACCTCGAAGCCCACCCACATCGCGAGCAGAAACACGGTCAGCAGCCGGATGAACCGCGAGGCGGGGTCTTCGGGCAACACGGCGTCGGCGAAGAGCAGGGGGACGATGAGCGATGGCATGGGATGACTCCGCGGGCGGGCGTGGACGGTTGTCAGGCTGGGGATGCTTCGAGCGGGGGCAGACCGGCCCGCTCACGGACTTTCGGGTGCACGAGCTGGCCACCCTTCGCCACGAGCGTGTCGCGGTAGATCTCGTCGTCGGCCGAGACATCCGGAAAGCCGCACTTGGCGAGATGACCGAGAAATGTGGCCACGTTCTTCGCGAACAGCTGGCTCGTGTGAAACGGCACCTCGGCGGCGAGGTTCGTGGGGCCGAGGATCGTGACGCCGTCGAGAATCACGGTGTCGTCAGGGGCCGAGCCCTCGCAGTTGCCGCCGCGTTCGGCGGCCATGTCCACGATCACGCTGCCCGGCCGCATCCGCGCCACCATCTCGCGGGTCACGAGCACCGGCGCCTTCTGGCCCGGAATCAGCGCCGTGCAGATCACGATGTCGCTGTCGGCCACGACCTTGCCGAGCAGCTCCCGCTGCTTGGCGTAGAAGTCTTCGCCCATCGCCTTCGCGTAGCCGCCGGCCGCTTCGCTCGTGCCCGTTTCGAGCGGCAGCTCGACGAACTTCGCCCCGAGGCTCTGCACCTGCTCCTTCACGGCGGGCCGGACGTCGTAGGCGCTTACTTGCGCCCCGAGCCGCTTGGCCGTGGCGATCGCTTGGAGGCCGGCGACGCCGGCGCCCAGGATCAGCGCCTTGGCGGGCGTGACGGTGCCGGCGGCCGTGGTCATCATCGGCAGGATGCGGGGCAGGGCGGTGGCGGCTACGAGCACGGCCCGGTAGCCCGCGATGTTGGCCTGGCTCGAGAGCACGTCCATGCTCTGGGCCCGCGTGATCCGCGGCACGAGTTCGAGCGAGAAGAGCGTGGCACCTTTTTCCGCCGCCTCGCGGCAGGCGTCGGGCGTAGAGAGGGGATCGCAGAGACCGATGATCACGAGGCCGGGGCGGATGCGGTCGCGGTCGGCGCACCACGAATCGCCGCAGGCGCCGGCCGTGCGGATCGCGAGCACGCAGTCGGCCGCGAACACGGCATCGCGCGACACGATCTCGGCGCCGGCTTCGCGATAGGCAGCGTCGGAGAAGCCGGCCGAGGCGCCGGCTCCGCTCTCGACGAGAATCTCGATTCCGCCAGGCAGCTCGCCGCAGGCCTTCTTCAAAGGCGCGATAGCGGCGGGCACGAGGGCCACGCGGCGCTCCCCGGGGAATGTCTCTTTCGCGACGGCAACCTTCATGGCGGCTCTGGCCTGTGGCAGGAGGAACGAACTGCGGAAACGCCCGCGACCAGCGGCCAGTGTGATCCGCAGCACTGCGGCTGGCAACACCGCGGCCGGCTGCCGGTTTTCCGCCGCCCAAAGAGGCGTTTTCAGTCTTCGCCGCGTGGCGTCGTGGCCGCTTGCCGGGGTGTCGGGGCATTGGTAGCATCCGGGGCTCTCCGAGAAACGCGGCCCGGCCGCTCCATCCGCAGGCAGGACAGGTACGAGATCGATGAAGACATTCATGGCGAAGCCGGGCGAAATCGAGCAGCGCTGGTGGCTGGTCGACGCCAACGACAAGATCGTCGGGCGTCTGGCGAGCGACATCGCGATGCTGCTCATGGGCAAGCACCGTCCCACCTACACCCCGCATGTCGACACCGGCGACTTCGTCGTGGTGATCAATGCCGAGAAGGTGCAGTTCACCGGGAAGAAGTGGCAGCAAAAGGAATACCGCTGGTACACGGGCTACAACGGCCTCAAGTCGGAGACCGCCGAGCATCGGCTCAATCGGCGTCCCGAATTGATTCTCGAAGAGGCCGTCCGCCGCATGCTGCCGAAGACCAAACTCGGCCGCGCGATGCTCGACAAACTCAAGGTCTACGCCGGCACCGAGCACCCGCACCAGGCCCAGCAGCCTGAGACGCTCGAGGTCGGGGCGAAGTAATTCACGACAGAAACACCGGAATTCAAGCGAAGGAAGAGACGATGGCCGCCGAGCAGACCGCAAAATCCGTCCGCACCACCGACATTCTGGCCACGGGCCGCCGCAAGACGGCCGTCGCCCGCGTGCGGCTTCGCAGTGGAGCGGGCAAGATCTCGATTAACGGCCGTGAGCTGAATGCCTACTTCCCGGCCGTGAAGGATCGCGTGCTCGTGTCGGGTGCGCTCGAGCTCGTGGGCAAGCAGTCGGCCGTGAACGTCGACATCACGGTGGACGGCGGCGGGCCGTCGGGCCAGGCCGGCGCCTGCCGCCTCGGCATCGCACGGGCGCTCAAGGCGTTCGACGCGGAGCTGGCCGAGCCCCTCCGCCACGGCAAATTGCTCACGCGCGACGGCCGCATGAAGGAACGGAAGAAGTACGGCCTCCGCGGCGCCCGTCGTGGCACGCAGTTCAGCAAGCGTTAGCCGACCGTGGGGCAAGCGTCTTGCTTGCCATGGGTAAACGGGACAGTTGCCCCACAGCGGGCGGCACAACCGGCATATCCGGCCCAGAGGGCGGATTTCTTCGTGTTGGATGCCGAAGGCATACTCATGGGGTAGGCCGACCCCAGTTCCCGGAGGATGCCCTGCCATGTCGATTCCCACGCGGCTTGCCGCTTTCGTTGCCGCGCTCGTGGTTGCAGGAGCGGCCGTTTCAGGCACGGCCCGCGAGCCGGTTGCCAGGTCGCTCGCCTCGTCGTCTGCCACGGTGCACGACGTGCTCGAAGCCGAAGTTGCCGGGCTCGTGACCGTGCGCTACGTGCCCAACGATTCTCGCTCGGCCCAGATCATCGTTACGAATCGGTCGCAGAAGCCGCTCACGCTGCGGCTGCCTGCGGCGTTCGCCGGCGTGCCGGTGCTCGCCCAGATGATGGGCATGGGTGGCGGCGGCGGCGGTGGCGGATTCGCCGGCGGCGGCATCGGTGGCGGCGCTCAAGCCACGGGTGGCGGCGGCATGGGGGGTGGCATGGGGGGCATGGGGGGCGGCATGGGAGGTGGAATGGGCGGCATGGGTGGCGGTGCGTTTTCGATTCCGCCGCAGAAGACCCGCGTGCTGAAGGTCACGACGGTGTGTTTGGAATACGGCAAGCCCGAGCCCTCGCCGCGATATCCCTACAAGCTCACTGAAGTCGAGAGCTTCTCGAGTGATCCGAAACTCGCGCTCGTGCTCGAGCGGCTTGGCCGCGGTGAACTGCCGCAAAAGGTCGCTCAGGCCGCAGCCTGGCATCTCTCGAGCGGGCTCTCGTGGGAGCAGTTGGCGGCGGAGAAGATCGACCACGCCGGCGGCGTGCCGGACGATGCGTATTTCACTCCGGCCGAACTCCTTGCCGCCCACCGGCTCGTCGAGCAGGTGACGCACGCCGTGGCCCCGCGGTCGTCAACCGGCGATTCGGTGAGCGCTTCAGCTCAGTAGTCGCCGGTCGCATCGGCCCCGGCCCGTGTTCCGAGAGCCTGCCATGTGCCGCGGTCGATCGTCGAACCGATGCCACGGACGGAGCCATCGAGGAACAGCGCTCCTACCGACCCCGCGTGGTGGCTGCGGGATGTGACGGCGGCATACGTGGGAGCGTTGGAGCTATTTCCCTCGCGCAGCGACGACACGTCGATGTCGTACGTCCGGCCGTCGCGTTCGTGGGCGACGAGTGTGTTCGGTGCGAAAGTCGTCGTGAAGCCATTGTGGATGGCCCGGCCACAGACCCACTCCGTGTGGCCGTTTTCGGCGGACCATCCGGTGTCGGTGACCGCGAGCGTCGAGACCACGTCTGCCGGTGCTGCGGGGATCGCGGTCGGCGAGGAAGGCTGGCCGGCGTCGTGAAAACGCGGCGTGAAGGCCTTCACCTCCGCCATCGCGAGCGTCTTGCTCAGCCCATCTTGAAACGCGGCCGCACGGAACTTGCTATCGAGCCCGAAGGCACCGCCACCGTCTTTTTTCGTGACCGGGTCGTGAACCAGGAACGACCCCACGTTCATGCCATAGCAGAGTGGGTAGTGTTCGGGCACTCCCGATGACGTGAACCGTGGTTTGCTGTTCAGGTCGCTCGGGCACTGCAGGACGTCTACGCGAACCGTGGCCACTCCATTCGGAGGAAAAAGGTCCTTGTTCGCCTGATTGGAGTAGGGCTTCGTGAAGTCGATTTTTCGGAAGAGCGTGTCACCCTCCAAAAACGGCAGCACGAGCGCGTGCCCTGACCACGGTGCGCTCCCTGCCGTCATGCCAACGGTGGAGCCGTGGGGTGGAAAATGCTTGCGAGTGTTCTCGAAGTTGTGAATCGCCACCCCCAGCTGCCGCAGATTGTTCTGGCATGCCGAGCGGCGGCCGGCTTCCCGGGCTCCCTGAACGGCCGGCAACAAAAGGCTTACGAGCACGCCGATGATCGCAATCACCACGAGCAATTCGATCAGTGTGAAGCCGTCAGCACGCCGGCGCCCGAGGCGAGCGATCGCGGCGGTAGGAGACATTTTTCGCATCATTGCCTGCTCAAAAGTGCTCATTTCGAATTTGAGAATCAGTCTCAACGTGGTCAGTATAGGCGATCCTTCCGTGGCGTCAACGGGCGTCGGTGCGAGCACTTCCAGTCGCGCAGTTTGCCAGTACAACGAAAGCACTTACGTCAACACCAGAGCGGGGGCTGACCAGCATGCATGCCGAGCCGGGAACGAGTCGGGGCGCCGGCGACCAGGACGTGATCGTGGCTGCCCGGAATCTCTCCAAGACCTATCGCGATTTCTGGGGCCGCAGCAAGAAGGTGGCGCTCAAGCCGCTCGATCTCGAAATCCGCCGCGGCGAAATCTTCGGTCTCCTGGGGCCCAACGGCTCAGGCAAGACCACCACGATGAAGCTCCTCTTGGGGCTCATCTTTCCGACGTCGGGCGAGGCGCTCGTGTTTGGCAAGGATGCCACCGACGTGTCGAAGAACGAACGGATCGGCTACCTGCCCGAGGAAACCTACCTCTACAAGTTTCTCGACGCCGAGGAGACGCTCGATTTCTACGGCCGCCTCTTCGACATGCCGCCTGAGGAGCGCAAGCGCCGGGCCGACGCCCTGATCACGATGGTGGGGTTGTCGCGCGACAAGAAGCGGCAGCTCAAGGAATACTCCAAGGGCATGACCAGGCGCATCGGCATCGCCCAGGCCCTGATCAACGATCCCGAGCTCGTGCTGCTCGACGAGCCCACCAGCGGCCTCGATCCGATCGGCACCCGCGAGATGAAGGATCTCATCATCGATCTCAAGAAACGCGGCAAGACGGTGATCATGTCGTCGCACCTGCTCGCCGACGTGGAAGACGTGTGTGATCGGATCGCCGTGCTGCACCAGGGCGAGCTCAAGGAGCTCGGCCGAGTGGAGGATCTGTTGCGTGTCACCGACGTCACGCAGATTCGGGCCCGGGGCCTGCCGGCTGCGGCAGTGGACGAGCTGCGGGCGGTGCTCCAGCGGCACGGCGCCGCTGACATCGAGATCGGCAATCCCACCACCACGCTCGAGGAGCTGTTTCTCGAAGTGGTGCGTGACACCGAGGCCCGCCCCGGCCGGCGGGCGCGGCAGGCCGACAGGAACGGGTGAACGGCTGAACGGACGGGCCTTCGGCCCCGTACTCTGGACGACACATGGTGCTCGAAGAGGAAATCCCGAAGTTCACCGCCTGGATCGGGCCCGCGCTCGTCTCCTGGCTGTTCGTGGCGGGCCTGGTGGCCGTGTTCGCCGCGGCCCTCGCCTGGCTCGTGCAGTCGGCCCTCTATGGGCCGCTCGCCGCCGGCGACCGCGTCTACCGTGGCATCCTCGGGACGCTCGCCGATCTGGCCGGCATGTCGCCGCGACGGATCTGGGCGCTGGCGCGGCTGGCGGTGCAGGAGTCGCTGCGGCGCAACGTGCTCGTCGTGCTCGGCCTGTTCGCGGTGATCGTGCTCTTCGCCGGGTGGTTTCTCGACCCGGCGAGCGTGAACCCCGGCAAGCTCTACCTCGGCTTCATCCTCTCGGCCACGAATCTGCTCGTGTGCCTCGTCGTGCTCGTGCTCTCGGTCTTCAGTCTGCCTGCCGACATCAAGGCCAAGGCGATCCAGACCGTGACCACGAAGCCCGTCCGCACCGGCGAGATCGTGCTCGGCCGGATGCTCGGCTTCGCGCTCGTGGGCACCGTGCTGCTCGCCTTGATGGGAGCCGTCGGCTGGGCGTTCGTGGTGCGCAGCGTCCGGCATGAGCATGAACTGCTCGCCGCTGACGTGCTGGAGATGAAGGCCGAAGACGGCTCGATCACCGGCCTCGAGGGCCGCACGAACCTGGCCCGGGGTCACCGCCACCGCGTCGAGCTCGGGCCCGACGGCACCGGCCGCACCGACACCGTGCAGGGGCATCGGCACGCCGTTCGTGCCGTCGAGACGGTCGCCGGCCGAGCCTACGAAGTGGGTCCGCCGGAGGGCCTGCTCGAGGCCCGCAAGCCGCTCCGCGGCACGCTCCGATTTCTCGACCGCCAGGGCAAGCCGAGCACGAAGGGGATCAGCGTCGGCGCCGAGTGGTCGTATCGCCAATACATCGAGGGCGGATCGCTCGCGGCTGCGATCTGGACGTTCGACGGCGTGACGGAACGGGAATTTCCCGACGGCCTGCCGCTCGAAATGATCGTGCGGGTGTTCCGCACCTACAAAGGCGAGATCGAAAAGGGGATCGCCGGCAGCGTGCGGGTGCGCAACCCCTCCACCGGGCTGCAGAGCGACCCGATCTATTTCACGGCCAAGGAATTCACGATCGACTCGCTCCTGATTCCGCGGCAGCTGGCCGCCACCACCACCGACGGCGGCACGCGTCAGGTGGATCTGTTCGGCGACATCGTCACCGACGGGCGTGTGGAGGTGGTGCTCCAGTGCCTCGAGCCCGCGCAGTATTACGGCGTCGCCCAGGCTGATTTCTATCTGCGGAGGGGCAGCGGGTCGTTCGTGGCCAACTACGCCAAGAGCTGTCTCGGCATCTGGTTCTCGATGCTCATCGTCACGGCCCTGGGCGTGATGTTCAGCACGTTCCTCGCCGGGCCCGTCGCCCTCCTGGCAGCGCTCTCCGTCGTGCTCGTCGGGCAATTTCGGGAGTTCATCCAGCGGCTCTTCGAAAGCCAGGTGACGGGCGACAGCAAGATCGTGCCGGGCGGCGGACCGATCGAGTCGCTCTACCGGATCGTCACGCAGACGAGCATCACGCTCGATCTCGATCCGAACCCGGCGGTGACGGCCATGAAGGCGCTCGATACCGTGCTGCTCGCTCCGATGCGGCTGGGGGCCGCGATCTTTCCCTCGCTCTCGGCGCTCGGCACGAGCGATTTCCTCGCGGGCGGCTTCGACATTCCCTGGGACTTGCTCGGAGCCCATGCGATGGAGACGCTCGGCTATCTCGTCGCCTTCTTCGTCGTGGGGGCGGTGTGTCTCAAGGCCCGGGAGGTGGCGGCATGACCACGCCTGCACCATCATGGCTCGGACTGCGGCGGGAAACGCTCCTCGCCCTCGTGGCGATCGCGGTCTTGCTCGTGCCGCTCTCGATCCTCAGCCAGCCGGCCGACTCGTCGAGCCCGGGCGGCTTCCTGGCCCGGCAGCGGGCGAAGTTCGGCCTCTCGCAGGCCAACCTCGGCGAGGTCGATCCCACGAGCGAGACGATGCGGCTGGCCACGCTCGGCCTCAAGAACGTGGCCGTGACGCTGCTCTGGGACCGGGCCAACCACTACAAGAAGGTGGAAGACTGGACGAACCTTTCGGCCGCGCTCGAGCAGATGACGAAGCTCCAGCCCAACTTTTATTCCGTGTGGGACTTCCAGGCCCACAACCTCTCCTACAACATCTCCGTCGAGTTCGACGACTACCGTGACCGGTACGCGTGGGTGATGAAGGGGATCGAGTTTCTTCGGCAGGGCATCGCCTACAACACCAGGGAGCCGCGGCTGCTGGGCCGCATGGGCTGGTTCATCGGCCAGAAGATCGGCAAGTCGGATGAAAAACTGCAGTTCCGCAAGCTCTTCAAGGCCGACGACGACTTCCACGACCGCGACGATCCCGACCGCACGCTTCCGGAACGCGACAACTGGCTCGTCGCCCGGGAGAAGTTTCGCGCCGGGCAGGCGCTGGCCGACCGCGGGGCGCCGCTGAAGACGACGCCGCTGATCTTTCACAGCGAGCCCATGATGTCGGCGATCAACTACGCCCGGGGGCTGGAGGACGACGGCGAGTTCGGCCCGACGGCGAAGGACGGCTGGAAGCTCGCCAACGAAGAACTCGCCCGGTTCGCCGAACGGGACATCCCCACGAGCTGGGGCGTGCCGATCCAGCTGAGGCTCCGAGAATCGGAGGAGAAGCGGGCCGCCCTGCTCGCCGAGGAACTCGAGAAGCTGCTCCCCGGGCAGTTCCAGGCCCTCGTGGAAAGCCGCCGCGAGGCGTTGACCGCGGACCAGCGCCGGGCGGTCGAGATCTCGCCGATGGACCGCACCGATGCCGAGCAGCAGGCGGCCTCCGCCGCCGAGAGCCAGCTGGCGGTCACCTGGAAGGCCGTGGCACGGCAGGCGCCGGCCGACGTGCGGGCCAGGGCCGAGGAGCTCGCCCGGGAACACACTGAGGCCCAGGAGCGGGCGACGATGATCGACCGCTATCGAGACATCGTCAACTTCGATTTCTGGAAGGCCTCGTGCGAGGCCGAGGTCACCGAGCCGGCCCTTCGGGCCCGCGAGCGGACATGGGTGGCCGACAAGGAGTTTGGCGCTGCTCGGTTGCAGGCGGCCAAGGCAGCCTACGAAGAGTCGTTTGCCGCCTGGCGCGAGGTGCTCGATGCCTCGAAGGTGCTGCGGGAGGATCCGCTCACCGCCGACGACATCGCCGAGGTCGTCGACCGGTATCGCAAGCTACTGGAGCAGCTTGACGAGCCGTTCCCGAAGTCGTTCGTGCTGCAGGACGTGGTCGACCGGGCAGCCCCGCAGCCCTGACGCTCACGTCCGGTTGACGAGCAGTTTGTCGATGCGACGGCCATCCATGTCGACGACCTCGATGCGGAGCCCCCGCCACGAGACCACGTCGCCCGCGGTGGGAATCCGCTCGAGTTCGGCGAGGACCAGACCCGAGATGGTCGAGTAGTCTCGCGGCAGCGGCTCGACCTTGATGTCGAGCTCCTTCACGAGATCCTCGATGCCGGCGCTGCCGTCGACGAGCCAGCTCCCGTCGGCCCGCTTGACGAAGGCCTGCGCCTCGGCCTGACGGTGTTCGTCGTGGATCTCGCCGACGAGCTCTTCGAGCACGTCCTCGAGCGTCACCAGGCCCTCGGTGCCGCCGTACTCGTCGAGCACGATGGCGAGATGGTGTCGCTCCTTCTGAAAGAGCTCGAGAAGCCGATTGAGAGGCATCGTCTCGGGCACGAAGATAGCCCGATGCAGGATCTTTCGCAGCGCGATCGGCCATCCCATCCAGGTGCTCCGCAGCACGTCCTTGATCGAGACGTAGCCGATGATGTGGTCGAGCGATCCTTCGTAGACCGGGAGCCTGGAGTAGCCCGCCATCGCAATCGCACCGAGGATTTCCCCCTGCGGAGTCTCGATGTCGAGCGCGTCGACGTCGATCCTGGGCCGCATGATGTCGCGGACCGTACGGTCGCCGAGCCGGAGCGCCTCGCTGGCCACCGACTGCTCGACCGCCTCCAGCACCCCTTCCGCGCGGCCCGCCTGCAGGAGGTGCTCGATGTCGTCGACCGACACGCTCGGCTCCGAATGCTTGCTCGTGCCGAGCAGAAACAGCACCGCCGAGGTGGCGGCACTCATGCCCCAGGCCAGCGGCCGGGCGATCCAGGCGAAGAGCTGCATCGCAGGGGCGGCAAGGCGGGCAAAGGCCTCTGCCTTCCGCAGGGCCAGCCGCTTCGGCACCAG
>CAMAVC010000100.1 GCA_945861585.1 Planctomicrobium piriforme
AAATCGCCCAATCCGGCTTCGAGCTCCCCATATCCCGTCGCCGGACGTTCGCCTCCGCCCTCCAGGCTCCGGCTCACTCGGATTTGCCTGCGCTGCGCCATCCATGGCTGCGCTGGTCAAATACGCCGGCTCCCAGGACACGGGGAGCCCGAAGCCTCCCCAACTCGTAGACGCCAAGAAGTTTCGGCGGAGTCGGTCGGTGGGCACGCGCAGACGCAGGGAGTCGTTGAGGACGAAGCAGCGCTAGGCCTGGAGGGCCGGGTCATCACCAGCGGGCGGAGGCCCGCCAAGCAAAGATCGGCACGATGCCGATGCTTTGCGTGAACATACCCTCGAGCATGCCTACCGCCGGCTCCGATTGCGGATAGTTGCCGGGGCCTGGCACGGGGGCAACGGGCCAGTTTTCATCGTACGCGTTGAGAGGGTAGTCTGTGGCGTATTGGATGGGATCGATACGACTTTTTCCGCTTCACCATGGAGCCTGCCATGAACCCTGCCCGCCTGTCTCGCCGTGATGCCCTGTGGACCGCCGGAGCGATCAGCGGTGCCGTCGCCGCCATGCCCACTGTGTACGGCCAGTCGCCATCCAGCGACGTGATCCGGATCGGGCTCATCGGTGCGGGTGGTCGTGGCACCGGCGCACTTCAGCAGACGCTCTCGGTGCCAGGGTCGAACGTGAAGTTGACGGCCGTCGCCGACGCGTTCGACGACCGCATCAAGGGTGCGCTCAAGGCCGTGGAAAATATGCCGGATAAACTCGACTGCCCCGAGGAACGGCAGTTCAAGGGGCTCGACGGATGGCGGCAGGTGCTCGACCACTGCGATCTCGTGATCTTGGCGACACCGCCGGGGTTCCGGCCGTTTCACTTCGAGGCGGCCGTGAACGCGGGCAAGCACGTGTTCATGGAGAAGCCGGTGTGTGTCGACGCGTTCGGCGCCCAGCTCTGCCTGGCGGCCGCGAAGCTGGCCGACGAGAAGAAGCTCAAGGTCGTGGTCGGTCTCCAGCGGCGGTACGACCGCAAGTATCGCGAGACGATCCAAAAGATTCGCGAGGGTGTCGCCGGAGACATCCTCGGCGGCCAGGTGTATTGGAACGGTGGCGGCATCTGGTATCGCGGCCGCAAGCCCGACATGACCGAGATGCAGTTTCAGGTGAATAACTGGTATCACTTCAACTGGCTGTGCGGCGATCACATCGTGGAGCAGCACGTCCACAACATCGACATCGCCAACTGGGTGCTCGACCGCCTCCCTGAGAACGCCTACGGCGTGGGCGGCCGGCAGAACCGCGTGCCCGGGCAGTCGAGTGAGATTTACGACCATCATTCGGTCAACTTCGTCTATCCGGGCGGCGTGCGGATCGCCAGCCAGTGCCGGCAGTTTCCCGGCGGCGACGGCCGCGTGAACGAGGAGTTTCAGGGCACGAAGGGCTACGTGAAGATCGGCGAGATCACCGACTACAAGGGGAACGTGCTCTGGAAGTTCGAGGGCAAGAGCGACAACCCCTATCAAGTGGAGCACGACGAATTGCACGATGCGATTCGCAACGACAAGCCGCTCAACAACGCCGTCTATGGCACCACGTCGAGCTTCTCGGCGGTGTTGGGGCGAACGGCCACCTACACCGGCAAGCAGACGGGGTACGACGACCTCATGAAGACGGGTTTCCGCACGATGCCCGACTCGCTGACGTGGGACACGATTCCGCCGGTCGTGCCCGACAAGGACGGCAACTATCCGCTGCCTATGCCGGCGACCTACAAGATCGAAGCGCCGAAAAAAGCCACCGCCTGATGGTCGTCGGCGTTCCGAAAGAGACGAAGAAAGACGAATACCGCGTTTCGATGCTGCCCGTGGGCGTCGAGGAGTTGGTGCGAGCCGGCCACCGCGTGCTCGTGCAGCGGTCCGCGGGCGCCGGGTCTGGGCTGCCCGACGAGGCGTATGCTGCCTGCGGGGCGACGCTCGTCGATTCTGCGGCCGAGGTGTTCGGGGCGGCCGACCTCGTGGTCAAGGTGAAGGAGCCGCAGCCACCGGAGCTCGCGCTCCTGCGCCGGGGGCAGACGCTGTTCACGTATCTCCATTTCGCGGCCGATCGCTCGCTCACCGAGGGCTTTCTCGCCACGGGCGCCACCGGCATCGCCTATGAAACCTTGCGTGACGACCGCAGCCGGCTCCCGCTGCTTGTGCCGATGAGCGAGGTGGCAGGCCGCATGAGCATCCAAGAAGGCGCAAAATATCTCGAGCGGCCGCAGATGGGCCGGGGGATCCTGCTCGGCGGCGTGCCGGGAGTGGCGCCGGCAAACGTGCTCGTGCTGGGCGCGGGCACGGTGGGGGCCAATGCGGCCAAGGTGGCCGCCGGGTTCGGGGCCAACATCGCGCTGCTCGACACGAACCTCGAGCGGCTGCGGTATCTCGACGACGTCACGCCGCCGAACATCGACTGCCTCTATTCCGACCGCCACACGATCCGGGAGCGGCTCGGCTGGGCCGACCTCGTGATCGGCAGCGTGCTCATTCCCGGGGCGAGGGCACCGCACCTCGTGTCGCGCGAGGATCTCGCCCTCATGAAGCCGGGCGCCGTGATCATCGACGTGGCGATCGACCAGGGGGGCTGCGTGGCCACGAGCCGGCCGACGACGCATGCGGCGCCGACGTTCGTCGTGGACGACGTCGTGCACTACTGCGTCACGAACATGCCGGGCGCGGTCGGCCGCACGAGCACGTATGCCCTCTGCAACGCGACGCTGCCCTACGTGATGCAGCTCGCCGCGGGCGTCGACGCGGCGATCCAGTCGAGCCCGGCGATGCGGTCGGCCGTGAACGTGTATCAGGGGCGGATCGTATATCGCGCCGTCGCGGATGCATTCGGCCTGCCGTGCGAGCCCTTGCCATGAGCGTGCCCGTCGCCGTGCGCTGGGTGGGGGAGGCCACTGGCCACCTCGACATCCTCGATCAGACGAAGCTGCCAGGGCGGCTCGAGTGGCTTGCGTGCCGCGACGTCGAAACCGTCGTCGAGGCGATCAAGAGCCTGCGGGTGCGCGGGGCCCCCGCGATCGGCATCGCCGGAGCCTACGGCCTCGTCGTTGCAGCGGGCGAAGCGGTGCGTGCAAAGCTCTCCCCCGACAAGGCCCGGGCCCACGTGCTCGCCCGGGGCGAGGAACTCGCCTCCGCGCGGCCCACGGCCGTGAATCTGCGCTGGGCGGTCGAGCGGTCGCTCACGAAACTCGCTCCCATCGCCGCCGACACACCGGCTGCCGATCTTGCCGCGCTGCTCCTCGCCGAGGCCCGGGCGATCCATGCTGAAGACCAGTCGCTCTGCGCGGCGATCGGCCGCCACGGCGCGGCGATCCTGCCCGCGGGCAATGTTCTCACGCACTGCAACACCGGAGCGCTCGCCACCGGCGGCATCGGCACGGCGCTCGGCGTGATCACGACGGCCTGGGACTCGGGCCGCAGGTTCGAGGTGTTCGCCGACGAAACCCGGCCACTCTTCCAAGGCGCGAGGCTCACGGCCTGGGAACTCGTGGAGCGAGGCATCCCCGTCACGGTGTTGTGCGACGCGGCGGCTGGTCACCTGCTCGCGACTGGCCGAATCGCCGCCTGCATCGTGGGCGCCGACCGGATCACGGCCAACGGCGACACGGCCAACAAGATCGGCACCTACTCGCTCGCCGTGCTCGCCGCCGCCCACGGCGTTCCCTTCTACGTGGCGGCCCCGTCGAGCACGTTTGATCTTTCGCTCGCCTCAGGCGCCGACATCCCGATCGAGGAGCGTGGGGCGGCCGAAGTGCTCGCTCCGCTCGGCGTGCCCGCCGCGCCCGCCGGTGCAAAAGCCTTCAATCCCGCCTTCGACGTCACGCCCGCCCGCCTCATCCGTGCCATCATCACCGAACACGGCGCGATCGACCCCGTGACCCCTGCCCGCATCGCCACGGTGCTGGCGGGCCGAGGGTAAACCCGAGTGCTTCGGGTTCAACTCGCCCAAACCGGCGTCAGAGCCGGCGGTACGCTGCTCCATCGCCGAGGGCGATCGCTCGTCCCTTCTCAACTCTGATGGTGCGCTCGGTGTAAGCCGCGTATCTGCCCGTCGGCTCTTCCGCATCGCACCGACCGTCGCCGCCGCCTCGCCCGAAGCCTCACGGTCTTCGGAAGCCCGAGGCGTAAGCCGAGAGGATGCCCCGGTTACGAACCTCCGCGCGTATTCCCTTCGGCTCACGCCTCGGGCTTCCAGCGTTGGGGAGGCGAGATGGTATGGGGCAACCCCGAGCCGGCGCGTACGAGAGATCACGTACCGCGGGCGAATTCGACGAAGGCGCGCACCATGGAGCCCGTGCCGCCGCCGTCGATCCACGGCCGCGTTTTCTCCGCGAAGGCCGGGCCCGCGATGTCGACGTGGGTCCAGGGGATGCCCCCCACGAATCGTTCCAGGAACTTTGCCGCCGTGATCGCGCCGCCCCAGCGGCCCTCGCCCACGTTCTTGATGTCGGCGACCTCGCTCTTGATCTGGTCGTCGTAGTCGGAGTACATCGGCAGCTGCCAGACCGGCTCGCCGACGGAGCGGGCAGCGGCGGCGAGGGCGTCGCACAGCGGCTGGTCGTTCGTGAACAGGCCGGCTACATCGTAGCCCAGCGCCACCATGCAGGCGCCGGTGAGCGTGGCGGCGTCGATGATCTTCTTCGGACCCAGGCCCTTCACCACGTCGAGCACGTCGGCCAGCACGATCCGGCCTTCGGCGTCGGTGTTGTGGACTTCGATCGTGGTGCCGCTGCGGGCGGTGATCACGTCGCCGAGTTTGTAGGCGGCCGGGCCGGTCATGTTCTCCGCGAGGCCCACCGCGGCCACGAGGTGCACCGGCAGTTTGAGGGATGCGATCGTGGCGGCTGCACCGAGCACCGCGGCGGCACCGGCCATGTCGCACTTCATCGTCAGCATCGAGTCGGAGGGCTTGAGCGACAGGCCGCCTGAGTCGAACGTCACGCCCTTGCCCACGAGTGCCAGGTCTGGCGTGTCGTCGGTCCGGCCCGGACCGCGGTACCGGAGGACGACGAGACGGGGTGGCCGGTGGCTGCCCCGCCCAACCGCGAGGATCGCGTTGCAGCGTTGCCGGGCCAGTTGATCTTCGTCCCAGATCTCGATCTCCATCCCGGTGCGGCCGGCGACCGACGCGGCCTCCTCGGCGAACGTCTGCGGATACATGTCGTCGGGCGCCGTGTTGACGAGCCGGCGGGCGAGATTCACGCCGTCCCCCAGGAGAATGCCGCGCTCAACCGCCTCCGGAGGCGCGCCGACCCAGACGGTCGTGCCGAACCGGGTTCGTTTCTTGTCGCCACGGTAGAGATCCTGACCGACCATGCCCACCACGCCACCGGCGACGGCCTGCTCGATCTGCCGGGTGCTCCACGTGCCGTCGGCGACGAGCGCCACCCGCGCGCGAGCCTTCCCGGAGAGGTGGCGGGTGGCCGTGGCGGCGGCCCTGTAGAGCGTGCCCGCGTCGAGCTCCTCGCGCTTGCCGAGGCCCACGAGAACAAGCTGCGCCACGTGGAGGCCAGGGGGCCCGAGCAGAGGAACGCATTCGTACCGCCGACCCGTGATCTCCCCGGCCGCCACGAGCCGTGCCACAAGGCCGCCGGTGGCCCGGTCGACGTCGGCACACACGCCAGTGCCGGCCCCGCCTTCGGTGAGAAACAAGACGAGGGCGTCGGCTTCGATCGCTTCCGGACGCGAGGCCGGGTCGGCGACGACGGTACGGACGCCGCGCAGCAGTTCGAACTCAGCGGTCATGGGTGGGCCTCACGAGGAACGGAGTCAGGCGGATGTGGCGTGTTGTACCGTTTTTTGTCCTGGCGGGCAGCCCGGGTCGAGCCACGGCGCGAGCACCGCAAGAAGCACCGGCAGCACCACGAGGTTGCCGACGAGTCCGCCGGCGAGCGTCAGGCAGGAGAGCGCTCCGAACGACACAGTGGGAATGAAGCCGCTGGTCGTGAGTGCGAGAAATCCCACGACGAGCGCGAGCGTCGAAAAGATCATCGCCCGCCCGGCGGTCTGGTGGGCCGTTTCGAGTGCGGCCGTGAAGGCATGGCCGTCGTGGAGCCGGCGCCGGAAGGCGGCGATGTAGTGGATCGAACTGTCGACCGAGAGGCCCATCGACACCGCGGCGATCATGGCCGTGCCCATATTGATCCGCTCGCCGGCCCAGCCGAGGAGCCCGAGCACGACGAAGATCGGCAGCGCGTTGGGCACGAGCGCCACAACCGCCAGGAGCCAGCTCCGAAAGCCGACGGCCAGCAGCACGAAGATCCCGACGGCTGCCAGGAGAAACGTGAACCACTGGTCGGCGAGCATCCGGTCGATGAGCTGGGCGAGCAGGACGAAGAAGCCCGTCACCTCGCCCCCCGCGGCGCTCGCAGTGGCGGGAAACTCCTCTCCCACGATCCGCCGCACGGTTTCGATGATCGCCCGCTTCTCGGCGGCGGGCTGCCGCTCACGGGCCCGCAGCATCACCCGCAGCCAGGTCGAGCCGTCGTCGGGATCGCGGCCGATGAGCGCGCGGCCGAGCTGGGGCAACTGTTCCTCGAGCAGCCGGATCGCGCCGGCAACGAGCCAGTTGCCCACCTTCGTTTGTTCGAGCCGCTCGAGCGAGATCGGCGAGATCGCGGCGAGCACGTCGGCCACACTCATCACCTTCGTGAGGGCGGCCGTGGATGCGCCGGCCGCATCCACCGTCGTGACTTCGTCGCGCAGGCGATGCTCGAGCCGGGCCAGGCCGGCGAGCACGGTGCCGTCGATCGGCTCGGTAGCCGGCACGAGCACGTCCCACACGCCCGCCCCTCCGAGCCGCGACTCGATCATGTCGTAGGACGCCACGATCGGGCTCGACCGGCGGAAGTTGCGTGTGAAATCGGTCTCCACCTCGAGCCAACGCATGCCGGCGACGGCCGCCGTGACGGCCACGGTCGCCACGGCCAGCGTCAAGCCGGGGCGCCGAACGATGCGTTTCACGAGGCCATCGAGGCCGAGCTCGAGCGCGCCTTCACCCCATGCCCGGCGCGGGTCGGCATCGAATCGGCCCGCGAGCGCGAGGAAGGGAACGGCGAGCGCGGCGGCCACGAGCACCATCACCGCACCCACGGCCGTCATCACGCCGAAATCATGCACCGGCCCCACGCGGCTGAAGATCAGCGAGCCGAAGCCGATCACGTCGGTGACGATCGCGCCGACCACCGGCCAGAAGAGGACCGAGATCGCCTCGCGGAGCGCCGCCTCCGGCTCGCGGCCGAGATCCCGCTGGCGGCGATACTCGACGATCACGTGCACCACCGTCGCGATCGCGACCACGGTGACCATCGCTGAGAGCATCGTGGAGACCATCGTGAGCTTGAGCCCGAGCACGGCGAGCACGCCGCGGGTGCTCCAGAGCGCGAGCAGGACGACGGCCATCGGCACGACGAGCCAGCGCACGCTGCGAAAGCAGACGAGCAGGACGAGCCCCGAGAGGAGCCCGGCGCTCGTGCCCAGGAGGTTGCCATCGCGCTCGAGCATCGCGAAGCCGTCGCGCAGCATCACCGGCTCGCCGGCGACGGTGCCGCCGGGAAGCTCACCGATGATCGCTCGGATGCGGTCGATCGCGTCGGCTCGCGAGGCCGCCTGCGCGCGGGCCGATGACCGCGATGCAGCGGCCGACGGGGCGGCCGGCGGCTGGAGCACGCAGGCGATCGCCGCGGTGCGATGATCCGCGCCGAGCGTGTAGCCCTCCATCAGCTTCACGAGCTTGCGGGCCGTGGGGCTGGCATCGACCTCGATGATCCGTGATCCGAGCGGCGTGCTCGCGAGGCTCGTGGCGGAGGCCACGCCGGGCGTCGCCTCCAAGCTGTCCGTCACCTGCCGTAGGTGCTCGATGCCCGCCGGGGTGAAAAGGTCGGGCGCGTCGTACGCAGCCAAGACCACCTCGCTCGATCCGAAGGCCCGTGCCATGCGGCGATAGGGCACGAGAGCCGGATCGGCTCTGTCGAACATCGTGTCGATCGACCGGGAAAACTCGAGGTGCCGCGACCGTTCGACACCGATCGCCGCCAGCGCCATTGCCACGACGGCGAGCGAACGCCGGTGCGCGATCAGCCACCTGGCGACCCGGTCACGAATGGGGAGCATGGGGCTCCTGACGCGACCGGGTGGAACCTGGCATGGTGGGATGCCTGCGGGAGGGACGGTGGACTTGTGCGAGAAAGTGGGCAGTCTGGGCCTGCATCCGCACCTGCAGGAATGACTGCCGCGGCCCGTATCTTACCGCGGCCAGCGCCGATCCGTAACCCTTTGGCCGGCAAGACTTACCGGCGTGCGCAGCGGACTCCCTCCGGCTTGACCCGTGAATTTCGTCGCCTCTATAGTCCCGCGCTTTTTGGTCCGGGCCCCGCGCCCATCACCTCACAGACACCGCGCTTGCACTCTCGCGACGAGCATCTCGCGCCCGCGCCGCGCCGGCCGTTCGGCCTGCCGTATGCGATCGTCGTGCGCCTGCTGGTCGGCGCCGTCATCGCGTTCGTCTGCGACATCACCGGACGCGCGGACGACGCTGCACGGCCCACGGTGGGCGACACCGCGTCGGCCGGCGTGCTGGCGGCCGTGCCCGCACGCGGCCTCGCGGCGGCTGTCGCGGAGGCTGGCCGGATCGAAGTGCCGTCGGTCGATCCTGGTGAGCGGCTCTCGATCCGCGCGACGCAGGCGGCGCGTTGGACGGAGGGCTCCTACGACGTCTGGCATCTGACCGGCGGCGTCACGATCGCCCAGGGCGTGACCGAGGCCAAGAGCCACGAGGCCGTGGTCTGGATCGAGCAGGCAGGCGTGATTCCTGAGACCGATGACGAGGCCGAGCCCCAGCCGCGCGGGCTGCTCGTGCGCATGGCAGGCGAGGTCACCGTGACGTCGGCCTCCGCCGGGAGCGCGGCACCGGCCTCGACGGTTCGTGGCAGCCGCTGGACGGGCCGGTTCTGGACGATTCACGATCCCGCACTCGACTTCACGAGCGTCGTGCCCGCCACGGGAACTCCCGCGATCTATGCCGCGCCCGCCGAGGGGGGCGTGCAGCGGGCCGTGCATGACGGTGCCGCGGAAGACGGCGCGATCCAGCTGACGGCGGCCGAACAGCCGGCGGGCGGTGCCGCACAGTCGGGCGTCGTCCATGCCAAGGGCGGCGTCGCCCCGGCCCAGTTCAGCGAGTTCGGTGCGCCCGCCGCGCCGCAGGTGCAATCGGCCACGGCCGTGCGTCGGCTGCGGGCATTTCCCCGGTCGAGCGTGCCGCTCAACGTGCGCTGGTTTCCGAGCCCCGCGGGCGGCGAGTGGATCGCCGTAATCACGTCCGGCGTGAACCTCGTCATCGACGGCGTCGATCCCGCCGGGCCGCTCGACATTTCGGCCGACCGGCTCGTGATCTGGACCCGCAGCCAGGGGCAGCCCGATCTCGACGGCAGCGGCGCGCAGTCGGCCGATACGCCGCTCGAGCTCTACATGGAGGGCAACGTCGTCTTCCGTCAGGGGCAGCGCGTCGTCGAGGCCGTGGGCATGTTTTACGACGTGCCGCGGTCGAGCGGCGTGATCACCGGGGCCACGGTGCTGACCCCGGTCGACAACTACTCGGGCGTGGTGCGGCTGCGGGCCGACGTGCTCCGCCAGGTTGACCGCAGCCGGTTCGTGGCCCAGCGCACCGGGCTCACCTCGAGCCGGATGGGCGTGCCGACGTGGGAGTTTCGCTCGCGCGAGCTCGAGTTCACCGACGAGCAGGTGCCTCTGCCAGGTCCGTTCGGCCAGCCCTCGATCGACCCCGCCACGGGTGAGCCGGCGATCGAGCACCAGCAGTTCATCACCAGCCGCGGCAACACCGTCACGCTCGGCGGCGTGCCCGTGCTCTGGTGGCCGGTGCTCGCGACCAACGCCAAGAAGCCGACGTTCTACATCAACGACTTTCAGCTGAAGAACGACCAGATCTTCGGCACACAGATCCTCACGAGCTGGGACGCATTTCAAGTGTTCGGTTGGCAGCGGCCGCCCGACGGAGTCGACTGGGACTTCGACATCGACTACCTGAGCCTCCGCGGCCCGGGCGGCGGCACGTCGCTGCTCTACAACCGCCCCGACTTCCTCTGGCTCGGCACACCGGCCAGCGGCATCCTCGACGCCTGGATCATCGGCGACGTGGGCCGCGACAACGTCGGCTTGAACCGGCGCGATCTCACCTACCCGGGATTCCCGAGCCGCACGTTCCGCGGCCGCTCGTTCTGGCGGCATCGACAGGATATCGGGGCCGGCTGGCAGGCCCGTGGCACGGCCGGCTGGATCAGCGACATGAACTTCCTCGAACAGTATTACGAGGCGGAGTGGGAGGAAGGCTACGAGCAGCGTACCTGGCTCGACCTGCGCCGCCCGATCGACAACCGCGAGCTCCGCCTGCTCACGAGTGTGCGCGTCAATCCATTCTTTACGCAGACCGAATGGTGGCCACGGCTCGACCATTATTACATGGGCCAGCCGCTGCTCCGTGACTCCGTCACGTGGTACGAGCACTCGAATGTCGCCTACGCCCGGCAGAGCCTGCCGGAGACGCCGACGCTGGGCACGAGCAACAGCCAGACCAACGGCTACTGGACGACGCTCCCCTACGAAAACAATGTCATTGGCCAGCGGCTCGCTACGCGGCACGAGCTCGACCTGCCGTTTCAGGCCGGGCCCGTGAAACTCGTGCCCTACGCCCTCGGCGAGCTCGCCAATTGGGGCCAGGATCTCTCCCAGAGTCCGATCAACCGGGCCTATGGCCAAGTCGGCATCCGTTCGAGCCTGCCGATGTGGACCGCCGACAACACCGTCGAAAGCCAGCTCTGGAACGTCCATGGCCTCGCGCACAAGGTGGTCTTCGAGGCGGAGTTCGCCTACACCGACTCCACCCAGGACATCTCGCAGTTCCCGCTCTACGACCAGATCGACGACGACACGATCAATCAATACCGCCGCAACATCCCCTACTGGGACTACGGCGCGATCCCCGGCCAGCCGATCCCACTCGGCTCGCCGTTCATCTTCGGCCCCGACGGCAAGTACGACCCGCGGTATTACGCCGTCCGCCGCGGCCAGGCCGGATGGGTCACCGGCCCCACCGAGATCGCCAACGACCTCTCGGTGTTCCGCCTCGCCGCCCGGCAGCGCTGGCAGACGAAGCGCGGCCCGATGGGCAACCGCCGGATCATCGACTGGATCACGTTCGACGTCGATGGAGAGCTGTTCCCCGTCTCGGGCCAGAATTTCGGACAGGCGATTGGCCTCTGGCAGTACGACTTCCGCTGGCACGTGGGCGATCGCACCACCGTGCTCTCCTCGGCCGACGTCGACTTCTTCTCCGGCGGCCAGCAGCTGTACACAGTGGGCGCGCTCTTGAACCGCACGCCCCGCGGCAGTTTCTTCATCGGCTTCAACGAATTCGGCGGGCCGATCCAGGCGAGCGTGCTCACCGGCTCCTACACCTACCGCATGAGTCCGAAGTGGGCGAGTACGTTCGGCACCGCCCTCGACCTCCGCGGCGCGAACATCGGGCAAAACTTCCAGCTCACGCGGATCGGCGAGTCGTTCCTGATGACGTTCGGCTTCAACGTCGACTACAGCCGCAACAACGTGGGCGTGACGTTCAACCTCGAGCCGCGCTTCCTCTCGCGCACACAGTTCGCGAGCCGCACGGGCCTCGACGTCCCCGTCGCCGGCGCCTACGGCCTGGAGTAAGGCAGGCTTCGGCCTGTCTGTGTTCAATTTCGCAAGGCTCAACTCGCCCAACCCGGCGTCAGAGCCGGCGGCACGCTGCTCCATCGCCGAGGGCGATCGCTAGTCCCTTCTCAACTGTGATGGTTCGCTCGGTGTAAGCCGCGTATCTGCCCGTCGGCTCTTCCGCATCGCACCGACCGTCTCCGCCGCCTCGCCTTTCCAGTTGGGGAGGCTCGGGGTTACCCCTGCCGTTGAGACGGCGTATTTGACCAGCGCAGGCAGGATGCCGGAGCGCAGGCAAATCCGAGTGAGCCGGAGCCTGGAGGGCGGAGGCGAACGTCCGGCGAGACGGTACGGGGTAACCCCGAGCCGGATTGGGCGAGTGGACGATCACACCGCGTCCGACGTACGCGTGCCCAGCCACGCGCTCCAGCCCGCGAAGAGCAGCGCGAGCAGGCCGTATGCGGCGGCGAGCTCGATGGGGCCGCGGCCGGCGGCTTCGGGAGGGAGCGTGCCGATCGCCCACGGGGCGAAGAGGCGGCCGTCGGGGAAGGGGGAGTGGATGATGCCGCAGAGCGTGAGGCCGGCGGCCGCGAGCGTCCAGCCGGCGGCCTGAAAGAGCTTGCGGTCGATGAGCGCGGCGACGAGGCCGGCCCACACGAGGCTCGTGACGATGAAGCCCGAGGAGAGGAGCCGCATCGAGAAGAGTTCGCGGGCCAGATCGGCGGTAGGTTTCGCGCCGGCTCCGAGGAGCTTGTCGGCCTGGATCATCACCATGGCGGCGAGCGCTGGGATGCAGGCGATCGCGACGGCCGGGTAGTGCCGCTGCGGCGTGGCGTGGAAGCTCTGGGCCGTGATCTCGAGGCCGATGAACACGAGGATCGGCAGGATCGCGGGGCCGGGGATCGCCTGATACAGATAGGCGAAGGTTCCCGTGAGCCCGGCCGTTCCGATCACGATCGCCGTGGCGAGGGTGTAGGCGGCGCGGCCGCCCATCGCCT
>CAMAVC010000101.1 GCA_945861585.1 Planctomicrobium piriforme
TGTCAGCCCGGCTGCCGCGACTGCGCCGCCGGCCACTGCAAGAAGCACGTCGGCCGGTATGGCGGCCTGGCCAAGCATCATCTCTCGCCCGCCGAGCGGGCGGCGCTCGCGGCGAGCGACTACGGCGCGACGCAGCCGGCCGGCCCGCCGTCAGGGGCCGTCGCCTATCCGTACTACACGACCCGCGGCCCGCGCGACTTCCTCGCGAAGAATCCGCCCTCGATCGGACCGTGACAGGCCTGCGGGATCACCGCTCGCCTTTGCCGTGATTCAACGCCGCCGATAGGCTTGCCGCCTGTCGGCGGTGTCGTTTTTTGCGCGCGGAGGCATCCATGCAGGGGCAGCAGGGCGGCGGTGTGGCGGCGGACGGGCGGCTGTCGTTCACCGGCTGGCTCGTGTGCGCGATCGCGGCGATCGGGTTCGCGTTCGACATCTACGAACTCCTGATGCTGCCGCTGATCATCAAGCCGGCGATCCAGGAGCTTTCGAAGTCGGAGATCGCGAGCCTCGTGGCGGGCGGCATGTCGCAGGCCGATGCCATGGCCCTGTGGGCTCCGGGTGGCAAGAGCTATGTCGGCTGGGCGCGGACGCTCTTTTTCGTGCCAGCGATCGCCGGCGGCGTGTTTGGCCTGCTTGGCGGCTATCTCACCGATCTGCTGGGCCGCCGCCGCGTGCTGACGTTCAGCATCCTGCTGTATGCCTTCGCGGCCCTCGCGGCCGGCTTCGCCACGTCGCTCCCGCAGCTGCTCTTCTTCCGCTGCCTCGTGTTCATCGGCGTGTGCGTGGAGTTCGTGGCGGCGGTGGCGTGGCTCGCGGAGCTCTTCCCCGACCGCGAGCAGCGGGAGCGGGCTCTCGGCTGGACGCAGGCGTTTTCATCGCTCGGCGGTCTGCTCGTCGGCACGGCCAACATCCTCGCCGCCCGCTTCGCCGACATCCTGCCGGCGATCCACGGCGGACACGACGCCTGGCGCTACACGCTCATCTCGGGCGTGATCCCGGCGCTGCCGCTGATCCTGATCCGGCCGTTCCTTCCCGAAAGCCCCGTGTGGGCCGAAAAGAAGGCGGCCGGCACACTGCGGCGGCCGAGCATCCGCGAGCTCTTCAGCCCGGCGCTCGTGCGCACCACGGTGCTCACGACGCTCGTGTTCGCCGCGAGCTATGGGATCGCGTTTGGCGCCATCCAGCAGCTGCCGCAGATCCTCGGCGGGCCGAAGGGGCATGCCGCGATCTTGCAGACCGCGAAGGCGGCACAGGCCGAGGCCGTCGCGGCTGCGAAGGGGGAAACGTTGAGCCCCGGGCGGCTCAAGAGCATCGCGGGCAACGCCACCGACGAGGCGGTGGCCGGCGTCACGCTTTTCCAGGAAGTGGGCGGCCTGGTCGGCCGCGTGCTGCTGGCGTGGGCCGCGCTCCGGGTGCTGAGCCGGCGGACGCTCCTGCGGATGTTCCAGATTCCGGCGCTCTTCGTGGTGCCGGCGCTCTTCTGGTGGATCTCCACGCAGCTCACGAATGCCGACTCGCTGCCCTGGATCAAGGCGGGCATCTTCGTGGCGGGCCTGCTGACCGTGGCCCAGTTCAGCTTCTGGGGCAACTACATCCCGCACGTCTTCCCCACGCACCTCAGAGGCACGGGCGAGAGCTTCGCGGCCAATATCGGCGGCCGCGTGCTCGGCACGGCGGCCGCCTGGCTCACGCTCACGTTCTCCGCGGCCACGCCGCCCGATCCGATGCGGATCGCCGTCGTGGGCGCGGTCGTCGCGGGACTCTACGCCCTCGTGGGCGTGATCCTCACGCAGTGGCTCCCCGAGCCCGACTCCTCGCTCGAGCACTGACGACGACAAACTGCACCTGACCTGCCTCCCTGAAACAGGGCCACCTGCGGAGCGACCATCCGGGGTGGCCGAAACCAAGGGAGGGCAAACCATGCCGCGCGGAAAGACGGAGCAGCCCGTCTGCCTCAGGAGGGGAGGTTCGGTGGTCCATCCCGCTGCCTCTTAGTAGACGCCGATCGCGATCCAGCCGTCGGCAGGACGGTGCGACGACCGAGGGACTCACGACGGCGAGGCACAGGGACAGCAGGTGGCGATCAAGAAGGCTCATGGGCGGTCTCTCCGGGAACACAAAAAGGGCTCAGAACGTGAGGAACGTCTTGGCAATGACGAACATCGCCACGAGCACAATCGCCGCAGCGAAGATCTTCGAGAACAGCGGCCCGGTGAACCGGCGGCCGATGAACGAGCCGGCCAGGAGCCCGGGGATACTGCCGGCGACGAAGCCACCGGCGATATCGGGCGGAATGGCCCGGCCCGCGGCGGCTTGGCTGGCCACGCCTGCCGCGCCTACCAGCGTCATGACCAATAGCGACGTGCCGACCGCGCGGGGGACGCCCATCGAGGCAAAGGTGACGAGCGCCGGCACGATCAGAAATCCGCCCCCAACACCAAACAGCCCGGAGAGCAGCCCGACGGCGAGCCCGGCGATGATGAGCACGCTCGCACACCGGCTCGTCATGCGCAGTTTCCCTTCCGGATCTCGTCGGCAGGCCGGGCCACTGCCGGCATCGAGCGCGGCGGGCGACGCCCGCTCCGTGGGATCGGAGGCTTTGGCCCACATCCGCGCAGCGATCAAGAGCATCAACGCGGCAAATGCCGTGAGCAGGAGCGGCTCGGGAATCAGCGTTCCCAGCCAGCCGCCGAGCGGGGCAGCGACCATCCCGGATGCGGCGAAGAGGAAGCCGGTGGGGAGCTCGACCTGCCCGTACCGCCACCGCTCGATCGCACCCACGAACGCCGTCGCTGCCACGGTGACGAGTGAGATGCTCACGGCCGTGCGCGGATCGATGCCGATCCAGTAGACGAGCAGCGGCACGGCGAAGATCGCGCCGCCACCGCCAGTGAGGCCGAGCGACAGGCCGACGAGACCGCCGGACAGCAGCGCAGCGTTCATGCGGGCAGCTTCGCCGCGAGCCAGGCTTTGTAGCCGCCCACCATGTCGTGCACGTCGCGGCGGCCGAGCTTTTGCAGCAGGCTGGCGGCGATCGCCGAGCGGTAGCCGCCCTCGCAGTGCACGGCCACGGGCCGGTCGGCCGGAATTTCACCGCTCCGCTCGTCGAGATGCATGAGCGGGATGTTGAGGCTCCCTTCGATGTGGCCGCCTGCGTGCTCCGCATCGCTCCGCACGTCGATCACAAGCGGTGCCGGACCAGCGTCGGGCCGCTTGCCCGCCAGCCATTCCGCGAGGGCCGGTGCCGTGATCCGCTCCGTCCGCTCGACGAGATCGTCGCGACTGGCCAGGGCATTCATGCCGCCGGCGAGGTAGCCGGCGACGTTGTCGAAGCCGATGCGGCCGAGCCGCATCACGGCCTCTTCCTCACCGCCTTCCTCCGCGACCACCACGATCGGTTTGTCGTGGGAGAGCATCGATCCCGCCCACGTCGCATACTTGCCGTTCAAGGCGATGTTGAGCGTCCCGCGCAGGTGGCCTCCTTCAAAGTCGATGCCGTCGCGCACGTCGAGGAGCTGGGCCCCCGACTTTTCGAGCGCGAGCACCTCGTCGAGCGTCAAGGGCTTGAGCGTCTTCTCCATCGCCGCGCCGAGCGACGCCCGCTCCTTGCGGTTCAAGATCGCGTCGTGGACGAAGTAGTCGGGCGCCTCCGGCTGGTCGGCCGTGACGATCGCCTTGAACGCCTCGCGGCTCATCGGCTGGAGGGCGTAGTTGAACTTCTTCTGCTCGCCGATCGTGGAGACGGTCTCCTTCGACAGGCTCTTGCCGCACATGCTGCCCGCGCCGTGGGCCGGATAGACGAGCGTGGCGTCGGGCAGCTTCACGAGCTTGTTCGTGATGCTGTCGTAGAGCATGTCGGCCAGCTCGTCGGCCGTCACGCCGATGCTCGCCAGGAGGTCGGGCCGGCCCACGTCGCCGATGAAGAGCGTGTCGCCGGTGAGCACGGCCAAGGGCGCGGTGCGACTCTTCGCCAGGTCGTAGACGAGGATCGAGATGCCCTCGGGCGTGTGGCCGGGCGTTTCCATCATCTCGAGCTTGACGTCGCCAAACTCGACCACATCGCCATCCTTCATCTTCACGCACGAGAACTCCGCCTCGGCCCGGCGGCCGAGATGGATCGTCGCCCCAGCCTTATCCCGCAATTCGATGTGGCCGGCGACGAAGTCGGCGTGAAAGTGCGTGAGGAAGACGTGCTTGATCGTGTATCCGCCGGCCTTGGCGTCGGCGAGGTATTGATCGATGTCGCGCTGGGGATCGACCACTGCGGCCGTCTTGGTCTTCTCGTCGGTGATCATGTACGACGCGTGCGACAGACAGGCGAGGTAGTACTGCTGGATCTTCATGGCGATCTCTCCGGTGATGGTGTGGGGATGGAGGAACCGGCTCGTCACTTGCCGACGACGGCAGGGAAGCCGGCCTTCACGAGCTGCGGATAGCCGGGCTTGATCGCCCGCACGTCGTACCCGAGCGGCTTGAGCATCGCGGCGGCTTCCGCACAGCGGCCGCCGGCGAGGCAGTAGCAGTAGATGATCTTGTCCTTGGGCAGGACCTTCGCCAGCTCCTGCGGGGGCAGGCCGCGCTCGAGCGCGCTCAAGGGGAGCAGTCCGGCGCCGGCCAGATGCCCCTCCTGCCATTCGTCGGGCTCGCGCACGTCGATGATCACGGCCTTCTGCTCGCGCACGGCCTGCTTCACCGCGTCGAGCGAGTCCTTCGTGTGCTCCGCGATCGCCGTGCCGGAAATGGCACCGAGCACGAGCCCGAGCAGGATGGCTCGCGAGCAGGTGGTGGCCGTGCGGCAGGCCCCACCCGACACCTGGTTCCACGGCATCCGCGCGATCAGCATCGCCATGCCGCAGGTGTCGGTGATCCCGGCGAACACGAGGCCGCAGCCCACGAAGCCGGCCAGGCCCGCGCCGATCGCCTGCCAGTTGACCGGCACCTCGGCGCCGAAGGCGGCCAGCGCCGCACCGACGGCCACGAGCGCCCCGGCGGCGATCCGCACCTGCCGTTCGAGCGACATCACCTTGCGGCCGCGGACGACCGGCACGCCGGCGGCCTCGCAGGCGACCGTGCCCCCCTCGACGCTGACCACGTCCTTGATGCCCGCGGCCAGTAGTTTCTCGCAGGCCTTCTGGCTGCGGGTGCCCGACTTGCAGACAAAGTAGACGGGCCCGGCGCCGGCGAGGGACGTCACGGCCTGCGCGTCGAGTCGATCGAGCGGGATGTTGTGGGCGAAATTGACGTGCACCTCGCCGAACTCGGCGGGCGTGCGCACGTCGATGAGCGTCAGCTTGTCGTTCTTGCGGCGGAGATCGGCGAGCGTGGTGGGGGAAATCGTGGCGACCATGGGACTGTCCTCCGGGGTGTGGGAATGGATATTATGAGTTGAGGTATCGAGAGTGTTCGATATGTTGTGCGCACCCAAAGGGCGGAATCGTAGGCAAAAAATCCTATGCGGAAACACCTGTTCGCGACGACTTCCGGCCGCCGAAGCGGGCCTCGATGCAGGCCATGATGCTGGCGAGGTGGGGCTCGGCGATCGTGTAGTAGACACACCGGCCCTCCTTCTCCACGTCGAGGAAGCCGCACCGCTGCATGAGCCGCAGGTGCTCGGAGGCCATGTGGCTCGGGATCTCGCAGGCCGCGGCCAGTTCGCCCACCGTGTAGCGGCCGACGAGCAGCATCTGCACGATGCGGAGCCGGTGGGGATGGGCGAGGGTCTTCAGGCATTCGGCCGCCTGGCCCAGGCTCTCGAGGCTCGTGAGCTTTGGCGGGCGGGCGGTTTTTCGGTTCGTGTCGACCATGACAGCGTGGTTCGGAGCCGGGGCCGCGACGGCATTTCCGTCGCACACCAATCATATCGGAATATTCCGACACGTCAATAAGTTTTTCCGGAGGACGAGGAAAGAAATCAAAATATCGCGATACGTCGTTAGAGAATGCAGTCATGTCCTCCTGAGCACCAAAGCCATGCCAGATCACCATCGGATCCTGATTCTCGGAGGCGGCACCGCGGGAGTGTCTAGAGAACCATGCGAGGAATCCGATGCCGCTCGTCGCGGTGCCGGTCGTGTGCGGGCTCGCACTCGCAGCCGAACTCGTCGCCGGCCAGACGATCAACTACGTCACGCTCCTCCCCTGCTTCAGCCGGGGCCCGCGGCCCACGCCGGCGGCCACGCCGCTGTGCTGAAGGAACCCCGCTTCTCGTGGGCGGCTTCGGAAGACATTGATTGCGGGTCGGCACTTCCGCGGACTATCCTGCAGGCCGTCACCTGTGATCGGTGACCATATCGCGGGAGTCGATCCATGAGATGGTGCGCGTGCGTCTGCTGGGCTGTGGTGTGGCTGGCACTCCTGATCGGGGGCCCGCTCGTGGCTCAAGACCCAGCCCCCGAGGGCGACGGCCCAACGCTCGAGGATCTCGACTGGATGGTCGGGAGCTGGGTGCTCGTGCCGGACGACGAGGCGGCGACGACGCAGGCGGGCGCGATGCGGATGACGGTGCGGTGGGACGAGGGCCGCGCGTTTCTCGTCCGCGAAGCCACGCTCACCCCGCCGGAAGAATCCGGCGATCCGGTCGTCACGCTCCAGCAACGGATCGGCTGGGATCCGCTCGTCGAGCGGATTCGCTCGTGGAGCTTTTCGAGCGACGGCAGCCGGGCGGAGGCCACGTGGTTTCAGGACGGCGGCTCGTGGATCGTGCGGGGCACGGCCGTGCTGCCCGATGGAACGCAGACGAGCTCCATCAATATCTACACGTTCGACGGCCAGGACCGCTGCACGTGGCGCGTCGTGCGGCCAGCGCTCGCCGCCGACGATGATCCATCCGTGCGGGCCACGTGGGTTCGTACCCCAGGAAGCACCACTCCATGATCGCCCTGACACAGATAGCCCTGACACAGCCGCCACGATCACTCGCAGCAGAGTCGCTGCTCCGTGTCAGCCGCTGCGCGGCCGTGGCTCTCGCCCTCGCCACCTTCTCCATGGATCACTCACGCGCCGCAGCCGCCGACGGCGCGCCCGACCGCGCAGCCTGCGATCTGGTCCGCAAGGCCGACATCATGCACGGGGCCCAGTGGCAGCGGGCGGTCGCGGAGCTCGGCGGCTGGCTCTCCACGCAGACCGTCTACACGCCCGCCGAGGTGCGGCGGATCAAGGTGCGGTTCAACGAGCAGGTGGCGGCGATGTCGTCGTACGAGATCGAATACCTGCTCGACTCGGTCGAACAGAAGATGCGGCTGCTCGACGCGCCCGAGGCCCGCGACGCGAAGGCCTGGCTCGGCGAATATCTGTCGGCGATGTCGGATGCCCGGCGGGCCCGAGAGCTGCGCAACGTCCCGAATCTGCTCGACATGAACGCGGCCCAGCTCTGGGAGGAGATCCAGCGAATCGACCGCAAGCGGGCCGCGCTTCAGCAGCGGCAGCAGGGCGTGGCAACGCGGCAAAACGCGCTCGTCGATCGGGCCGCCGCAAACCGTCAGGCATCGGCCGACGCGGCCCGGGCCACGGCGGAGCGGCTGCGGGCCGCCCCAACGCAGGCCCCGGCCCGCCAGGGCGGCGGGGCGCTACCGTTCTCAGACGTGCCGCAGCGGCAGATGTCGATCGGCGTGGGGCCGATGGGCGCCTTCATTCAGATGTGACGGGCGGCTGCGGCGGGCGGCCGACGTCGAGGCAGACGAGCGTTGTGTCGTCGCGGAGGTAGAGCCGGCCCGAGGCGAGCGCAGGCAGGGCCCGCACCGTGCCGGCGAGCGGGCGGCCCCGGGCGAGGACGGTGCTGCCCGCGGGCGTCGCTTGCATGAGCACGAGTTCGCCATCGGTCTTCGCGGCGAGCAGTTTGCCGTCGGCGGCGACGAGCGTGCCGTAGCCGAAGTTCGCCTCGCGCCAGGCCGCACGGCCGGTGCGGAGATCGACACACACGAGATCGGCGGGCGGCACGTCGTCGCGGCCGTCGATGCACCAGACGTGATCACCCGCGGCGATTGGCGTGCAGTATTGCGTGGCGAGCGCGTCGGCGCCCTCCCAGCGCTTCGTGATGCCGGCGGCATCGAATGTGGCATAGACCGAGCCGATGCCGTATGACGCCGTCACGAGCAGGTGGCCGTCGGGAAACACGAGCGGCGTGGCGGCGTTGACCGTCGGCCCGCGCTGGCCGAAGGGAAACTGCCAGCGGATCTCGCCCGACTTCGGCTCGAGGAGGATGCATGCATAGCGCGTCACGATCAGCACGTGGTCGACTCCACCGACCGTCGCGCCGACGGGGGCTGCATAACTTGCGGGCTCGGATGTCTGCGTCCACACGGTGTCGCCCGTCTCGAGTGAGAACGCCACGATGCCCGCGTCGCGTTTTGAGCCGCCCACATTGACGATCACGTGCCCCCGGGCGACCAGTGGCGTCGAGCCCGCGCCGAAGTAGCCCTCCGGGGCCCCGAAGTCGCCGTGCGTGTCGCGGAGCCAGAGCAGGCGGCCCGTGGCGGCCTCGAGGCAGCGAAGCACGCCCTGGGCACCAAACACGATCACACGGCCGTCGTGAACGAGCGGCACACAGAGTGGCCCGTCGCCCCCGCCCACCTGCGGCCGAAACCTCGTCGGCTGGCCGTGTTGCCAGAGCCGTTGGCCGGTGGCGGCATCGAGCGCCTCGACGACTTCCGCATCGCCCACGCGGTGAAACAGGATCGCCCGGCCGCCGGCCACGGCGACGCCGGCGTAGCCGCTCCCCACGGGCCGCTGCCAGACGACCCGCGGCCCTCCGGCCGGCCATGCCTCGGCGAGCCGTTCGTCGGCCGCGGCGATCCCGTTGCGGCCGGGCCCGAGAATTTGTGGCCACTCTCCGGCGCGGGCGCTGGAACCGACGCCCGCCACGACGAGCATCAGGAGCGAGATGGCCTTCATTCCGCAATCGTCCGCGGGGCGCGGGGCATGTCATCGGGCAGCGTGGGTACGGTCCAGATCATGTACAGGCCGCAGGCGACCAGGCCGAGCACGGCATACTTGAGCCACCACGGCAGGCTGTTGAGCACGAGGCTCGTGCACACCACGGCCGCCACGAGCACCACCGTGCGATACTTCACGCTCTTGCGGATGCCGCGGTAGTGCTGCCAGTCGTCGAGCGTGGGGCCAAACCATTTCGAGCGATGGAGCCAGGCATGGATCCGCGGCGACCCGCGAAAGAAGCACCAGCTCGCGAGCAGCAGAAACGGCGTCGTGGGGAGGAGCGGAAGGATCGAGCCGAGCACGGCGAGCCCCACGCATGCCCAGCCCCCCACGACGTAGAGGAAGCTCTTCAGGGGATCGGTCGTGGGCTGGATCTGCATGGGGGCATCCGGGCTGCCGCGGGCTGTTTCGTGCATCGTATCACGCGGCCTGGGATCGGGCCGTTTGTGCGAAAACCCCGCAGTTCTTATGCTTCTAGCCCACCTGCCCGTTTTCCCGCCCTTCGCTGAGGATTTTCCATCATGCCGCTCGTTCCGATGCGCATCCTGCTCGACCACGCCGCTGAACACGGCTACGGCCTCGCCGCCTTCAACGTCAACAACATGGAGCAGATCCAGTCGATCATGGAGGCGGCGAAGGAGACCGACAGCCCCGTGATCGTGCAGGCCTCCCGCGGCGCTCGCGGCTATTCCCAGGACAACTACCTCCGGCATCTCATGCTCGCCGCCGCCGAGCTCTATCCGGTGATTCCGATCGCGATGCACCAGGACCACGGCAACTCGCCGGCCACCTGCCAGAGCGCGATCGACAACGGCTTCACGAGCGTGATGATGGACGGCTCGCTCAAGGAAGACGGCAAGAGCCCGGCCGACTTCGACTACAACGTGAAGGTGACCGCGGAGGTGGTGAAGCTCGCCCACCGGCAGGGCGTGTCGGTGGAAGGCGAACTGGGTTGCCTGGGATCGCTCGAGAGCGGCGAGGGAGAAGCCGAGGACGGCCACGGCGCCACCGGAAAACTCTCGCACGACCAGCTCCTCACCGATCCGGACGAGGCGGCCCGGTTCGTGGCGGCCACCGGCGTCGACGCGCTGGCTGTGGCGATCGGCACGAGCCATGGTGCCTACAAATTCACCCGCAAGCCCGATGGCGACGTGCTCGCCATGAAGCGGATCGAGGAGATTCATGCGAAGCTGCCCAACTGCCATCTCGTGATGCACGGCTCGTCGAGCGTGCCGCAGGAGCTGCAAGACATCATCAACAAATTCGGTGGCAAGATGCCGCAGACCTGGGGCGTGCCGGTCGAGGAGATCCAGAAGGGCATCAAGCACGGCGTGCGCAAGATCAACGTCGATACCGACTGCCGCATGGCGATCACCGGCGCGATCCGCAAGGTGCTCGCCGAAACGCCCGAGAAGTTCGACCCGCGCGACTACCTCAAGCCGTCGCGCGAGGCGATGAAGAAGGTGTGCGCCGAACGCATGGTGCAATTCGGCCAGGCCGGCAACGCCGGCAAGGTGAAGTGCATCTCGCTCGCAGACATGGCTGCGAAATACGCGCGCTGATTCACGTCAACTCGCTCAATCCGGCTCGGGGGCACGGGCAGCCCCGATCCTCGCCCGTCTGGAAGCCCGAGGCGTGAGCCGAAGGGAATACGCGTCGTGTTTCGCCACCGGGGCATCCTCTCGGCTTACGCCTCGGGCTTTCGTTCGGGAGGCTCGGGGTTACCCCGAGCCGGCGCCTGCACAGCACGCGGAGCGTCCGGCGATGGGATACGCGGAGCCCGAAGCCGGTCCCACGGGGCGGGAAAGTTGCATTGCGGCGGGTTGCCCAGTCGCCCTATAGTCCCGCCCCTCATGGACGCCCCCCGACCTTCCGCCGACCAGACGGACGCCGGCCTCGTTGCGCACGGCCGTGAGATTCTGCGCGCCGAAGGAGAGGCGATCCTGCAGTCGGCCGACTCGCTCGATGCGGCGTTCGCCCGCGCGGTGCGGATCGTCGCCGAATGCACCGGCAGTGTCGTGGTGACTGGGATCGGCAAGGCGGGGCTCGTAGCCCGCAAGATCTCGGCCACGCTCGCGTCCACCGGCACGCCGAGCCACTTCCTGCATCCCGCCGAGGCGATGCACGGCGACCTCGGGGCGCTGCGGCGCGACGACGTCGTGCTCGCCCTCTCCCAGTCGGGAGAGACGGAGGAGATCACGCGGCTTCTGCCGCACGTGGCGGCACGCAAGATCCGGATCGTGGCGCTCACCTGCTCGACGCAGAGCGCGCTCGGTCGGGCTGCCGACGTGGTCGTGCCGACCGGCAGCGTGCGGGAGGCCTGCGCGCTCGGTCTCGCACCCAGCACGAGCACGTCGCTCATGCTCGCCCTCGGCGACGCGCTCGCCCTCGTCACGAGCCGCCTGCGCCAGTTCACGCATGAGGAGTTCGCGGCCCGGCATCCGGGCGGCAGCCTGGGGAGGCAGCTGATGCTCGTGGACGACGCCATGCGGCCCTTCGCCCAATGCCGGACGGCCCAGCCGACTGACACCGTGCGCGACGTGTTCGCCCGGCCACTCCCGGCGCGACGCACCGGCGCCGTGATGATCGTGGCCGACGACAGCCGGCTGGCCGGCATCTTCACCGACAGCGATCTGGCCCGCCTCTTCGAGCGGCGCAACGACGCTGCCCTCGACCACCCGATCGGCGCCGTGATGACCGCCCGGCCCACGACGGTCGGCCTCGGCACGCGGTTGCGCGACGCGCTGGCTCTCCTCGAGGCGCGGCGGTTGAGCGAACTGCCGGTGGTCGACGAGACGGGCCGCGTGGCAGGCCTGCTCGACATCGTCGATCTCGTCGGCATGGTGCCGGCCGAGATGCTCGAACTCCCCCTCACCAGCCCCTCCGTGCCAGCCCCGGCAGCCGCCTGAGCCGTCCGAAAGATACGTTTCGACATGCCCACCGCCGCGAATCTCCACGACGCCCTGCACCAGCGGCTCGCGCAGGTGAAGCTGCTGCTCGTCGACGTCGACGGCGTGCTCACGGAGGGCGGCGTGACGTGGACGAACGAGGGGAGCGAGCAGAAGACGTTTCACATTCGCGACGGCCTCGGCATCCGGCTCTGGCAACGGGCGGGCGGCCGGACGGGGATCGTCACCGGCCGGGCGAGCCGCGTCGTGCAGCTGCGGGCCGAGGAGCTGGGAATCGGGATCGTCAAGCAGGGGGTCGAGGACAAGCTCGAGACGACCGCGGCGGTCCTCGCGGAATGCGGCGTGACGTGGGAGCAGACCGCATTCATCGGCGACGATCTTCCCGACCTCGCCGTGATCATGCGGTGCGGCGTGGGTGTGGCGGTGGCGAACGCATGCCCCGAGGTGATCGAAGCGGCGGCGATCGTGACGCGGCTGCCGGGCGGACAGGGGGCCGTGCGCGAGGTGATCGAGCAACTGCTCAAAGCCCGCGGCAGCTGGGAGGCGATCGTGCGCCGCTATCAGCCGGCATCGGCCTGACGAACCTGAAACGGGCGGCCCCTCATGGAACATCGCCTCGGACG
>CAMAVC010000102.1 GCA_945861585.1 Planctomicrobium piriforme
TCGCGGCTGGCCGAGGCGGCAGAGCGGATCGCGACGCGGGCCGAAACGGACGGCCGCGCCGAGCTCGCGGCGGACGCGAGACAACTGGCCTTCAAGGCCTGGCAACGCGCCGGCAACACCGCCGCGGCGCGGAGAGTGCAAATGTAGGACAGGCTTTAGCCTGTCACGAAGACAGACAGGCTGAAGCCTGTCCTACATCAGACGCAGACAGGCTGAAGCCTGTCCTACAACGGACACCGACAGGCTGAAGCCTGTCCTACAATGAGGCTACTCGTCGAAGGGACGGCGGGGCTTCTTCTCCGCCATCGGCTTCTGCACCGGGGCGTCGTCTTCTTCTTCCTGCACCGCCTCGAGCACGAGGTCGCCTGCGTCGTCGTCGAGCTTCGCCTCGGCCAGCTCCTGCCGCTCGCGCCACGGCTTCTCCGCCTCGTAGCTCGCCAGCTCGTTTTGCAGCTGCTCCTTCACCTCCTGCGACTCCCCCCCCGTCTCCACCGCCTTCTTGCTGTATTCGCAGGCCTTCGCGAAGTCGCCCGTCTCGGCGTAGGCCGCTCCCAGCGTGCTGATGATGTGGGCCTGCTTCCATTCCGTTTCCTCGCAGGCCTTCGTGGCCAGGTCGATCGCCCGCTTGCCATCGCGGATGGCGTCGTCGGGCGACGTGGCCAAGAGCCAGGCGAGGTTGTTGAGCACGCCGTCGTTGTCGTCGTCGAGGGCGAGCGCCGCTTCCAGATCGGCGAGCGCCGCTTTGTGGTCGCCGATCGAGATCATGGCATCGCTGCGGCCTCGACGGCTCAAAAACTGCTTGTCGTCGAGCTCGAGGGCCCGCGTAAATCGCTTGATCGCCTCGCGCGGCTGTTTGGCGGCGAGATAGAGCATGCCGAGCTGGCCCACGAGCAGGGCGTCGTCGCCATGCTGGGCCACGAGCTTGCGGAAGTCGCGGATCGCGGCGGGGTAGTCGTTGCGCTCGGCAGCGATCAGGCCGCGGAGCTCGAGGGCGGCGGGATGGTCGGCCCGGCGGCGGAGCACGCTTTCGAGGTCGGCCTGGGCTTGCTCCGTGTTGCCGGCCTGCTGGTGGATGCGGGCTCGGAGCACGAGCGGGATGGCGTCATCGGGATCGAGCTCGATCGCCTTGTCGAGGTCGGCGATCGCCTTGGGCTGCTCCCCCTTGAGGGCGAGCACGCGGGCCCGCTGGAGCAGGGCGCCCGGCGCGTCGGGATCGATCTCGATCGCCTTGTCGAACGCCTGCTGCGCCTCGTCGAGCTTGTTTTCCATCATGAAGGCCATGCCGAGGGCCTCCTGCAGCGAGACGTCGTCGGGATCCTCCTCGATGGCCACCGCGAGATCGGCCCGGGCCTCGTCGAACTTGTCGTTGAGCAGATGGAACAGGCCGCGGGTGCGGCGCACGTCTTTGTCGCGCGGGGCGAGCTCCACCGCCTTGTCGTAGTCGGCCGCCCGCGCGGCCTTGTCGTCGTCGCGGAGATTGCCACGGATCACGTGGGCCTGAGCGACCAAGAGCTTGTCTTCACCGCCGAGATCAATCGCCTTGTCGGCCGCCTCGTCGGCCCGCTTGCGATCGCCGCCGGGCAGGCTCTGGAGCCGCGCGATCATCAGCCAGGCCGCCCCGAGCGACGGGTCGCGGTCGATGGATTCGTCGAGATCGCGCATCGCGAAGTCGCGCATCCGCTGCCACTGCGGATCGGGGTTCGGGCCGTCGAAGATCGCTTCGACCACCATGCTCGCCCGGTCCATGAGCGTGCCAGTGTAGAGATCGGCGGCGAACTTCTTGCCCTCTTCGTCGAGCCCCTTCTTCATGGCCGACTGGCAGAGTTCAAGGACGGCGCCGAAGTCGTCGAAGTTGTCGGACGCCAGCTTCGCGTCGATGGCGGCATCGAGATCAGCCTGGCCGGGCTGGTCGGCCTGGTCGGCCGCAAGCGCGGCACCGCACGGCAGGCAAAGAGCGAGCAGGAGCAGCAGTCGCAGGGGCATCGCGGAACCTCCTTGGGGCAGCCAATAGTATGCGGCAACCAGCCAATCAGCCGCTACAGCGGCCTTCGGGTGTAGGACAGCCTTCGGGTGTAGGACAGCCTTCAGCCTGCTGTTGTAGGACAGGCTTCAGCCTGTCGTCACAGGGGTGCCGGCAGATCCCGCTTCGCAAACACCCACGCGCCCACCGCATAGGCCCCGATTCCCAGCCCCAGCAAGACGCCGTCGTAGGCCGCGAGCAGCGGCCACGCCGTGGCCGGATCGCCCACCAGCCGCTGCGGCTCGTAGGCATTGAGGATCGAAAAATACCCGCACCACCCGAGCGTGGTGGAGAGCCGGCCCACGAGCTTCGCCAGGATCGAGAACACGTAAAACCCGCACATGATCCCGATCGTGCGCCAGCGGTAGCTATCCGCCGCCGACACGCAGGCCGAGATCCCGGCCATGCACACCATCAAGCCAAACACGTTGAGCGCCGCGGGCACGAGCCGCAGCGGATCGACCTTGCCCGCCCACGGCCCGAGCGCGACGGCCGAAGCCGCCGCCGCGAACAGCACCGCCGAGAGCAGGGCCGCCGCCGCGATCGTGGCCAGCGCCTGCGACACAAACACGGCCACACGATTCACCGGCTGGGCGAGCACCATCTCCATCGTGCCGCGCTCGAGCGGGCCGGAGACGGCGTCGCTGCCGCGCGTGATCCCGAACACCGTGGCGGCGAGCACCACCACCGGATCGACAAACGCGAGCGCCACGCGGCCGGCATGCGTGGCCACTTCGGAAAATGGCACGCCCGAGAGCCGCTGCCAATCCTGCGGGATCGCCCGCAGCAGCACGTCTTGAAACGCCGGCATCGGGATCTGCGACGAGAGCCAAATGTAGATCCAAGGAAACGCCGACCAGAGCGCCACGAACGACAGCACCAGCACCCGCTGGTCGCCCCACGTTTTTTTCCAGATCGCGGTGTTGAACATGCGGACTCTTATGTGGCGACAGGCTCGGGAGGATTGAAAGGGCGTTCAGGAAAGCCCGAAGCGTAAGCTGAAGGGAATGCGGCGGCAATTTTCGGGAACCGACGCGGTTTCCACTCGGCTCACGCCTCGGGCTTCCAAAGAGTCGATGTTTCCACTCGGCTCACGCCTCGGGCTTCCAAAGAGTCGATGCGGCTCGCGTCATGCCCTGTGGAACCTTTCATAGACGCCGCCGAGCCCCACGGGCTCGATCTGCACTTCGTCGAGCGGCAGCGTGGCCAGCCAGCCGAGCAGCGGCGCGAGCGAATCACCCGATTCGAGCACCACGCGGCCGTCGCGCTCGGAGACGAGCGTGGCATGCGCCTCGAGCTCGGCCGGGATCGCCTGCCACGCCCCCGCCAGCCGGGCCGTGATCCTGTGGCTGCGGCGGAGGTCGGCGATGCACTGCTCGTGCACGAGCCGCCCGGCCCGCACGATCGCCACGCGGTCGCAGGTGGTCTCGACTTCCGAGAGCACGTGCGACGAAAAGATCACGGTGCGGCCCGCCGCGCGGGCCTCGCGAACGAGCGCGAGCACCTCGGCCCGGGCCGTGGGGTCGAGATTCGCCGTGGGCTCGTCGAGAATCGTGAGGGCGGAATCGGTGGCGAGCACCGCGGCGAGCGCGAGCTTCTGCCGCATGCCCGTGCTCATGCGGGCCACCTGCCGCGAGCAATCGAGATCGAGCCGACGGGCCACCTCGGCGGCCCTGTCGCGCCGGCACTCGGGCCGCAGCCCGGCGAAGAAATCGAGCGTTTGGAAGCCGTTCATCCGCCGAAACAGCCGGGCCTCGCCGGGCAGATACGCCGTGCGGGCCCGGACGGCGAGCGACTCGGCCACGCAGTCGAACCCCGCCACGCGGGCCGACCCGCCCGTGGGATGGATAAACCCGAGCAACAGCCGCAGGAGTGTGGTCTTGCCCGCGCCATTGGGGCCGAGCAGCCCGAAGATCTCCCCCTCGCGCACGCCGAACGAACAGCGATCGAGCGCCGTAAACGCGCCATACCGCTTCGTGAGATCGACCGTTTCAACGAGCATCAAAGTGGCGCCAGGATTCCTACGTGGCGAAATAATAGCCGGCGAGGGTGAAGGCGATGAGGGCGACGGCGCGGCGGACGATTCGGGCGGGCAGCCGACGGGCGACCGTCGCGCCGGCAAAACCGCCGGCCACCGCGCTCACGGCCATGATGGCGGCATGCGGCCACGAGACGGCATGGGATCCGGCGAACGAGCCGACAGCGAAGAGCAGGGCGGCCGCGCCGTTGATGAGCGTGCCGAGGACGTTTTTGACGGCATTGAGCTTGTGGATGTCGCCGAGGCCGAGCAGGCCGAGCATCGCGAGCATGAGGATGCCGATGCCGGCGCCGAAGTAGCCACCGTAGACCGCCACGAGAAACTGCAGCAGGCAGGCGAGCGGCAGGCTGGCCCCGGGGCCGGCGGCGGGCCGATCGGCTGCCGGGCCGGAGAGCCGCGCTGCCAAGCCCACGATCTGCGGCTGAAGCGCGAAGAGCACGGCAGCCACGAGGATCAGCCACGGCACGAGCGCGGCGAACCACTCCGGCGGCAGCACCACCACGAGCCACGCGCCGACAAGCGCGCCCACGACGCTCGGCACCACGAGCCAGCGGGTGAACGCCGGCTGCCCGGCCCGCTCGCCGCGATAGGCCCACGCCGCCGAGACGGCGCCCGGCCAGAGGCCGATCGTGCTCGTGGCGTTGGCGATCACGAGCCGATCCGCACCGGGCGGCAGGATCGCCGTGAGCGCGGGAAACGTGAGAATCGTGCCGCCCCCCGCGACGGAGTTCACCGCCGCCGCGATGAACGCGACGAGCGCGAGCAGCGCGAAGCCGCCGATATCGGTGCCCTGCAAAGCCCCTGCCACGGCCTCCGTCATGGCGCCGCCTGACGAGCGGCGGGCGGCGCTCCTGGGGCGGCCGGCAGCGGCTGCGCTGGGGGCGCGGGGGCGGCGGCCGGCTCTTCATAGCGGCCGCTGCCGCAGTCGACGAGCGTGTAGCCGGCCCAGAAGAACGGATGCTTGGCATCGGTGAGCACGGCCCCCGGCGACTGCTTCACACGCGGCTCGCGGGCCACGTCGGGCTCCTCGGCCATCACCACGTCGATCGCCCGCTGCCAGCTCGCGGCGGCCCGCGACCGCGCGGGCGCGGCATCATCGGCTTCCGGCTCGATGGCCAGATCGCGGAGAAACTCCTCGACGAGATCGACGCCGAGCTTGCCCCCCATGCGCCAGCGGCTCACGACGGCCGTGGTGGCTCCGGCAGCGAGCAGGTCGGTGGCGGCGATGAAGAGATCGTCGCCCGGCCGCTCCGGCAGTTTTGCGAGGCCATCGGCCATCTCCGTCTGCAGCCCCGGCACGATCACGACCTGCGGCCGTTTCGGCGGCGGAGAGAGCCAATCGGCAAACGTAAACAACGGCTTGCCCGACACGCCCAGGGCGAGCGGCCGCGCGGCGATCGGGCCATCGCCCACGAGCTCGTCGGCGAGCACGAGCCGATCGCAGAGCGCCGCGGCCAGGCCCGGCGACCCTGCCGACGAGATCGACACCACGCGGTCGAACGCCTCTGCGAACCGGGCCGTCACCTCGGCACCGACTTCGGGCCGGTCGCCGCGGAACGGCCGCACGGCCTGGATACCGAGCGTGCCGTCGACGGCCGCCGGCTCGAAGCGGCGCACCGCCAGGCTGCGAGTCGGGGCATACCGGATGCGGCAGGCGTCGCGCAGCAGCGTGCGCGGGCCGGCGCCGCCCGCCGCCGGATCGTCGGCGGCGACTTCGCGGGCCGAGCCCACGGGCAGGAGCTCGAACGGCAGATACCAGAGCAGGCCATCGGGCACGATCACGAGCTCTTCGACACCGGCCCCGAGCGAAATCTTTGAGTTTTCGAAGAGCAGACGCTCCACCCGCTCGGCCGCGGTCGGCCAGTCGGATTCCAGCAATCGCTCGGTGGAGACCGGCGCCACCGCATCGACCACGCCGATGGCCTTCGCCAGCCCCGCGATCTCCTTGGCGAGCGCCGCAGGCCGCTTCACCTGCCAGGTGGCCACGCGGGCATTCGACTCGAGAAACCCAGCGAGGCCGGATGAAGTCCATTGAAACGACAGGATGAGATGCCGGCTCGGCAGCCGACGCCGGATTTCAGCGGGCGTTTCGAGCGGTGGAAAATCGAGCGTGGTGGGCTCGCGACCGGCCGCGAGAGCCGCGACAAACTGCCGCTGCTGCTTGGCGAGCGCGGCGTATGACTCCCAGCCCGAGTCGGCCCCCGCATTGCCGGCCGGCGCCACGAGGGCGGCGACGAGCGCCGGCCGCAGCTTCGCGGCTTCGTCAAGCACGCGGGCAAACTCGGGATGCCGGGCGAGAAGTGCGGCGCGGCGGGCCGCCGCTGCCCGCGGCAGGGCTTCGGGAAGGGCGCCTGCCAGCGTTTCGATCGCGGTGCGCCGGCCGCCGAGCGGCTGCGACGCGAGCCAGTGGCTGCGGAGCCGGGCCTCTCCGGCCGCGAGAAACGCATCGTTGCCGCGGCGCGACGCCGGCGCGAGCCAGGCCTCGAACGCCTCGCGGCGGGGCGCCGAGATGGTGGCGAGCGTGCCGACCGGATCGAGCGTGAAATCGCGCGGCAGAGGATCGCCGAGGAGCTTCGTGAACAGGGCGTCGGCCTGGCGGTCGGAGATCGTGGTGGAGCCGCCCATCACGAATTCGACGAGCCGCGCCGTCTGGAAGAGACGCGGCGAGCGCTGCTGTGCGAGGGCGAGCGCGCGGTCGAGCTGCGTGTCGCCGGCCGTGATCTCACCCGAACGATAAGCAATGACCGCCGCGGCGTAGGTGGCCTGGATGCCGCCCGTGCCCCGGCCGAAGTCGCTGCGCAACAGCCGGCCGTCGATGTCGTCGAGCGTGGCCGACGCGGCTTTGGGATTGCCGGAGGCTGCGAGCCCCTCGGCCTGCATCGCGAGCAGCCGCGCCCGCAGCGCCGGCAGATTCGACCGGGCCCACTCGCTCGCCGCGCCGAAGGCGGGCGGCAGCGCGCCTGTGCCCGTGGCCATGTGGGCGGTGAACGCCAGCCGAAATGCCTCTTCGAGGGCGCGGGCGTCGCCATGATCGGCCGCGGTGTAGGTGGCCTCCTCGAAATACTTGAGCGCCGCGGCGGGCTGGTCGGCGTCGAGGGCGATCCGCCCCAGCACGATCAGGCCCCATGACGTGAGCGGGTGATCGAACTGGTTGGCTGCGATCAGGCCGCGGTTCAAGAGCGGCAGGGCTTGGTCGGCCTTGCCTTGCGCCCACTGCGCTACGCCGAGCGCGATGTCGATCCACGATTGCGACCAGTGGTTGGGCGGCGCGGGCCGGCGCATGAGCGCCTTGGCGGCATCGTCGAGTGCGGCGCCTTCACGGGAGAGCTCGCCGAGGATCTCTGCGCGACGGTAGAGCGAGATCACGAGGCTGCGCACGATCTCCTGCGGCCGGATCGGATAATCGGCCGGCGCCGTGAGCACGCCCCCCTGCTTGAGCACCTGCTGCGGATCGGCGCCCCCCTGGCGGATCGTGAACTGCTCGGGGATCGCCGCGGGCGACGTGTTGCGCTGGCTGCGGCCCCACGTGGCGATGCGCTGCTGCGTGAGCCCGCGCAACGGCTGCTGCGGAAACTGCACGGCCAGCAGCCACTCGCCATGGGTGGCCCAGAGCAGGAGCGCCTCGTCGTAGGCCGCGATTGCCTCGCGAAACCGCCCGAGCTCGTAGTTGGCCTCGCCGACCACCATTGCCGCGGCGATCGAATCGATCCAGCGCTGCGCGCCCGCGCGGATGCCGCCGCGATACTCCTGCGAGGCGATCTCGAGGCCGCTCGCGAAATCGCCGGCGGCGAGCGCGGCAAGCGCGGCGTCGTAGCCCACGGTGGGCACCGTGCGGCCGCCCTGCACGCCGCCCAGGCCGGGCTGGAGCACCACCTGGGGCTGAGCGACCCCAGGCATCGCGATCAGGATCGCAGCCGAGAGCAGGCACGGCACGGCAGAGACGGGGCACCGCATGGCGTCGTTGTACCGCAAGCGAGCGAAGGCGGTGGGAACGGAAATACGGCAGATTGCTCGCTTTGGAGGTGCAGACTGGCAGTCTGCACACGGTGGCCGACACGGCAGATTGCCAATCTGCCGCTCCAGAGCGGGGAGTCTGGGCAAGTTGGGCTGTGGCGTCGGGCCGGTTGTAGCGGTTCTCCAAAGTTTTCTGGTCGTGACGGTCGATACCTCTCTCGACCCTCACGCAGGAACCGCTGTCATGCGTCTGTCACCGATCACCATGTGCATCTCAACGATCATCACGACGCAGGCCCGTGTCCTCGGCATCGCTGCCGTGGCCGTGGCGGGCATCTCCCTCACCGGCTGCCAGGTGGATGTGGGCGGCCAGACGCTGCCGAGTGCGTATTACCTGCAGGACGACATCCAATACTTCCCGGCCGGCCCCGAGTTCAAGCTCTCGAAGGAAGCCGCCGCCCTCAAGGCCTACAAAAAAGAGCTGGCCGAGGTGAAGTGAGGGCTGTGGGGCGGCCGTCTCGGTCGCCACGGGGTTGGCAAGCGGGACGCTTGCCCCACGCAGGTTGCACTTTTCGCGACCCCCGGTAGACTCTCCGCCCGTGGGTTGACGGCCCTTTTTTACAAGCCACAATCAGTGGCTCGTGGGTTTTCAGCCCGAATTAATTGGGTGCCCACGGATGGCTTGGCTGCAAACGATTCATGCCCGCCGCCGCGGACCTTCTGATTGGCGAATTCGCCCGGACGCTCGACGAGCGGTTTCGGCTGGCGATTCCGCCCGAAGTCGCCACGCCGCTCCTGACTGCCGGACCGCGGCTCGTGCTTGCGAAAGAGCGGGCCGGCTGCCTCTCGCTCTGGCCGGCAGCCGTGTGGAAGCCGCGGATCGATGCGGCAGTGGACGTGGTGCGCACGAAACTTCAGGCCGGCCTGCTCACGCAGCGGGTCGGCCAGCTTCAAGACCTGGGTCGGCTGCTTTCGACGCGACACAAGGTGGTGTCGCTCGCGGCCCGCGATCGGCTCGTGATCCCGGAAGGATTCCGGGAGTTTCTCGGCGTGGAGCCGGGGGGCGAGCTGTTCGTCGTGGGGGCGGCTGTCTGCGTGGAGCTGTGGCAGCCCGCCGCCTGGTCGGCCTATGTGACGAGCGAGATGCCCGAGTTTCGGCGACGGATCGACGAGCTCACGGCCTGACGGTTTTTGGCCATGCCCGGATGAGAGGAACGGTTTGACCTGTCGGTGACATCCGGTCAGGAAACTTGAACGCCACGGATCGGGCCCCACGAGCACGGATGCTGCCGAGGGACCTCCTCCGGGCATGGCCTTTATCACTGTTCCGCGCCCCGCGGCCCTGCCGCACGAGGAAATTGACACCCCGCGCGGCCCGTTCGTAAAGTGTTGATAGATCGGCAGTTATCGGATCGACCGAGCTGCCCGTTCGTTCCCTTCTGGAACAGGCCATGGCGCGGAGTCCGTTCTGCTGGGGCATCGACATCGGCAAGTGCGCCCTCAAGGCGGTGCGTTGCCGGCTGTCGTCCGAGCCGCGGAAGGTGACGGCCGAGGCCTTCGACTACGTCGAATACCCAATGCTGCTCACGCAGCCGGAGGCCGATCCTGTGGAACTCGTGCGGGCCGCCCTGCAGGAGTTTCTCAGCCGCAACGATCTCAAGGGCGACCGCGTGGCCGTGTCGGTGCCCGGGCAGTCGGGCCTCGCGAAGTTCATCAAGCTGCCGCCGATCGAGGCGAAGAAGATCCCCGACATCGTCAAGTATGAGGCCCGCCAGCAGATTCCCTTTCCGCTCGAGCAGGTGGTGTGGGACTGGCAGCGGCTCGCCGGCGGCATCGAAGAGGGCGGCTTCGTGATCGACGCCGAAGTGGCCGTGTTCGCGATGAAGCGCGAGCAGGTCTACAAGGCGCTCGCTCCGCTCACGCAGGCCGGCATCGAAGTGGACGTGCTCCAGCTCGCGCCGATCGCGCTGGCGAACATGGTGATGTTCGACCAGCTGCCCGATCCGGCGACGTTCGATCCCGATCAGCCGCCCGCCTCGATCGTGCTCGTGTCGATGGGCGTCGATGCCACCGATCTCGTGATCACCAACGGCATGCGGATCTGGCAGCGGAGCATCCCCATCGGCGGCAGCACGTTCACCAAGGCCCTCGTGCAGGGCATGAAGATGACGTTCGCCAAGGCCGAGCATCTCAAGCGCAACGCGGCCCGGGCCGAAGACCCGAAGACCGTGTTCAAGGTGATGCGGCCGGTGTTCAACGAGTTTGCCGCCGAGCTGCAGCGATCGCTCAACTATTTCACCGGCACCGACCGCACGGCGACGATCGGCAAGGTGCTGTTGCTCGGCAACGCCACCAAACTCCGCGGCCTCACCGACTTCGTCGGCAAGCAGCTCGGCCTCGACGTGCAGCGGCTGGAGACGTTTCGTGGCCTCGAGGGGCCCGGCGTGCTCGGCGCTCCGGCGTTTCGGGAAAACCGGCTCGCCTTCGGCACGGCCTACGGCCTGGCGCTCGAGGGCTCGGGGGCGCCCGGCATTCGCACGAACCTGCTGCCGCGGGAGATCATCCAGGAACGGATCGTCGAAGCGAAGAAGCCCTGGGCGCTCGGGGCGGCCGTAGGCCTGATGGCCGCCGCGGCGGTCAGCTTCCTCGGCATGTTTTTCGCGTGGACATCGTTCGCTCCCAGCACCTACGCCAGCGCCTTCGCCCGTGCCGACGGCGTGAAGACGCAGTCGCAGGCGGCCGTGTCGGCCCTCGACGAAGTGCGGCAGAAGCGCGACGCGGCGATCACCGAACAGCGGGCCCTGCTCGAGATCGAGGATCGGCGTTTTCAGTCGCTCGACATGCTGCGGGCCGTGCAGTCGCTCCTGCCGCGCGACCCAGCGGGCCAGGTGCCCAAGAACCCCGCCGATCGCAACGAGCTGCATGTGACCGCGCTCGATTGCCAGTATTTCCCCGATCTGGCCACGTGGTTTGCGGCCGTGCAGCAGCAGTGGGCCGAGACGCACGCCACCGATGAGGGTGCCGAGGGCAACGAGGAGGCAGCGCCGGCCGAAGGCGCGGCCGCACCGGCGCCGGCCGCCGACGGCGCCGCACCCGCCGCGCCGGGGCCCACCGGGCCGGGCTGGGTGGTGCAACTGACCGGCTACCACTATCACAACGAAGACCATCACAAGCCCGACGAAGCGGCGCAGTTCGTGCGCTCGACGATCGTGAAGGGCCTGCTCGGCGAGGGCGACGACGTGGTGGTGTCGGCCGGGCCGATGGCCGGAGAGGCCGTGCCCGTGAAGGAGCTCGGCATCGGCTATCCCGTGATCGTGGCGGCGTCGCCGGTACGGACGATCCGCGTGCCCAAGGAAGGCGCGGCCGCCCCGGGAGACCCTCAGGCGCCGCGTCCCGATTTGTTTCCGGGAGCCGCGCAGCCCGAAGACCTCGAGCTCGCGCTCAAGCGGTTTGATTTCACGTTGCAGTTCTGCTGGCAGCCCGTGTCGCCCGGATCGTCCAAGCCGGCCGCACCGGCTGCTGCCCCCCCACCCGAAGGCAACTGACGAAGGCCCGCGCGGCCCCTCACCGATGGTTCAGATCCCCGACAACGTGCGACCGTATCTCGACGCGGTGCTCAAGCATCACTTCTGGATTTTGCTCGCGCTCGTGCCGCTCCTGGTGCTGCCGATGGTGTTTCTGGCCCGGGGCAAGCTGGAGGCAGAGATCGACTCTGCCCGCGGTCAGATCGAGAGCCGGCTTTCGGCCGTGCGGAGCGTGACCGGCATCCAGCCGCATCCCAACGACGATTGGTCGAGCGAGATCGACAAGGCGACGAAGCGGGTGAAGGGGCAGACGCTCGCCGAGTGGCGGAAGGTGTGGGACAGCCAGCAGCCGCTGCGGGTGTGGCCGGCGTCGCTCGGCCCCGACTTCGTGCAAAAGGCGACCACGCTCAAGCCGGCTGCGAAGCTGCCGCGGCCGATGCTCGAGCGCTACCAAAACAGCGTGCGGGCGATCGTGCGCACGCTGCCGGCCCGCATGGGGGCTGACGAACTGATGGTGGATGGAGCCGCGGGCGGGCCCGGGCAGCCAGCCGGGCCACCTCCCGGCATGATCGATCCGGGCATGATGCGCGGACGGCCGGGCGTGCCCGAGAAGCCCATGGCGCTCGTGCAGTGGAACCCAGCCGATCAGCAGCGGCTCTACGCGAGCTTCAACTGGGACAGACCGCCCTCGACCATGCAGGTGGTGCTCGCGCAGGAAGAGCTGTGGGTGTATGGAGTGCTCGCCGATGTGATCGCGCGGGTGAACAAGCCGGCGGCCGGCGCTTTCAATGCGCCCGTGTCACTCGTCGAGCAGCTCGCGGTGGGCTACCCCGCCGCGGAAGACAGGCCCGGCGCGGCGGGCGGCGGGCGGATCATGGTGCCGGTGGCGGCTGGTCAGGCGAACCCGATGGGAGAATTC
>CAMAVC010000103.1 GCA_945861585.1 Planctomicrobium piriforme
GTGAGACGCGGGCCGAGGCCGTGCGAAAGCTCGTGCAGGCGGGGAGAACGCTCGTGCTCTCGCAGCCGCTCGAGCTCTCCATGCTCTGGGCGTACGAGCTCGACATGATTCGCAAGGATTCGGGGGCGAGGCTCGTGCCGATCCTGCCGGACCGGCTCCACCCCCTCGTGGCCCGGCTGCGGCATGCGATCGAGGCAGGGCTCGGCGGAGGCCCACTCGGCGTTATCGAAGCGATCGAAATGACCCGGCGTCTGACCGAGCGCTCACGCGACAACGTGCTCCGAAACCTGGCCCGCGACGCCGACCTCGTGCGGACACTGGTGGGAGACCCGGAGCGGCTTTCAACGCTCTGCGGGGCCGGGCCCGACACGGGCTGGGCGACCCTTGCCGTGGGGCTCACGGGCGTCGCGGCCGTGCCGGTGCGTTGGCAGGTCGCCCGCGGCGCTCCTGAGGGACTCACCATCACGGTGGTCGGCTCCGCTGGCAGCCAGACCGTCGAACTTCCCGCCGAGCCCGGCGGGGAAGGCACGTGGTCGACGCCGACGGGCGTTGAGCGGGCCACCTTCGATCGTGGGGCGGCGATCCTCGGCGTGCTCGATGGCAGCAACGCTGCCATCGATGGGATCAGGCCGGCCGGATGGGACGACGCGGCTCGGGCGATCGAACTGGCCGAGAGCGTGCCCCGCAGCCTGGCGAGAGGTCGGGCCATCGACCTCCACCAGGAAGAATTTTCCGAGCTTGGCACCTTCAAGGGCACGATGGCATCGCTGGGATGCGGGCTCGTGCTCGCGGCCCTGTTCGTGTTGCTCATCGCCACGCTCGTGGGCGGGATCGCCCGCGAGGCAGGCTGGGATCTCGGTGAACGCATCGCCGGGATCTGGCCGCTCGCCGTGCTCACGGTGCTGGGCCTGTTTCTCGCGCTCCAACTGCTCCCGCTGCTCATCGCCCCGGCGGCCGGCTCGAAGGGCGGGGCCCTGCCACCGACGCCCGGCTCCGAGCGTGAGAAAATCCCCGGCTGACCGCACGGCTTCACGCGTTTTCGTGCGCACACCCCTCGGTGTGGGAGTCTGACGGCCGCGGCTGGGAAGTTGTATCGGGCCCACTGCGTGCGGTGAATCAGATGGCCGGCCCGTCCGATTCAACCCTGGGTGGGAGGCACCGCACGGATGCGAGGCCGGCCTGCGACGGCCATGCCATCTGGCAGGGCCTTGCCAGGGTGGGAGCGGAATGTGCCTCATGCGGTGTACGCGGATCATCTCTCTGCTCGTGGCCGGTGTCTGCACCGCCGCGATGATCCACCCGGCGACCGCCTCGGAGCCGCGCCGCACGGCGATCGTGCGGGCCATCGAGAGCACCCGTGATTCGGTCGTGAACATCCACGGCCAGAAGCTCGTCGCCGCGAACGACGACACCAGCGGCGAGCAGCGGCGCGTCAACGGCATGGGCACCGGCGTGGTGATCGACCCGCGGGGCTATGTCGTCACCAACTACCATGTGGTGGAAGGGGTGCGGCGGATCGAGGTCACGCTGGCCTCGGGCAAGACGGTGTCGGCCACGCTCGTGTCGCACGATCCCCGCACCGACCTCGCGGTGATCAAGGTCGCAGCCGACGGGCCGCTGCCGGTGATCGCGATCGGCACCTCGAGCGACCTCATGATCGGCGAGACGGTGCTGGCTCTCGGCAATGCCTTCGGCTACGAACACACCGTCACCCGCGGCATCATCTCGGCCCTGCATCGCGACGTCGAGGTGAGCCGGACCCAGCGCTACGATGATCTCATCCAGACCGACGCGAGCATCAACCCGGGCAACTCGGGAGGCCCGCTGCTCAACATCAACGGCGAGATGATCGGCATCAACGTCGCGGTGCGGGCCGGAGCGCAGGGCATCGGCTTCGCGATCCCGATCGACAAGGCGCTGTGCATCGTGACGGAGCTGCTCTCGGTGGAGCGGGTCGACCGCACGTGGCATGGCATCGTGTGCAAAGGGTGCAGCCAGCAGGGCGTGATCGTGGAGGTCGTGCACGACGAAAGCCCGGCGGAGACGATCGGCATGCGGGCGGGCGACGTGATCACACGGATCTGCGACCTGCCCGTGACGAGCCAGCTCGACCTCGAACGGGCCCTGCTCGGCCGCAAGGCGGGCGACAGCGTGCCGGTGACGATCCTCCGCGCCGGCGCCGAGGAGCGGCTGGAGCTGCCGCTCGCCGCCGTCCGCGAGCAGGTGGTGAGCGTCGAGGAGCGGTGCTGGCTGGAGCTCGGCCTGCGGGTGGAGTCGATGCCTTCGGCGAAGGTGCAGAAGCTCCAGTCGCGGTATCGGGGTGGCCTGCTCGTGCAGGAGGTGCGGAGCGACGGCCCGGCGGCCGATCAGGGAATCCGTGTGGGCGACATCCTCGTGGGGCTCCATGTCTGGGAGACGATCACGAACGACAACGTGGCCTACGTGCTCGACAAGGCCCGCGAAGACAACCTCGGCCCGATCAAGTTCTATGTGCTCCGCGGCCGCGAAACCCTCTTCGGCCACCTCACAGGCGACACGCTCCGGCGCTAGCTGCCCGGTGTCGTCAGATCGACACCGGCGTCGGGCAGCGGGTGGCCGACGAGCGCCCGCAGGGCGGCGGCCTTCAGCGCCGCCGAGGGTTCTCCCGCACCCTCATGGCCGGGGGCCGAACCAAAGCGGATGGTCTTCGCGTCGGGGCCGATCAAGTCCCAGCGCCGCACGCCTGCCGCGATCACGGGCTTGCATTCCACGAGCCCGAGCGCCTTCCAGTCAGGGCCGATCACCGAGGCGATCGCCGCGCCCTCTTCCACCACGACGTCGCCCCAGCGTGAACCCTCGGGCCCCTGGGGGCTCGAGTCGATGCCCGTAAGCCTCGGGTATTCCGCGGCGATGTCGGCGCTGAAGTCATCGCTCGGCAGCACGACCGATTCGGCATCGACGGCGAGCAGGCCGCCCCTCACCGCCACCATTGCCGCCGGCTCGCGGCAGACGATTTCGATGGTGGCCGCCGGAGGATGGACGAGCCGCACGTCGATCACGCGCTTGACCCACGGGTGCGTGTCAAAGGCGCGGGCCAGACGATTGGCCAGGTCTGGATCGGTGAGTGGGAGTCCGCGGTCGAGGCTCGCCGCTTTGAGCGCCTCGGTTTTGATGTCGGCCCGCACCCAGGGCGCCACACCGCGGACATCGATCTCGGCCGGCTCGAGGAGGTTGTCGCCAGCCCAGCCGACGACGTCACCATACTGCCGCCACAGCCAGCCCACGCCGACGATCGCGGCCAGCACGACCGCCCCAGCCAGCAAGCCGGTGCGTCTGCGCCCGAGAAACGCGGCGAGCGCGGAGCCCGATGGTGCGGGCTCGGAGGCGGGCTTGCGGCGCTGAGGCACGTTCATGGCCCGCCCTTCACCACATCTCGATCTGGGGCGTGAGCTCGACCCCGAGCCGCTCCCGCACCCGCGCGCGGACGGCTTCGACGAGGCCGCGCACGTCGTCACTCGAACAGCCCGGATGCGCGACCACGTAATTGGCGTGTGCCGCATAGACGGTGGCCTCGCCCACCCGCAGATCGCGGGCTCCGGCCTGCGCGACGAGCGATTCGGCGGTCGTGCCGAGAGGATCCTTGAACATCATGGCCACACTGCGGGTGCCCGACGGCTGCTCCGCCCGCTCCACGATCCATTCCTTCTGCATGCGCTTCGTCAACTGGGCCGGGTTTTCCTCGTCGAGCTCCAGCCGGCAGCCGATCACGATCCCGTCGTCGAGGTTGCTCCACCGCGATCGAAACGCCAGCCGTGCACCGCTCCGCTCCTCGACGACGCCGCTCGGCAGCATGATCCGCACCACCCGCACGCGGCCGCCGATGTCGCCGCCATGCCCCTCGGCATTGCCCACGAGTGCGCCGCCCACGGTGCCCGGCACGCCCACGAGTGTCTCGAGGCCCGACAGCCCTGCCTGCACGGCGGCTGACACGAGATGCACGAGTTTGGCTCCGGCGCCGGCGAGGATTGCCGGCCGCTGCACGTCGATCGCGGAAAACGCCGGTGCCGACAGCCTGACCACCATGCCGGGAAACCCCGACGCGGGCACGAGAATATTTGAACCTCCGCCGATCACTCGGAGCGGGACGCCCCGTTCGTGGCAGCGTTTCACGAGCCGGCCGAGCGCTTCCACGTCGACCGGTTCGCAGAAAAATGCCGCGGTTCCACCGATGCCGAGCCACGTGTGATGTGAGAGCGGCTCGTGGCACGACACGGCCATCGCCAGGTCGTCGAAGGGTGTTTCGGAAACGGTCTTGGAGCCAGGCGTCATACGGTCTCAATCCTCGGCCATGGAGTCATCATTCTGCGCCACCGCTCGGCGAGGCGCCTATTCCGCCGCCCATCAGGCAGCTCGTCGGCCCCACGTGGACGGGTGGGCCACCTGCAGCCAGCCGTCCACGAGGGTCGCGAGCACGCCCGCCGCCGCAGGGTCGCCCGGATCATCCGGGTCACCGGGCATGCCGCCGCCCGCCGGGGGCCGGCCGAGCACGAGCACGCAGTCGCCCACGCCGGCGTGGGAGAGGAGCCGGTCGAGCCGAGCATACGCGGCCACGGCCACGCCGTCGGCATGGTCGTCGAGCACGGTGGTTGGCACGACGAGCGTCTCGTCACACCACCGGGCCGCTCGGAGTGCGAACCGTGCCGCTGGATCGATCGCCGCGGCCACCGGCTCCTCGGCCACGAGGAGCAGCCGTCCGGGGGTGAGCCGGCGCAGGCTAGAGAGCGTGGCGGCGAGGGCGTGGCCGGTCGGTGCGTGGTCGACGAACACGGCGGCGTCTTGGCCACGATCGATCCGCTCGAGCCGCCCCGGCACGCCACCAGCCGCCTCGATGCCCCGGCAAACACGCTCGAGCGGCACGCGATTTCGCAGGCCGATCGCAGCCGCCAGCAGGCTGTCGCGCACGAACGACGCCGTGGGTGCCACCACCGTCACTGCCGCGGTATGACCGGCCGCCATCACAAGCACCGTCTGGCCGTGCAGCGAGCGCTCGACGGGCACCGCAGTCACGTCGGCCGATCGGCGCAGGGCGACGGCCATCGACGGCCCGGCATGCCGTCTGGCGAGCCGCCGCAGCCGCGCATCATCCGCATTGAACACGAGGCACCCATCGGGCCCGAGGCTGTCGAGCATGCGGCCCGTGATCTCTTCATAGGCGGCCCGCGTGCCATGGGCCTCGAGGTGGGCCGTCGCCAGGCTCGTGGCCACCACGGTCCCGCAGGTGATCCCGGCCAGCGCCCGGTCGGCGAGCATCCGGCTCGACACCTCGACGACCGCATGGGTGCATCCGGACACGGCGAGCCGGCGCAGCCAGGCGGCGAGCACCTCCGGCCGGTCGAGATCGGCCGGCTCAGGCACCGTGCTCTCGGCGTCGAGGCACCCCAGGCCAGACAACACGCCCACCCGCAACCCCGCCTCCGCGAGCACTGACGCCGCGAGCCAGGCCGTCGTCGTCTTGCCACTCGTGCCGGCAACGGCCACGACTTTCAACGCGCGTGCCGGATCGCCGGCACACGCATGCGCCAGCCGTGCGAACGCCCAAGCCGTGTCGGGCACGATGCACAGGGGCACGCCATGCGTGGGCACCATCCGCTCCGCCACCACGGCCACGGCGCCTCGCGCCACAGCCTGGTCGATGTCTTCGTGCCCGTCGCCGTCACCCGTCAGCCGGGCGACGAACACGTCGCCGGGCCGGCAGCGATCGGCAGCTCCCGCGCACCGCACCGCGACGATGTCGTCGCAGCCCACGAACCGTGCCTTGGGCAAAACCTCGGCGAGCGAGACGCCTGCCGCGTGCACACCGCCCCCGGTCTCTGTCGCATCGAACATGACGGCCTCCTGCCGAATCGCGATCCACGCCCACGGTCATCCATGACCACGAGACGGAGCGAAATTGTGCGCCGCGCCCAAAGCCGGTCAATCTGCATTTCCAGTCGTTTTCACCACTTTCTGTGGTCAACCCCAAAATTCCTCCGCCTGGCTTTCCCAGAATACGGGCGCCAGGCCCGGAGGGCCGGGTGACCACCAGCGGGCGGAGGCCCGCCAAGAAACGGACGGCACGATGCCGTGCCGTTTCGTGCACACAGGAAGCCCGAGGCGTGAGCCGAGAGGATGCCGGCGACAGGCTGAAGCCTGTCCTACAAGAAAAGCTGTCAGCGGGGCGACAGGCTTTCCAGGTGCGCGCGGAGGGCGGCGTTGCAGGTGACGGCGCCGCCTTGGAGGTGCGTGAGGCGGGCCGAAAGCGGGGCCGTTTTCACGTCGCGGCGCAGATCGGCAAGGTAGTCCTGAAGGATTCTCTTACGCTCGGGCGTCGTGTGCAGCAGCCAGTGCACCCAGAGCCACGATTCCGCGTAGTGGTCTTGGGAAAGCTCGCCCGCCGACTCGAGCGACTCGAGCCTCTCGATGTCGATCCGCCAGGTGCCTTCGATGAGCCGGCCGGCGAGGTGGGCGATGTGGTCGGCATGGCGGCCCTGCTCGCCGCGGGGCAGTTCGAAGTATTCGGCGATGCCTTCGTCGAGCCAGAGTGGCACGCCGGGCACCACGGCGTGCACGTAGCCGTGGGTCGTCTCGTGCCGGAGATCCTCGGCGATTCGATCCTGCCACGGGGCAAAGACGGCCAGCCGCGTGTCGGTCTCGATGAAGAACGCCCGCCGCACTGGAAAGCCCGGAAAGTAGCGGCCCGCGAAGGCGTCGTAGCGTTCGTGATCTTCGAAGAGATAGAGGTGCACCGGCTCGTCGGAGACAGGGAGATCGAGCCGTTGGCTGACGTCGACGCGGAGGGCTTCGAGCTCGCGCACCAGGCGATGCTGCTCGGCGAGCGGAAAGTCGGCGCGGATGACGAGTTGGCCGGCGAGCACCTCCGACCGCCGCGGCAGCTCGGTGGCCTCCGACCAGCCCGTTGTTGCCGCGGCCCGCGCGAGCGACGTATCGGCAAGCCGCGCTGGCGTGAGCACGGCGATCTGGGCGCAGCCGGCGCCGAGGCCTGCGCACAAACCGGCGCAGAGCGCGAGTCGGGCGATCGTGCGGACGTGCCGAAGAGGGTGCATCGACGGGAGGCTACCGGCGCGGCGCGGCGGCACCAAGGCCAGTCAGCCCCCTGGTTTCGCGGGCCAGGCGTTCCAGCCGGCGGAGCGTGCCCTCGAGGGCCTCGAGGGTCAGCGGCCGCCCCAGCACCGCCCCCGCCCCCGCCCGCAGGGCCGCCTGGGTCGACTCGCCCCTGGGGAACGATTCGAGGAGCACGATCCCCACGCCGGGCCGATTGGCGGCCACCATGCGGAGCCAGGCGAGGTCGTCCGGCCCGATCGCCACCGCGTCCCACACCACGAGCGGCGACGCAGGGTCGAGCGGCGGGCGTCCGGATGTCGTGCCCGCCACGCGCCGGCCCGCGAGCGCGAGTAGATCGGCCAGACCTTCGAGATCGGATCCTCGGCCGCCGGCCAGCCAGACCGACGCCCGGAGATCGCCCTGCTCGACCATCATCACGGAGTCGAGGGCTTCGAGCAGCCGCTCCTCGCGGCGCGCCGTGGCAGGCGCAGCCAGGGCCCCCGCTCGACCGGCAGCCAGCTCGGCCAGCCAACACTCGAGCCGACCGGGCAGTTCGTGCCAGGCGATTTCCTCCAGGCCGGCGATCACCGGCCCGCTGCGCCGGCGGCCCTCGCCGAGGCTCGTGCCGACACCGAGAAGCGTCGCCAAAGGCCACTGCCGGGCAGCGGCCACCACCGCATCGAGCGACCAGCGCCCCGGCCGATCCGCGGCCAGGAGCACGAGCCTGGGCTGCCGTCCGCCGGCCGCCTGCCAGGCCACCGCGTCGGCGACCGTGCCATACTCCACGAGCTCCAGGCGGCCACGCAGGCAGTCGCACACGAAGCCGAGTTCCGCCCCGGCCGAAGGCCCCAGCCACAGACCGCAAGGTCGCCCGACGTCGCGCAACGGCCCCGGCGATGTCGGCGCAGATGTCATTCGGTGATTACAGCAGTTCGCTCGCGAGATCGGCAAGCGCCGATCGCTCCCCCTTCTCGAGCGTCACGTGGGCATACAGCGGCTGCCCCATCATCCGATGGATCACGTAGGAGAGGCCGTTGGAGAGCGCGTCGAGGTAGGGCTGGTCGATCTGGCACACGTCGCCGGTGAACACGATCTTCGTTCCTTCGCCGGCCCGGGTGATGATCGTCTTGATCTCGTGGGGCGTGAGGTTTTGCGCCTCGTCGACGATGAAAAAGATCCGCTGCAGGCTGCGGCCGCGAATGTAGGCCAAGGGCGTGATCTGCAGCTTCTCCGACTCGCGCATCTCGACGACGCGCTGTGCCGCCTGCGTATTTTCGCCGCACTGGTGGCGGATGACGGTGAGATTGTCGTAGAGCGGCTGCATGTAGGGGTCGAGCTTCTCGCCCACGTCGCCCGGCAGAAAGCCGAGGTCGCGATTCGAGAGCGGCACCACGGGCCGGGCGAGCAGGATCTGCCGGTATTTCTGCCGGCTCTCGAGGGCGGCGGCGAGCGCGAGCAGTGTCTTGCCCGTGCCGGCGGTGCCCGCGATCGTGACGAGCTTGATGTCGTCGTCGAGCAGGGCCCGCAGGGCGAACGACTGCTCGGCGTTGCGCGGCGCGATGCCGTAGCAGGTTTGCTTTTCGACGCGAGTGAAGGCCCGCGTGCCGGGGCGATAGGTGGCGAGCGCCGACTTGCTGCCGTTGCGAAGGATGAAATTCTCGTTGGCCAGCGGCTGCGACACGTGCGCGAACTCTCCCGCAGGCACCACCCCTTCGGCATAGAAGCGGTCGATTGTCTCCGACTCGATGCCCTCCACCACACGCTTGCCGGTGTAAAGCTTGTCGAAGCTCTCCACCTTGTCCGACGTGTAGTCCTGCGCCTTGAGGCCCAGCGACTTCGCCTTCATCCGCAGGTTCGTGTCTTTCGAGACGAGGATCACGGGGCGGTCGGCGTGCTCGGCATGGAGTCGGAGAGCCAGGCCGAGAATCCGGTGATCGGGCGTGTCCTGGAGAAACGATTCGCCGAGGCGGTCGTCCCGGCCGCCGCCGAGGATCACACGGATCGAGCCCAGCCCAGGGCCGAGCGGGCTGCCCTGCTCCGAGAGCACGTCGCCGGTGAGCGCGTCGATCCGGCGAAGGAACTCGCGGGCTTGGAAGTTGAGGTCTTCATTGCCGCGTTTGAACTGGTCGAGCTCCTCGAGCACCGTGATCGGGATCGCGACGTCGTTCTCTTCGAAATTACGGATGCAGCCGGAATCGTGGAGGATCACGTTCGTGTCGAGTACGAACAGCTTCGGTCGGGCATCCCTCATAACGCCTCCAGGGGCTCGTGGACGGAAGAGACCACCAGAGATCCTAGCGATCCCGTCGGCGCACGTGGATGCCGGTTTTCGGTACGCCGGCGCGATTGTGAGCAACGCGTTATCGAGGTGTGAAAACAGCAAGCCCGAGGCGTGAGCCGAGAGGATGCCCCCGTCGACTCACGTTCACTGCCGCATTCCCTCGCTCGCGGTTCGGGTTTCCTCGAGTGTTTCGACCCTCACGAGGGCTTCCGAAAGATCGTGCCGTGTTCGACGGTCTCGAAGCCGAGCTTCGTGAACAGGCTGAGCGCCGGCGTGTTGGCCGTCGACGCGTGCGTCTCGACGAGCCCCACGCCCTCCTGCGAGAGATCGTGCAGCGCCTCGGCGACGAGGTAGTGGGCGAGCCCCTGCCGCCGCCGCGGCCCTTCGATCTCCACGTCGAGCAGCCCCGACGCGACCACGCCCCACGTCCCCGCCAAGGGCTGCATGTCCCAAAACGACGCGCTCCCGAGCCGCTCGTCGGCCTGATTGAGGAGTTCATAGCGGCGCAGCGCGATGCCGGTGGTCGTGGCGGCCTCCCACCACGTGCGGCGAGTGGGCTCGTCGATGGCGCGGAGCACCGTGTTGCGGCGAATCGCCAGCTGGAGCCGGTTGACCGGCGCGCGAAAGCCCTGGAGCGTGCGCCGCAGCACGGCGACCCGGTCGGCCGTCTCGTAGCCGGCACGTTCGAACAGCCGGCGCATCGCGGTGGATGAATCGAGAATGCCCGGCAGATCGGATCCGCCGTAGAGACCGAGATAGAAACTCCGCAAGTCGGCCGAGCCGCCGCCGAGGATCGTGGTGGCACCGCGGCGGCGCAGGTAGGCCTCGCAGCCACGGAGGAGCTCGTCGCCGATTTGTTCCTGGAGCGGATGCGGCACGATGGCGACAAGCAGCGTGGTGCCCACGTGGGTGTCGACGGTGGAGCGGTCTTTCGCCGGCCCGAACGCCGCGTGGGCGAAGCCGACCACGCGATCGTCGTCGGCGGCCACGATCAGCCCCTCGCGATCGAAATACGGTTTCGAAAACACGCTCGCTTCGAGCAGCGGCGCCGTCATCGGCTGCATGGCAGCCGGGCCGAGATCGGCCGCACGCCACACATCGGCGAGCCGAGGTGGATCGGCGTTGCGAAAGCAGCGGATCTCGATCATCCCTGTGCCGCCCCCGCCCCGTCGGTCCGCATGGCGAATCGCACGAACACGCCGCCGTCCCGTTCTTCGACGTCGTACACCGCCTGTCGCACCGTCGGTGAGATGCCGTGCGCTCCGGTCGTCACGTCGAACTGCCACCCGTGCCACGGGCAGGTGAGCACCGCGCCGCAGAGCCTGCCGGTGCCGAGCGGACCGCCCTGGTGCGGGCAGAGCCCGTCGATCGCATGCCACGCGCCGGCCACGTTCGCGAGCGCCACGATCCGCCCTTCGACCACACGCTCGATACTCGTGCCGGAAGGGCACTCTTGAGCTGAGGCGATTCGAAACCAGTCGGACTGGTCGGGCCGGTTGGTCATGGGCGGGCACCGCGGGGCTCCGCCGGGACGATCGTCACGCGGCGGAGCGGCTCACTGTAGCCTGTGCGGGCTGTCCCCGCCATCGGCGATGCACCCACCAGTACTGAGGCGGGGCCCGGCGGATCGCCTGCTCGAGCAACGCCGTGTACCACTGCGACACGGCCCTGAGATCGGCCGTCTCGACCCCACCCTCGGCAGGGTCTGCCAGACCTTCGACACGCAGGTCGTAGTCGAACAGCCGACCGCCACGGCGCGTCGCCGAGCAGACGATGAGCGGTGCCTGCGACGACAGCGCGAACACGCCGATCGCCTTGTGGACACTCGCCGGCCGGCCGAAGAAATCGACCCAGCAGCCGCGCGGACCAGCCGCCTGATCGCCGAGCAAGCCGAGCGCCCCGTTCTCGGCGAGCACCACGGCCACGTCGGGGCTGCTCCCCTTTTTCGGCAGAATGCGTTGGCCACGCGACTCGCGAAACGCGGTCACGAAGTCGTCGAGCAGCGGGTTGTCGAGTTCACGGGCCACCGAGAACACCCGGAATCCGAACACTCCGAAGAGGTATGCCGCCAATTCGAAGTTGCCGAAGTGCCCCGAGAGAATCACCTTCGGCCGGTCGAGCCAGAGTGTGCGCACCATCTCTTCCATGCCGTGGATGCGCAGATACTTGCGCCAGGTCGTCTTGTGGATCACGCGCGGCGCGTGGGCGATCTCGATCACCATCAGGAGCAGATGTTCCCACATGCCGCGGGCCACGTCGCGGCACTGCTGGGCCGACCAGTCGGGAAACGCGATCCGCAGGTTGTCACGCACGACCCTCCGCCGGATCTTGACGCGGTTGGCGAGAAAGTCAGACCAGGTGCGGGCAAACCGCTCGCAGGCGGGCCGCGGGAGCGACTGGATGACACAGATCGCCACCCGCACCGCCGCATAGGCGAGGGCATCGACGACTCGGGTGGCCAGCGGCCGAGTGGGGCGTGTCTGAGCATCCATGCGGGGCGGGATTGTGCCGAACCTGCGTTACCGCTGCCAGAGCGGTTTTCACCGTAGGACAGGCGTCTCTCCTGGCATGTTTTTCATGACTCAACGCGCCCAATCCGGCTCGGGGTTACCCCGTACCGTCTCGCCGGACGTTCGCCTCCGCCCTCCAGGCTCCGGCTCACTCGGATTTGCCTGCGCTGCGCCTGGCGAGTGTCGCGCCGTCGCCGCCGTCCCGGCGTCGTCTCCGGCTTACGGTCGCCGGGCAAAGCCCGTCTCCCACGCCTTCGGCGTTAGGGCCGGAGGCCCGGGTGATCACAAGCCGACGGAGGTCGGCCAAGGGAAAATGGCACGATGCCATGTTTCCCGTGGAGTGGCCCAAATACGCCGTCTCAACGGCAGGGGTAACCCCTCGCCTCCCCGTCTGGAAGCCCGAGGCGTGAGCCGAAGGGAATACGCGTCGTGTTTCGCCACCGGGGCATCCTCTCGGCTTACGCCTCGGGCTTTCGTTGAGGAGGCTTCGGGCTC
>CAMAVC010000104.1 GCA_945861585.1 Planctomicrobium piriforme
CCGACTCCGCCGAAACTGCTACCCGGCATCCCTTCGGCTCACGCCTCGGGCTTCCTGAGCGGGGGAGGCGAGGGGCTGCCCCTACCGTTGAGCCGGCGTATTTGACCAGCGAAGCCATGGATGGCGCAGCGCAGGCAAATCCGAGTGAGTGGAGGCCTGGAGGGCCGCAACGAACGTCCGGCGAGACGGTACGGGGCAACCCCGAGCCGGCGCGCCCAACATCGCGAACGTCCGGCAAGTGGGATATGGGGAGCCCGAAGCCGGCGCCTTATCAAACCGCATCGACGCCGCTTCAGCGCGGCACGGCGGGCGGGGGCTCGCACGATTCGGCGCCACGCGTGATCACGAAGCCGAGTTCCTCGATCATCTTGTAGTCGGCCTCGGGCAGTTGGCCCTTCGTGGTGAGGTAGTCGCCCACGAAGATCGAGTTGGCGGCGTAGAGGCCGAGGGCCTGCAGGCTGCCGAGGTGGATCTCGCGGCCGCCTGCGATGCGGATCTCGGCGGCGGGGTTCACCAGCCGCATCATCGCCAGGCCGCGGAGGCAGTCTCGCGGGGTGACGCGGCTGACGTGCTCGAGCGGCGTGCCGTCGATCGCGTTCAGGAAGTTGAGCGGAATCGACTCGACGTTCATGGCGCGGAGCTCGAAGGCCATGTCGATGAGATCGTCGTGCGTTTCTCCCATGCCCATGATGCCGCCACTGCAGAGCTGCAGGCCCGCCGAGCGGCAGGCTTCGAGCGTGGCGACGCGGTCGGCGTAGGTATGCGTGGTGCAGACCTCGGAATAGAAGCGCTCGCTCGTGTTGAGGTTGTGGTTCACCTTGTCGACGCCGGCGGCGGCGAGCCGCCGGGCCTGATCGGGCGTGAGCAGCCCCAGGCAGGCGCAGACGTTGAGGTCGTACTGCCGCTTGATTTCGGGAACGATGCCGCACACGAAATCGATCTCCCGCTCCGACGGACCGCGGGCCGAGATCACGATGCAGAAGGTCTTCGACTGCCGCTCGGCGGCGAGTTTGGCCGCCTCCAGCAGCTTCGGGGCCGAGAGCAGGTTGTACCGCGGAATCTCCGCGTCGGAGATCTTCGACTGGGAGCAGTAGCTGCAGTCCTCCGGGCACAGGCCGCTCTTGGCGTTCATGAGGAAGAACAGCTGCACGGTGTTGCCGAAATGGTGATGCCGGACACGCCACGCGGCCGCCATGACGTCGAGCAGTTCCGTGTCTGACGACTCGAGGATCGATCGCGCCTGGTCGCGATCGATCGCTCCATCGGCGAGCACCCGGGCCGCCAGGGCATGCCAGCGGGCAGGGAAGGCGAGGTCGGCGGGGAGAGATGCGATCGACATGGCATTCTTCTCGAAGTGGTCGACTGGGAAACCTGGGGGTTGCGAGCGGCAAAAATGTACCAGACGCACAAAACTTCGGCATCCGAAAAACCGATACCACCGAAGAGATCACACCACACAGGACGCGATCCTCATGTTTCGCACGACGCACAGGGCAAGCCTTTTGGTGGGAGCACTCGCCGTGCTCACCGGAGCCAGTTCGACATTCGCCCGCCCTGCGGCCCCTCCGCCGCGTGAGCCGTATTCGATCGTGGCCCAGTCGACGCAGGCGACGGCCGGCACAGGCCGGCGGCCGATCAGCCAGCGGATCGCGGCATCGAATCTCCCACTGCGTGCACCCACTCCGCCTGACTGCGCTGAGAGTGTGTGTCACGACGATTCACTCGCCGCGACCATCACCCCGCCGGAGAGCGCTGAAGTTGCAGCGCTGCAAGCTGCCGAGGTGACAGCGCCGGCAGACGCTGAGACCGTGGCTCCAGCTGAAGTGGCTCCAGCTGACGTGGCCGTCGTTGATCTGGCGCCGGCGTCCGCCCCCGCGGCCTTGGACGCCGCGGTAGACGCCGTCGTGGACGAAATGGTCGCCGAGTCCGAGCCGCCGGCGACCGTCGTGGACGCAGATGCCGTCGCCCCAGACCAGCCCACGAATGCGGTGACACTGCCCCCGGAACGGACCGTGACGCAGGTCGCCGCTCCGGCTCCGGCTGCACCCGCGTCGACCGTTCGCGAGTCGCTGCTCCGCCGGATCAAGGGAGCCCTCGGGCCGCGTCCCCAAGCCGCTGCTCCCGCGACGAGGGCCCCCGAAGCCACCGCCGTTGTCGCCGAGCCGTCTCCCGATGCGGCACCTCCTCCGGCCCCCAGACCGATTCCGATCGCGTCCGCCGGCAGCCCCGCCATGGTGTTCGGCCAGCCGACGCCAGCCGACGAAGCCGATGCCCATGCCGCACCCGACACTCTCGCGGCCGACGACTCCGTCGGCGACGTGCCGGCCCGGCTGGAATTCGACGTGCGTGAATCGCGCTCGCTCGTTGGCGAAGGAGAGCAGATCGTGATGCGGATCGCCGTGCGAAACGTGGGCGGCGAAACCGCGGAACGGGTTACGGCGACGCTGTTCTTCGCCGAAGGGATCGAGCCCGTGCAGGCCATCGGCCAGTCGGCCGAAGTGTATCCCGGTGAAGTGCGGTTCGAAGCGGTGCCTCGACTCTCCCCCGGTTCATCCGTCGACCTGCTCGTGACGGCCGTGGGCACACGGCCCGGCAGCGTCACCTATCGCGGCGAGCTGGAGTGCCGCCAGATGGCCGGTCGAATCGCCCGCGAAGGGGCCGTGACGGTACGGGCCAAGCGTGTGGCTCAGCCCTGATGCCCGCCTCGCCCCACGTCCTGCTGCTGTCTGTTCCGGGCCTGCGACATGAAGACCTCGGCCGCATGCCGACGCTTGCCGCGCTTGCCGCGGCAGGATCGAGCGTGCCGCTCGCGCCCGGCCTCCCGGCCCTCACCTGTCCGGTGCAGGCCACACTCACCACGGGAGTGAGGCCGGCGGTGCACGGCATCGTGGCCAACGGCCTCTTCGACCGGTCCACGCGCCACCTCGAGATGTGGATCAGCCCGGACGGCGTCCATCGCGCCCCACGGCTCTGGGACCGGCTCAAGGCGGCCCGTCCCGAGCTGCGCACGGCGGCGTGGTTTCTCCTGCAGTCGAAGCACGCCACCGCCGATCTCGTGTGCCTGCCGGCACCGAAGCACAACCCCGACGGCAGCGAGACGATGTGGTGCCACACGCGGCCCGCCGGCCTGTATGAGACGCTCCGCGATCACCTCGGCGAATTTCCGCTCCACAAATTCTGGGGGCCGGCCGCGGGCATCGAATCCTCCCGTTGGATCGCCAGCAGCTTCCTCGCCGCAGCCGCCACCGCACCGCCGCACCTCGCGTTCGTCTATCTGCCGCACCTCGACTACGCCGCCCAGCGGTCGGGCCCCGACAGCCCGCCGGCGCTCACAGCCTACGGCGAGCTCGATGCGGAAATCGCCCGCCTCGTCGACGGTTTTGCGGCGCTCGTGGGCCGCGACGAGCTCGTCGTGCTCGTGGCGGGGGAATATCGCATTCGCCCCGTGGCACGCACCGTGTTTCCCAACCGTCTGCTCCGGGAGGCCGGTCTGCTCGCTGTGACGGAAGACGCCTCGGGTGGAGAACTGCTCGACATCGCCACGAGCCGGGCGTGGGCCCTGGCCGACCATCAAGTCAGCCATGTCTATCTCCGCGACGGCCACGACCACGGCCTCGTGGCCGAGATTGCGGCGCTCTTTCGGGGCAGGGCAGGGGTGGGCCAGGTGCTCACCGGGGCCGACCTCGTCGCGGCCGGCCTGGCCGCCACCGTGCCGCCCGATTCGGCGAACCGCTGCGGCGATCTCGTCGTCACGAGCACCCTCGATGCCTGGCAGGCCTATCCGTACTGGCTGGAGGACTCCCGCGCACCATCCTTCGCCCGCACGATCGACATCCACCGCAAGCCCGGCTACGACCCGCTCGAGTTGTATCTCGATCGCAGCCGCCTGCCACAGATCGCGATCCCACTCGACCCATCGCTCGTGAAAGGCTCGCACGGCGCGATCGATCCCGCCATGCCGCACGAGACGATCCTCGTCGCCTCGCGAGCGGGCGTCGTCTCGGAGACGCTCGCCATGCACGACGTGGCCGACATCGTGCTCGGGCTCTTCGGGCTCCCGGGATGACCGCGGGAAGACAGGCTATTTCTTCTGCGGCACGGGCTTGTCGTCGAGGTTCGCAGCCAGCTCGTCGGGCGTCACGCTCGACGCCACGCCGTCGGCTGGCACGTCGAGCCCGCTCGTCCAGACGAGCGCGTTGAGCATCATGCGCCGGAAGTCGTCGTTTTCCCAATTGCGGTGAAAGTGGGCGCCGGTGCAGCCGAACCCTCGGCCACCCGTCGGCCGCTCGTAGGCCCAGGCGAGCACCTCCCGCGAACCTTTGCCGGCCCGCACGGTCGGGTTGTTGCCGTGCGGGCCATCGGGCCGCTCCCGCGTGGCATCGGGCGGCACGGCCGACAGGATCGGGGTCAGCCCAGCGGGGGGATCTTGAAACCGCATGTGGTAATACCACTCGTCGTTGGTCTCGAACGGCATCACGCCCCGCGTGATCGCATGCTCCGGGGCGATCTCCGTCTGCGCGAGCGTCCAGTGCGGATTCACCGACCAGTGCGGCTCGAAATACCCGCCCATCCAGGCGAGGAACTCCGGGCCGCCCTTTTCCTTGGGTACTTCCACGGCATAGTGCAGGCAGGCGACGCCCACGCCGCGCTTCGCAAGCGCGTCGACCTGGGCGAGCCGGCTGCTCTGGAGCACCGGATGGCCGCCGCCGCCGTCGGCAAAAAAGAAGATCGCATCGGCATTGTCGAACGCCGTGGGATCGGCCGGCCAGCCCCCGGTGTGGACGGCCGTCACGAGCGGCAGGCCGGCGGCATCGAGGCACTTCTCGAGCAGCAGCGTGCCCGCACGGTGCTCGTGCTGGCCCGGCGCATGGCTGGGCTTGCCGGCGACCATCACGAGCTTCTTGCGGCCGTCGGCGAGCTTCAACCGCTTGAGCTGGATGTCTTTGAACTCCACCTTCATCGGCGGCCCGACATGCACTTGAAACGCGAGCAGGCCTTCGAGCGATCGTTTGTCGGCCTGATTGTCCACCGTCTCCGACATCAACTGCCCGTTGATGAAGTGCTGGAGCTTTGGCCCTTGGGCGACGATCCGCACGTCATTCCAGTCGCCGGGCTTGATGACTTTCTGGAGATCATCCGCCGTGCCGATCGCCTCGCCGGGCGTCTTCGTGCCATCGGCGTTGATCGTGATCCGCTGGCCGCGCAGCGTGAGAATGCCGCGGCCCCGCTCCTCGTAGAGAATGCCCGAGTACTTTGGGCCGGCCTCGAAATCACCCTGATAGCCACCGATGGAGAATGGGCCGACCTCCTTGAACTGCCGGCTCCGATACTGGACGCCGCTGTTGCCTCTGGTCAGGCGGTACTGAAACCGAAGCTCGAAATCGTCGACGTTGCCCTGGCTCCAGATCAGAAACGTGTTGGTCTTGATCTGCTTGTCGGGCGTCGTCTCGCCGACGATCGCGCCGTCCCGCACGCTCCAGATCTCGGGATCGCCTTCCCAGCCGGCGAGCGTCCGGCCGTCGAAGAGCGGCGTGAAGGCGGCGTCATCGGCCGCTGCGGCCACTCCACCGCTCGCCGTGATCATCAGCACGGCCAGTGCTGCACAGAAGCAGAGCCCTGACGGGCGTAGGCATGACGACGACCGACAGATCCACGCGACAATCGTTCCCACGATCGGAGCCCTCCGGAAGACGGTGATCCGCTTCCGGAGCACAGCGTCCGCAGCGGCCCCGTCAGTATGCCACGTTTCCGGCTGTGGCAGGAGGCCGCTGCCCCCCGGTCTGAGGCAGCCGATTGGAGTCGAGCACGGCCCGATCGAGCCCCATCATGGTGAGAAAGGCGTCCACGCCCACGACCCGGAGGCCGAGCCGTCGGGCCTCCTTGATCTGCTTGTCGCGCCGGGCGTCGTCCGCCGCCCGCCAGCCGGCGGCTCGCTCGAGCACGCCCCCCGGTGACTGCGGCCCGCCCGCGTCGATCAGCATGGTCGTCGTCGTCGACACGCTCGGCTCGACGCGGCCGCCGATCCGCTCCACGAGTTGTTGCAGCCGGTCTTGATCCTGCTTTTGATCGCCGTCGAGTTGCACGAAGCCCACGATGACCGCTTCGAAGGTGCCGTCCGGCGACCAGAGGCTCGTCGCCACGCGGTCTCCGGGCAGGATCGGATCGCCCACCGCGTCGGACCGAATCCGGGCCCGCGCCAGGGCGTCGCTTTCCACCGCCACCACTTCGACCACCGCCTTGTAATCCCCCGACTGCGGCCGGGCATCCCCCGGTTCGTACACCCGCATCACGAGCCCCGGGCGCAGGCCGCGTGTCAACCCCACGTCGAGGAGCACCGTCCGATCGATTTCGTTGATCGAGAGCACGCGTCCGTCGAAGCCGTCGATGCGGTCGTCCTGGGGCGTCGCCGCGAGCACGGTGTCCTGCAGGGCCCTGTCGGCCACGCGCAGGTCGCCGAGGATCTCGTTCTGGCGTGTGATCAGCTTGTCACGATCACGGAGCTCCTCGAACAGCACGGCCACCCGGCCTTCGGGCGGCTGTGTCTTGAAGCGGGCCTGGCGAGACGCCGACAGCAGCGGCTCCCCCTTGGCGATCTCGGCATCGAGCAGATCGAGCCGCGCCGAGCGGTCGAGCGCCTTCCGCTGCTCTGCGGTGAGCGACTTCACCTTGGCCTCGTGCTCCTGCCAGCGGCCATCGAAGTCTTTCTTGAGCGCGGCGGCCTCGTCTTCCTTGGCCTTCGCCCTGGCCTCGAGGTCTTGCTGCCGTTTCTCGGCCGCGGCGAGGGCTTCGGCTTTCTCCTTGTCGAGCTGCGCGTTTTTGGCGTTGAGGGCGTTGAGTGCCTTGTCCTTCGCCTCGTTCGAGGTCAGCAGCCAGGCGCTGAAGCTCTTGTACGACTTGGAATCCGCCTCGAAGTCTTCGTGGTTTTTTTCGAACAGCTCATTGACCTCGGTCTCGATGTCGGCGACCGACTTGTCATCCGCGAATCCCAGGATCTGCTTGAGCTTGTTCTTGTCCGCCTCGGCGGTTTCGAGAACCGTCTTGGCCTGCGCCATTTCGCCCGCGGCGGCGGCGGCGGCCGCTTCGGCATCGAACTTCTGCCGGAAGAAGAGGTACGTGGTGACCGCCAGCACGAACGTGAGCATCACGAACACGATCAGCGCGATGCTGAGCGACTGCACGACGGTGGCGCGGGAGGCTGCCATGATGAACGTTCTATCGACGTCGACCCTCGTCGAGATTTACACCTTTGCCGGCATGGCAAACTGGGCAGGTAGCGGCGTTGCCGCAAGCATCTCGTCCCACCGCACCATTCGCCCGCTGGCCGCTGCCAGCCGCCCCATGATCGCCACCAGGCTGCCCCGCACGAGAATGGCCCCGTCGTCCATGCCGTCTGCGGAGCGCATCGCCCGGAGAAAGGCATCCATCGTGGCCTGAAACCGCCGGCCGTCCGCCGGCAGCGTGAGGTCGCGCTCGCCGCGACTGCCGACCACCGTCTCGCAGATGCGATCGGGCCCGAGCGCGACCCGGGCAACCGAGGCACGAAGCTCGGCACCGTCGTCAAAGCGGTAGCGCACGGCCACCACGTCACCCTCCCGATTCGTGAGCGGTTCGGCCGTGGCGGGCGCACGGTCGCCGAGCGCCCACAACCCCCGATCGATGGCGTGCACGTGTCGCTCGACGAACCGCCCGCCCGAGAGCGCGTCGCACGACACCCAGTTCCGGAGCCGCTCTTCGGCGGCCGTCGAGTCGGGACGTGCGGCCACTTTCCAGGGACCGCGCCACGTGGCGTGCACGTCGACCGACAGCAGCCGGCCGATTTCACCGCCCCGCATGTCGGCGACGAGCGCCGCCAGCGACGAATCACGACGGGCGTGGAGCCCCGATGCCACTGCCAGGCCTGCCGCCCGCGCGGCGGTCAGGGCGTGGGCCACCCGCGCCGCCCCCGCTGGGTCGATCGCAGCCGGCGTCTCGCAGAAGACGTGCGCGCCCGCGGCGACGGCGGCTTCGACGTGCAGCGGCCGCACGTGCGGCGGGGCGGCGATCACGACGGCGTCGACCCCCGTGTCGAGCACCCGGCGATAGGCGTCGGAGCCGCTGAAGCGGCCGCTCGCCGGGCAGGCGAACTGGCCTGCGGCATCGCGGGCGAGCACGTGGGCGGATGCCTCGAGTTGGTCGGCGAAGCCGTCGCCGAGCGCCACGATCCGCACCGCGGGATCGGCGGCCGCAGCCTGCAGCGCCGCGCCCGTGCCGCGGCCGCCGCAGCCCACGAGCCCGACGCGAATCTCCCTGCCCATGCTGCCGGCGGCGGCCGCATACAGCTGCGGCACGACGGCCCCGCTGGCCATTCCTGTGGCCGAGAGGGCGAGAAATGCGCGGCGCGAACGGTGGCTGGGCGTCTGAAGCTGGCTGATGTCTGGCATGGCATGCTCCTGAGCCGAAAAGATGGCAACATCTCGATCGCATCAAGTGTACCGACCGGGCACGCATGCGGTCACTTGAGCCGGGCGACGAATTTCGCGATCGCCTCCTCGAGGGCCCCAGGCTCCACGCCAAAGGCCGTGGTGAACTCCTCGAGCCGACGGTCGGCGTCGTCCTCCACGAGCGGCTTCTTCTCGGACAGCGTGCGCAGATAGCCGATGAAGGCGGCCTTGCGGGTCTGGACGAGAAAGGCCGTCGCCGCCCACGCGCCGGCATATGCATCGAGGGCCTCGTCGGTGCTCCGAAACGACTCGTCGCTCCGCACGATGTCGGCAAACCACCCCGCCCGGCGGCTCGCCACGAATCGTTCGCGACGCGGCCCGTTGACGCCGCCGATGCCCCGCCAGCCGCGATCGCTGGAGACATCGGGCGTTTCGAAGTACATCGCCACGCCCTCGCTCACCCACAGCGGCACGGCCGCCAGCCGCCGGTGCAGACCGCCGTTGAACGCCATCTGGTGCGTGGCCTCGTGCACGAGCGTGGCCACGAGGCCCGCCGCGCGGCTGCTCGACAGAATCTCGAGCCCGGCCCGGCCCGCCGATCGACTCGGCTGCCCGCCGACCAGATCGCTGCCCGTGAGATCGAACGTGGTCACCTGATTGCTCAGCAGATTGTAGTAGCCGACCACGCGATCGGTCGCCGCGCCGAGATCGGCTGCCGCATGCTCCTCATAGCGCTGCCGGTCGGCAAAGATCACCACGACAAGCGGGTGCTCCGGCTCTGCAACCTCGAAGCCCGCCTGCCGCCAGAAATTCATGAAGGCGTCGTGCAACCGTTCGAAGAGGGCCGCGCACCACTGCGCATAGGCCCGCGACGTATCGAAGCAGACGACGTAGTGCCGCGTCGCGTACTGATCGAACCCGGCGGGCAGCGTGCGCAGCACGGCATCCCCCAAAGCCCGCGGTGTGAGTGGCTCCGGCGTCGTCGGCACTGCCTCCCGGCTCTGCACCTCCGCTCCCGGCACGACCTCGAGCCGCTGGTCGGCATGCTCGACGAGCAAGCTTCCATCCTGGGCCTCGACGATCACCTGCCCCTCGACGACGCGTTCGCCCGAATCACCCGAGATTCGCACCCGCTCCCAGACCGTAGGCGCGGCGACGGCGAAACTCAGACACAGGGCGAACCCCACGAACCGCATCTGCACGCTCCGCGCTGAAAAGAGACCCTATCATGCAAGCAGGTTCGGCAGGCCGGTGAAAGTGCAAACTGCGCCGACGCACGAGGGCGTGGCAAAATAGTAAAGAGGGGCTCCCTATGCTCCATCGCCGGACGTTCACTGCATTGGCCCGCGCCGGCTCGGGGTTACCCGTACCGTCTCGCCGGACGTTCGCCTCCGCCCTCCAGGCTTCGGCTCTCTCGGATTTGCCTGCGCTGCGCCATCCATGGCTCCGCTGGTCAAATACGCCGGCTCAACGGCAGGGGTAACCCCGAGCCTCCCGTCTTCAGTTGAGGAGGCTTCGGGCTCCCCGTGTCCCGGTCGCCGGCGTAGCTGACCAGCGCAGGCAGGATGCCGGAGCGCAGGCAGGTCCGAGCGAGTGGAGCCCAGGATGGGCGCAGCGAGCGTCCGGCGAGCGGGATATGGGGAGCCCGAAGCCGGCGCGTGCGAGGCGGGTCGAATGAGTGATCAGGCAAAGTTCCGCTGCGCCTCGCCATCTGGTCTGGCTTCAATGCCTCATGGCCCTGTACCGTCCGGTCGCTATGGGCATGACACCAATTCATTGCCGTCCCAACTTGCCATCGCAGCGAACGTTGCTCGTCGCGATTACCGTCGCCACGCTCGGTCCCGCCGTCGTCGGCTGCTCGGGCTGGCTGCCGTGGACCGCCTCCGATAAATCCAAGAAAAACGCCGAGCTGTACGGCCCCACCGCCAACCAGCGGATCGAGCAGCTCGAAGCGGAAGCCAAACAGGCCAAGGCCGGGGGGAGCAGCCAGAGCGTCGACTTCACGCGGAAACTGGCCGAGCAAGTGCTCGCCGAGCACGATGCCCGCGTGCGGTGCGAGATCGTGGCGATCGCCGGCGATTTTGACACGGCGTCGGCGGTCGCGATCTGCAAGGGATCGCTGCAAGATCCCGATGAGCGGGTGAGGACACGGGCCTGCGAGGTGTGGCGGAAGCGGGGCGGGGCCGAGGCGGTGCAGTTGCTCGCCAATCGTTATCGGGCCGATCGCGAACTCGACGTCCGCCTGCGGGCGATTCGCATGCTGGGCGAAATGGAGAACGAGGGTGCGATTCCCGTGCTGGCAGAGGCGCTCGAAGATCCCGATCCGGCCGTGCAATACCGGGCCGTCGCAGCCCTCAAACAGGTCAGCGGTCGCGACCTCGGCAACGACGTGAACGCCTGGCGCGAATGGGCTGCGAACCCCGGCGACGTCGAGCCCTGGTCGATCGCAGAGGCCTGGCGCAAGCTGTTTTGAGCGGGCGGCCTGCCTGCCTGGCAAGACACGCAGGCTGGGAGTGCCGGACGGTCTGCCGCGACCCGCACGGGCTCCTTGCCGCCTACCGGGTTCCCGGTGGAGAAACGGCCGATACCCCCCCCAGACGCAGACCCGGCCCGCCAGCAAGACACGTTGTGTTGATCACTCACCGCCCCACTCATGATGCAGCGCCTGGATGCTCACGGCGCTGTCGACGGTCGCCCCGTCGCCGCCCCGTGCTCTGGCTCGTGGTCGCGGGAAGC
>CAMAVC010000105.1 GCA_945861585.1 Planctomicrobium piriforme
GGTCGCCCGGCCGCATGATTCCGTGGATCGCCATGTTGAGCGCGAGCGTGGCGCCCGAGGGCAGCGCCACCCGCGCCGGATCGACGCCGCCAAGGAGGGCGCTTGCCCGGGCCCGGGCCCGGGCCCGGATCGCATCCGCCTCGACGGCCTCGCGGTAGCTGCCCCGGCCGGCAGCCACGCCGACGACCCGCGCCGCTCGTTCCCACGCGGCGAGCACTGCCTCCGGCTTCGGCCACGTCGTCGCGGCATTGTCGAGATAGCGGCGTGGCTGGCCGGAGAGCATCGCCCTATCCTCCGATTTGATACATCGCCCGCGCCGGTCGCTCGAAGTCGGCCGCGCCGATGCCATGGGCGGCCCGCTTCGTTCGCACGCAGTCGTCGAGGAGCGCGGCGATCGCGCCGTCCACGTCGTCGGTCTCATCACCGCCGCGCAGCACCTGCCGCACGTCCCACTCGGTGGTCGAAAACAGACAGTTGCGAAACTGCCCGTCGGCGGTGAGCCGGAGCCGGTCGCAACGGTCGCAGAACGGCGTCGACACCGGGTCGATGAACCCCACGCGGCCGGTGCCGTCGGCCCACGTGAAATCGACCGCCGGCTGCCCGGGGTCGCCGCTCGCCACGCGCACGAGCGGCCCCAGTTCGCGCTCGAGGATCGCCCGCACGTCGCGGCCGGTCAGCACGCGCTCGTCCGCCCAGCAGGCCTCGGCGTCGAGCGGCATGAACTCGATGAACCGCAGCTGAAAACCCTCGCGCCGACAAAACTCCGCCAGCGGCACGATCTCCCCTTCGGTGAGGCCCCGAATCGAGACGGCGTTGATCCGGATCGTCGCGAACCCCGCGGCCTTCGCGGCGGCGAGGCCGGCGAGCACACGGTCGAGCCCGCGCCGCCGGGCGATCGCCTCGAACACGTCTTCCCGGAGGCTGTCGAGACTCACGTTGAGCCGATGCAGCCCGGCCCGGGCGAGCGCCTCCGACTGCTCGGCGAGCAGCAGGCCGTTGGTCGTCACCGCCACGTCCTCGATCCCCGGCACCGCCACCAACTGGCGCACGAGCTCGTCGAGCCGGGCCCGCATGAGGGGCTCGCCGCCGGTGAGCCGAACAGACCGGATGCCGAGCCCGGCGGCCACCCGCACCACGCGGGCGATCTCTTCGTAGGTCAGCAACTCCTCGCGCGGCTTGAACACCGCGTCGATCGGCATGCAGTAGGTGCAGCGCAGATTGCAGCGGTCGGTGACACTCACGCGGAGGTCGGTGTGCACGCGGCCGAAGCCGTCGGTGAGCCGGCCGCCCGGCTGCCATCGCGTTGCCCGGCCCCCTGCCTCGTCGCTCATGGGCCGAGCTCCACCGCGGGCGCGGTTTCAGGATGCACCCACGTGCGCGTGCCGTCGGCGGCCTCTTCGCGCTTCCAGATCGGCACCGCCTGCTTGATCCGCTCCATGAGCCACTCGGCCGCGGCGAAGGCCTCGCGGCGATGCGGGGCGCTGGTGGCCACCGCCACGCTCGCCTCTCCCACCGGCACCACTCCGAGGCGATGCACGACGGCGCACGCACTCAGGGCAAACTCCTGCACGGCCGCGCCGGCGAGGTGCGCGAGCTGGCCCTCCGCGAGCGGCTCGTGGGCTTCGTAGTCGAGGCTGCGGGTGACGACGTCGCCGGTGATCGACCGCGTCGTCCCCACGAACAGCACGCTGGCTCCGGCGGCCTCCCGCCCCACTACGGCCAGCACGTCCGCCGTGTCGATCCGATCACGCACGAGCCTGCAATGCACGGTCGTCATGTCAGCCTCCGCTCACCGGGGGAATCACGGCGACCTCGGCCCCTGCAGGCACGCCGGCGGTGTCGGCGACGTAGCGACCGTCGATCGCGAACACGCTCCGCACGAGCAGCGGCGCCAGCGCCGGGCACGCGGCTGCGACGGCTGCCCGCAGATCCGCCACGGTGCCCCCCTGCCAGGCAACTTCGAGCCCGCGGCGACCGGCGGCCTCGGCCATGCCGGCGAACAGGCCGACCCTCACCACGGCGGCGTGCGCCGCACTAGCTGGTCGTGAGCCGGCCGCTCTGGGCAGCGAGCACGCCGTCGAGTTCCTCGGCTCCGTCGCCATCGATCGCTCCACACGCCTTTGCGAGAATCTTCACGGGGTGCACGGTGGGCTTCGTCGTGCCCTGCTCCATTTGTATCCTGCACGCGCTACACTCGGTAGCACCCGCGTCGACACCGGCGCTGCGGATCGCCGTGACGAGCCCCAGCCCCACGCGGAGGCTCGCGCGGTAGTGCTCGCGGGCCAGGCCGAAGGTGCCGGCCATCCCGGAGCAGCCCTGATCGGCCGCCTGCACCGTGAGGCCGGGCACGAGCCGCAGCAGATGCTCGGCCGGGCTCGTGGCGTGTCGGGCGCGGAGGTGGCAGGGGGTGTGGTAGAGGACGCGCGCCGCCACGGGCTGAAAGTCGAGCCGCAACTGGCCGTCGCGATGCAACTCCCAGAGGTAGCTCGTGGCATCGGTCGTGGCGGCGACGATCCGCTCCATGTCGTCGTCTTTGACGAGCAGTGGATAATCGTGCGTGATGCAGGTCACCGTCGCGGGCTCCGTGCACACGATCCGATAGCCGAGCCGCACGGCCTCCGCGAGGATGCGCACGTTGGTGCGGGCGAGGGCGCGGGCTCCCTCGACGTCGCCTTCCGACACCAGAGCGATCCCCGACGCCACCTGCCGCGGGTCGATGAACACGCCCACGCCCTGACGCTCGAGGATCGACACGAACGACTGCACGAGCAGCGGATCGTGATGGCGGGCGAAGGTGTCGAGCAGGTAGAGCACGCGCGGGCCGCCGCGTTGGGAAGGCCGCGTGAGGCCGCGCCGCGCCGCCCAACGCATCGTGCGGCGGCCGGTGAAGCGCGGAAGCTTGCGGCCGCGGGCGATGCCGAGCGTCTTCTCGATGAGCCACCGTGCCTGCGGATTGGCGATCGCCCGGTTGGCCAGCGGCGCGAATCGCCCTCCCAACGCGCTCAGGCGATCGACCTGCGCCCGCAGCCATACCGCCGTGGGCAGCCCGTTGCCCGCCACGTGGGCCGCCTTCAATTCCATCACGAGCGCCGGAATGTCCACCCCCGCCGCGCAGTCCACGCGGCACTGGTGGCAGTTGAAGCAGGTGTCGGCGATCCGGCGCAATGCGTCGGTGGCGAGCGCTTCAGGAGCGACACCCCCGGAGAGGATCCCGGCCGCGAGGCTGGCCTTCGCCCGGGGCGACGATTCCTCCGCGGGCTCCTCGCGGTAGCGCGGGCACATGCGCACGTCGGGCCCGAGCGTGCGGCACGCCCCGCAGCCGTTGCAGGCATCGACTTCCGCCGCGAGGCTGGCCGCGGGCCACGTGAGCACCGGCAGCACGGGCGCGGCCATGCGCGGGTCGGCCGGCCGCGCAGGCTCGAGCGACCCGCGAAACGCCTCCGTCACCGCAGGGAGCTCCACCGCCGCGACGATCCGGCCAGGATTGAGGGTGCCCCGTGGATCGAACAGTTCCTTCACGCGGGAAAACACGCCGCTCAAATCGGGAAAGAAGCGGCCGAAAAACGCCGTCCTCGACAGGCCGAGCCCCTGCTCACCGCCGAGCGTGCCACCGAGGGCGACCACGTCTGCATAGATCGACTCGGCCAGCCGCTCCAGCCGCACCCGCTCGTCGGGATGCCGGGGCTCGGCATACGGCCGGATGTGCACCTGCCCCTGGAGGGCGTGCCCGAACACGAGCGCCGTGGCCGCCTGATCCTTGAGCACGTCTTGCAAACGCCTCAGGAAGTCCGGCAGTCTGGCCGGCGGGAGTACCACGTCTTCCACGAACGGCACAGGGCGAGACGTGCCGCGCACGCCGTGGAGGGTCGACACGACCTGCCGCGACAGTTCCCAAAAGAGCGCCGCATCGTGGTCGTCCTCCGCCCGCCGGATGTCGAGGCACAGCCGCTTCACGCCCCCGAGGCGGGCGAGGGCATCGTCGAGCCGGGCCCGGCACTCCGCCGGCGTCTCCCCCGAGAACTCGACGAGCAGCCCGGCGTCGGCGGCGGGCGGAATGAGCAGATCGAACGTCACCTTCGCTCCGCGGGCGAGCGCCAGATGACGCTTGTCGAACAGGTCGCAGGCGCTCGGCCCCAGGCTCGCCAGCCGCAGCGCCGCATCGGCCGCCTTTTCGAGCGAGTCGAAGAGCACGAGCGCGACGGCGCGGCCACCGTCGGCCGGGCTCGTCTCGAGCGTCGCCTCCGTGACGATGGCCAGCGTGCCGGCCGCGCCGCAGAGCAGCCGCGGCAGGTCCACGAGCCCGTCGCGCTCGAGATCATCGAGCCGATACCCGCCGTGCGTGGGCCGATCGGCCGGCTGCCAGCGCGCGATCACGGGCCGGGCATCGGCGAGGATCGCCGCCACGCCCGCGGCCAACCGTGCCTGCCCGCCCTCGGCAGGCGTGCCCGTGCCACCCGCTGCCGTGGGCACGAGCTCCATCACGCTGCCGTCGGCGAGCACGCCCTGCACCGCCGCGACCCGATCGCGGATCGCCCCGTGCCGCGCGAACCGGCTGCCCGAGGCATTGCGGCCGATCATCCCGCCGATCGTGGTCACGGCCGCATTGCCCGGATCGGGGCCGAACATGCGGCCCAGCCGGGCGAGATGCTCATCGAGCTGTGCAGCCACCACCCCCGGCTGCACCCGCACCCGAGTCGCCGTGGTGTGGATGATGCGGCGCATGAATCGCGACGTGTCCACCACGATGCCGCGGCCGAGCGCGTCGCCGGCGAGCCCGGAGCCGCCGCCCCGCGGGGTGACCGGGATCCCGCGCTCCGCGGCAAACCGCACCGTCGCCGCGACGTCGTCCACCGAGCGCGGCCGCACGATCACCAGCGGCCAGATCTCGAACAGGCTCGCGTCGGTGGCGTAGAGGGCCCGGCTCGCGTCGTCGCACAGCACGTCGCCGGCCACCAGGCCGCGCAGATCTTCGGCGATCAGCTGCCGTTCACGATCCATGTGCGGATCCGGCCCGCAGCCGGGCCGTCTGTTGGCGGTGCTTCTCGTGCGTCTCCAGATCGAAGCCGCCAAACGAGCCCCGCACACCGGCTCCGCGATAGCGGGCACCGCAGCGATAGCACGACAGGCAGTCTGGCATCACGAGATACAGCACCACGTCGACGAGCGCCGTCCCGAACAGGATCGCGAACGTGAGCACGAGTTCCCGCCACGCCCACGCCACGCAGCTCGCGGCGAGCCCCGCGACGACGATCGCGAGCCCCACGCGCTGGGGAAAATCCTTGCGCACGAAGAGCTCGGTGCTCGGGCAGACAAGGCACCGCCGCAGCCGTGGCGGCGTGCCGGGCGCGAAGGCATCGTCGGGCACGGTGACAGCCACTCCGCAGGCCGGGCAGTCGAGCGCGGCACGAGTCTCGATGCCGTCGGCCGTGACGGTGGCATGGCAGGCGGGGCAGGCGTAGGTGATCCGCATCCGAGGCGCTCCGCATGAAAATCAGGCTGCCGTCGCGAGCAGTTGGGCGGTGAGCTCGCCGATGATCGCGGCCAGGCAGGCCACATAGAGAATACCCGTGGCGCTCTGCGTGTTGGGAATATCGAGCGTCTTGCGGCTCAAAATGAGCAGGGCGGGCAGCCCGAGGAGCCCGGCCAGCCAGCGCAGGGAGAGGAGCGCGAAGGCCGTCGGCTCGAGGCCCTGCCACGGCACGGCGCCCGTGTGCAGCACGGCGGCGAGCGTTGCCACGAGCACGGCCGCCCACGCCACGAGCGCCACGTCGATCATCCGGCGCAGGGCGTCGACCCGCATGCCAGGTGCGTTGAGATACCAGTGCCCAAGGAGCATCGCATGCACCGTCAGGCCGACCACGAGCCCCGAGAGCAGCCGCGTGGCGGCAGGCACGATCGCCAGCGGCCCCACGAGCACCGTCGCCGCCGCAAGTAGCCCGGCGCAGGCGATGCAAAATGCGATTCCGCCGCGGACCCGCTCGGCAAACCACGCGATGCTCCCGAGCCACGCCGCCACGGCCGCCGCGGCCGGCAGCGGCCAAAACCACGCCGGCAGCACCGACCCCGCCAGGAGCGCCGCGAAGGTGGCGAGCCCGAGCACCACGAGCAGATTCACGCGAAAGAAGCCGGCCGGCACCATGCCGGCGGGCGTGAGCACCAGCGCGGCGGCGAGGCCCCAGGCGAACCGGCAGAGAAAGTCGACGAGAAGCGTCACAGCGCCGGACGATTCCCGTAGATGAGCGACATGACTTCGGCTCGGCTCGACACGTTGGAGCGGAAGATCCCCTTCATCGCCGAAGTCACGCACAGGCTGCCGGGCTTGCGGATGCCGCGGATCGTCATGCAGGTGTGCGACGCCTCCACGACCACGGCCACGCCCTTGGCCCCGAGGTCTTCCACGAGCAGATCGGCGATCTGCTCCGTCATCCGCTCCTGCACCTGCGGCCGATGCGACACCACTTCCACGATCCGGGCGAGCTTGCTCAGGCCGAGCACCCGCCCATCGGGCAGATAGCCGATGTGGGCCTTGCCCATGAACGGCAGAAGATGATGCTCGCAGACGCTGGTGAACGAGATGTCGCGCACGAGCACGATTTCGTCGTACTTCTCCGTGAAGGCCTTGCGAAGATGCACCTTCGGGTCTTGATGGAGCCCGCTGAACATCTCCGCATACATCCGGGCCACCCGGGCCGGGGTTTCGAGCAGGCCCTCCCGATCGGGATCCTCCCCGACGGCATGGAGAATCTCACGCACGGCCCGCTCGATACGGGCATGATCGACGGGCGAGGCATCCTTCTTCATGCGATCCATCCTAGCACACGGCAGGATGTCAGTTGGCGCTAAACTCGGGTGGGAAAGGCCGCGGAATCGTGGCCGCGGGCCGGCCGGCGATCGCCTCGAGCAAGAGCCGGGTGCGGCGGAAGACATCGCATTCGGCCAACAGTCGCATCTTCCATTCGATGTCGAGATCGATCGTGTAGGCCACGATGTCGGCGAGCATGCCCAGGGTGATCTGCGTGCCCAGCAACTGGTCGAGCTGCTCGTAGGCGTCGGGGATCTTCGGCATCGCCCGCTTGAAAGCGGCGAGCAGCTGCTGCTGGAGCTCCGCGGCGGCGGGCGATTCTTCGTCGGGCGATTCGTCGTCGAGGATCTCCGACTCCACCACACGAAACAGCTTCTTCGGCGGCAGCTCGCGCACGAGCCGCAGCCGCCGCACGCCGAGCAGAAGCACGTTGTAGGTGCCCTCGGGCGTCCGCTGGTGGGTCGCCACGCGGCACAGGCAGGCGGTCGAGCGGAGCCGCGGGCGCCCCTCGTAGTGTTGCTCCCAGCCGGGCGCCAGCACGGCCAAGGCGATCAGGCGGTCGTCTTCGATCGCTTCCTCGAGCATCGCCCGATACCGGGGCTCGTAGATGTGCAGCGCCTGCATGACGTGCGGAAACATCACCAGATTCGGCAGCGCGAAAATGCGCGCCTGTCCGGAAAACTGGTCGGGCGAAAAGGAGAGCGGTTCGTCGGTCATGGGAGGCTCGGCCGTGCCGCGTGTGCCCCGGCGTCAGGCCGGCGGCGGATCGAGGTGGATTTCCGGGAGCAGGTCGGGGTCGAGCGTGACGTCGGGAAAATCCTCCGTGCTCGCGGCCACGTCGGCGAGGCAGGTGTCGAACGCGACGAGAAACTTTCCGATATCGAGGCCCAAGTGCTGCGGGGCGTAGGGTTCGAGATACCCGTGCACGCTCTTATGAAGCTTGCGGGCCCCGCGAATGTTGCCGTTGCCGAAATGATAGAGAGCCACTGCGGCCTGGATCAGCCCCTGGTAAAACTTCCGGGACGGGCCCCGGTATTCCGTCCAGAGCTCTTCCCAGACTTCGTGGCTCTCGTAGTAGTCGCAGGCGTTGAATTTCTCGATGCCTTCGAGATACAGGGGCTCGTAGGCTGACGCTGCGTCCATGAATCCAACCCTGCTCGCTGCCGTCATTCACCTGGTCAAGGGCCGACGCCTCCGACCGGCACGAAGGAACGCCTGATGAATGGTAGCAGCCACGGCCGTGGCGAGGGGGTGGCCACCCCGGCTCGACTGGCCCGTGAAACGATGGCCGCCAAGAAACTGCGGGCGGCGGCGATCGCCGGGCGGCTGGCAGGAGCTTATCCGGCAGCGGAATGCTCGCTGGACTTCGCCAACCCGTTTCAGCTTCTCGTGGCCACGATTCTCTCGGCCCAGTGCACCGACAAGCGCGTGAACATGGTCACCGGCGACCTGTTTCGCCGCTGGCCCACGCCGGCGGCCCTGGCTGCCGCCAGGCCGCGCGACCTCGAAGCCGTAATCCGCAGCACCGGCTTCTACCGGGCCAAGGCGAAGAACATTCTCGGCTGCTGTCAGGGGCTCGTGGAGCGGCACGGTGGGGAGGTGCCGCGGTCGCTTCCCGACCTCGTGCGGCTGCCGGGTGTGGGCCGCAAAACGGCCAATGTCGTGCTCGGCAGTGCGTTTGGCCAGGCCGAGGGGATCGTGGTCGACACGCACGTGGGCCGGATCACGCGGCGACTGGGGCTCACGCGGCAGACCGATGCCGTGCGGGCGGAGCGCGACCTCGTGAAGGCTGTGCCCCGCGACCACTGGATCGCCTTCAGCCACCGGCTCATCGAGCACGGCCGCACCATCTGCCCGGCCCGGGGGCCGCGGTGCGAGGCCTGCCCGCTCGCCGACCTCTGCCCGCGCGTGGGCGTGAAGGCGAAGAGCCCCCGAAAACTGGCGCAGCGACGACCGCGGCCCGCCGCAAAACGCCGCCGTCCCTGACAGCGTCGAACCAAAAGCGTACAATCCGCCCCCGTCGGGTTCCTGTCTTCTCCGCCACCGCACCTGGAACCACCCATGATCCTCTCCGGCAACGAGATCAAGCAGCAGCTCGGCGGCAATGTCGTGATCGAGCCCTTCGACGAGGGCCGGCTCAACCCCAACAGCTACAACCTCTCGCTCCACGACGAACTGCTCGTCTACGAGGAGGTGGTGCTCGACATGCGGAAGAGCAACCGCGTGGAGCGGATCCGAATCCCGGAAGACGGGCTCGTGCTCACCCCCAACCAGCTGTACCTCGGCCGCACGGTCGAGCGTACCGAGACGCACAATCTCGTGCCGATGATCGAGGGCCGCAGTTCGATCGGCCGGCTCGGGCTGTTCGTCCACGTGACGGCGGGCTTCGGCGACGTCGGCTTCTGCGGCTACTGGACGCTCGAGATGTTCGCGGTGCAGCCGGTGAAGATCTACCCGGGAGTGCCGATCTGCCAGATCTTCTTCCACCAGATCCACGGCGCGATCACCGAATACGCGAGCGGGAAATACCAGCACAACCACGACATCCAGCCGAGCCTCTTGTTTCGCGAATTCTCCGGCGACGATTCCGACCAGCAGATGCAGTTGGAATTCAGCGGCGAGCGAACGGTGAGATAGCGACCGATGGTGCCGAAGCTTCTCGCCTGGACGGCGTTCGCTCTGACGCTCGTGTTTGCGGTGATCGCACTCGTAGCCGTGTTCGCCCGCGCCTCGCTCGGCGACAACGTGCTGCCGCTCGTGTTCTACGCCGCGCTGCCGCTGCTGGGGCTCGCCATGCTCGTGGCCGTCGCCCTGCTCGTGCTCGCCGCCTTCCGTTCGTGACCCACTCCCGCCACCGCAAGAAAGGCCCTGCCGCGTGCTTCGAAGTCACACCTGTGGAGAACTCCGCCCGGCCCACCTCGGCACGCAGGTCACGCTCTGTGGCTGGGCCGATCGTGTCCGCGACCACAAGGGCGTGATCTTCATCGATCTCCGCGATCGCTGGGGCCGCACCCAGGTGGTGATCGGGCCGGACAGCGGCCCGGAGGCGCTCGCCGCGGCGAAGGCCGTCCGGGCGGAGTGGGTGCTCGCGGTGAGGGGCACCGTCGGGGCCCGCCCTGACGGCACCACGAATCCGAAACTCGCCACGGGCGCGATCGAAGTCGTGTGCACGGCGCTCGAAGTGCTCAACGAGGCGGAGACGCCCGTCTTCCAGCCCGGCGCGACGGACCTGCCCGGCGAGGAGGTGCGGCTCGCGCACCGCTGGCTCGACCTGCGCCGTCCGGCCATGCAGGAGAACATGTTTCTGCGCAGCCGGATCGTGAAGCTCATGCGCGACCACTTCGACGAGCTCGGGTTCATCGACGTGGAGACGCCGATGCTCGGGAAGAGCACGCCCGAGGGCGCCCGCGACTACCTCGTGCCGAGCCGGCTCGAGCACGGCTCGTTCTTCGCGCTGCCGCAGTCGCCGCAGCTCTACACGCAGCTGCTGATGATGGCCGGCTTCGACCGCTACGTGCAGGTGGCGAAGTGTTTCCGCGACGAAGACCTGCGGGCCGACCGCCAGCCCGAGTTCACGCAGCTTGACGTCGAGATGTCGTTCGTCGAGGCCGACGACGTGATGGGCGTGATCGAGTCGCTCGTGCAGCGGACCGGCCGGGAGATCCTTGGGCTCGACGTTTCGCTCCCGCTGCCGCGGCTCACGTGGGATGAATGCATGGAGCGGTTCGGCCACGACGCCCCCGACCTGCGGTACGGTCTGGAGATCGTCGATCTCACGGCCATCGCCGGCGAGAGTGATTTCCGGGTGTTTCGCGGTGCCGTCGAGAGCGGGGGCCGGGTGCGGGGCATCCGCGTTCCGGGGGCGGCGGCGAAGTTTTCCCGCAAAGACCTCGACGAACTCACCGCCGTGGCGATGGAGGGCGGGGCGAAGGGGCTTGTCTGGCTGAAGGTTGAGCCCGATGGAGCCTGGTCGGGTCCGGTGGCGAAGAATCTCGTGACCGTGGCAGACGCGGTCAGGGCGAAGCTCGGCTGCGAGCCGGGCGATCTCGCGCTGATCGTGGCCGATTCGTTCGACGTCACCTGCAAGTCGCTCCACATGCTGCGGAAGCGGCTCGGGGCAACGCTTGGCCTCTACGACCCAAACGCCATGCATTTCTCGTGGGTGGTCGACTTCCCGATGTTCGCGGCTGACGCCGAGGCGGGGGGCTGGGCGTCGATGCACC
>CAMAVC010000106.1 GCA_945861585.1 Planctomicrobium piriforme
CCATCTGTCACAATTCGCACCTTCACATCGTTCACGTATCTTCCCGCTGAAGGAGCTCGCATGCCCCGTCCCGTCACGCTGTTCACCGGCCAGTGGGCCGATCTGCCGCTCGAAGACCTCGCCCGCAAGGCGCAGGAGTTCGGCTATCAAGGGCTCGAACTCGCGTGCTGGGGCGACCACTTCGACGTCACGAAGGCGCTCCAGGAGAGTGGCTACTGTGCTGCGAAGCGCGATGCGCTCGAGCGGCACGATCTCTCCGTCTATGCAATCTCGAATCACCTCGTCGGCCAGGCCGTGTGCGACCGGATCGACGAGCGGCACAAGACGATCCTGCCGCCCCACGTGTGGGGCGACGGCAAACCCGACGGGGTCAATAAGCGTGCAGCCGAAGAGATGAAGAACACGGCCCGCGCCGCCCAGAAGCTCGGCGTGTCGGTCGTGAACGGGTTCACCGGCTCGTCGATCTGGCATCTGCTGTATTCGTTTCCGCCGGTGCCCGAGTCGATGCTCGCTGCCGGCTTCCAGGAGTTCGCCGACCGCTGGAATCCGATCCTCGACGTATTCGCCGAGTGTGGTGTGCGATTCGCGCTCGAGGTGCATCCCACCGAGATCGCGTTCGATACGGTCACTGCCCAGCGGGCGCTCGACGCCCTCGGCCGCCGCGAGGAGTTCGGCTTCAACTTCGATCCCAGCCACCTGCACTGGCAGGGAGTCGATTCGGTGGAGTTCATCCGCACGTTCCACGACCGGATTTACCACGTGCACATCAAGGACGCGGTGGTCACGCTCAATGGTCGCAGCGGCATCCTCGGCAGCCATCTCAATTTCGGCGACCCGCGCCGGGGCTGGGACTTCCGCTCGCCGGGCCGGGGCGGCGTGGATTTCGAGGAGATCATCCGGGCGCTCAACCAGGTCGGCTACGAAGGGCCGCTCTCGGTGGAGTGGGAAGATTGCGGCATGGACCGTGAGCATGGTGCGGCAGAGGCGTGCGAGTTCGTGCAGAACCTCGACTTCGCGCCGAGCAACCGGCAATTCGATTCGGCGTTCGCCGAGGAATCCTGAGCGACACTGCCCACACGGGCCCCGGCTGCAGTGCGCCGGGAGCGACTGGACAGATCATGGACGATCTCACGCGGCGGAGCGTGCTTTCGGCCGGCCTGGCCGCGGTGTGGGCCTGGCCGCGCCATGAGGGCGCCGTGCCGCAGGCCGACGCAGCGTTTCGGCTCGCCGCCGCGCCGGCTGCCGACGAGCCGCCTCTGTTCGCGAGTGGGTTCATCGACCACGATCCGCCGCTCCCCTACGTGCACTGCCCGAGCCTCTGCGAACGCGCCCAAGGGGGCCTCGTCTGTGCCTGGTATGCCGGATCGTACGAGACGGCCCGCGACGTCGGAGTGTGGCTGTCGACGGCGCCTGCGATCGCCGGCGACGCGGCCGAGCCGATCGCGTGGGCGACGCCGCGAGTCGTCATCGATCGGCCGGCGGCAACCGCGCAGCTCGATCGGTTCGTCGACAAGATCGGCAACGCGGTGGTATTTCCAGACGACACTGGCCGGCTGTGGCTGGTGTACGTGACGATCGCGATCGGCGGGTGGTCGGGCAGCACGCTGAATGCGTGTTCGTCGACCGACGGTGGAGCCACCTGGACGACGAGCCATCGGCTGGCCACGAGCCCGTTCTTCAACATCAGCGAACTGGTGCGGGCGGCCCCGGTGCGGCTCGATTCGGGGGAGATCGTCCTACCCGTCTATCACGAATGCATGGGCAAGTTTCCCGAAGTGCTCTGGCTGCGGCCTGAGGGCGACGCCCTGCGCGTGCGCAAGACGCGGCTCGCGGGCGGGCGATCGCTTCTCCAGCCGGCGCTCGTGCCCCTCGACGGCCAACGGTGCCTCGCCTTCCTCCGCGACCACTCGCCGGCTCGCAGGCTCGTGGTCCAGCGGTCACTCGACACGGCACGCACGTGGTCGCACCCCATGCCGACTCCGCTGCCGAATCCCGACGCGAGCGTGGCGGCAGTGCGGCTCTCCGACGGCACGGTGCTCGTCGCCTGCAACCTCGCCCGCCAGGATCGTGCCACGCTCGATCTCGTGCTGTTCGACCCGGCCGCCGACGCCTGGCACCGCCTGGCCACCCTCGACGACGAGCCGGGCGAGCGATTCGCGTATCCATATATGGTGCAGGACGGCCGCAGCCGCGTGCATCTTGTCTACACCTGGAAAATGCGGCGGGTGCGACACGTCGTCATGAACGAGGCCTGGCTTCGTGCTCAAGGCAGGGAGCCCGTGGCATGAATGATCTGGCGTGGTGGTATCCCGTGATCGCGTGGGGCGTGGCGATTGCGGCCTTCGCGCAGTGTGCGGCACGCGCGATGCCACGGCCGATCCCTCCCTGGCTGCCGGTCGCCCTCGGCTGCGTCGTGCTCGTGCCGGTCGCGGGCATGCCGATCGGTCGCTGGCTCCATGGACTTGGGCAGACGTTTTCGATTCCCTTCCTGATCGTGATCCTCGACCTCGTCGCCGCTCCGTTTCTCGCCCGGCCGTGGCTCGATGCGGCGGCACGGCGGGCCGCAGTGTGGTGGGGGGCCGGCGCCTCGGTGCTGCTCTATCCGGCGGCGCTCGGGCTCGGCCGGTTCGATCCCTATGCACTCGGCTGGAGTGAGCCCGGCGTTGCGGCGGCCGCCGCCGTGGCGGGCGCGGCGCTGATTCTTGCCGGCAATCGATTCGGCATCGTGCTGCTTGCAGCCGGCGTGGCCTGCCGGCTTGGCCTCCTCGAATCGGACAACGCGTGGGACTATCTCGTCGATCCGGTCTACGGCGTCACAGCCCTCGGCAATCTGCTCGTCACGGCAGCCCGCAGCGTCTGGCGTCGGGCGTGGCCATCGGCAGGCACGATCGTCGCCGCGGCCATCGCGATCGGTGCCTCCACGGCAGCCGCAGACCTCGCCGCTGCCGAGCCGATCCCGCGAGACACACTCGACGACCAGTGGGAGGCGGCCGCCGCCGATCTCGCGCGGCGGGCCGACCGCGGCGGCCATGCAGAGCTTGCCGCCCTCGTGCGCGGCTGGCGCTTGCCCGAGGCCCCGGGCCGCCAGCGTATACTCGCGATTCCCGGCGCACTCATCACGCCCGACTTCATCGACACGCCCGAAGAGAAGGCGATCTGGGACGACTTCGTGGCAGCGCGGCGCACCCGCGCAGCAGGTTTGTTCGCGCTCGCCCTCGAGGCCGCCCGGGCCCACGCGAAACTGCCCACGCGGGCGGAGCGTGCACAAGCCACCGCAAAGCCGCCGCTCGCGCAGCGTTCGACCGCCGCGATCGCGCTCCTCTCCGAGTCGCTTCGCGACGACCCCGATCACGAGCCGGCCCGCAAGGCGGGCAGCTGGGTGAAGCGCGACGGCCGCTGGCTCTGGCCCGAGACGGCGAAGCGGGTCGACGCAGGCGACGTGGCCGACCCTGATCGCGGCTGGATCACGAAGTCGCAGGCCGCCCGGCCGACCGAACCGCGGCCTGGCCGGCCCGTGGCCTGGCTCTCGGATCACTGGAAAATCTCGTCGCAGGCGGGGCCCGAGGCGGCCGCGGCGCTCGCCCGCGAACTCGAACTCACCCATGACGTGTGGCGACAGGCGTTCGGCGGATTCATGCTCGAACCGGCCGACCTCGAGCGGGCGTTCGAGGGTCGCTCGAGGCCCGTGAGCCATGGACCATTCGCCGCTACGCTCTTCGCCGACCGCGCGGCCTACGTCGCGGATCTTGAAAAACTCGAGCCCACGATCGCCCGCACGCTCGGCCTTTACTGGACGCCGACCCGCACGGCCTATTTCTTTCCAATCGGCGCGGGCGACGACGATCCGGGCGCGTCCACGATCCATCATGAGGCCGTGCATCAACTGTTCGCCGAGATGCGGAAGACGAGCCCGCTCGTGGGCGAACGCTGCGGCTTCTGGGCTGTCGAAGCGGCCGCCTGCTACATCGAGAGCCTCACGCCCACGGCATTTGGCTGGACGCTCGGCGGCCGCGACACCGGCCGTGCGCCTGCCGCCCGCGAGCGGCTCGTCGACGACGGGCTATACGTTCCTCTGAACGAGCTATGCGGGCTCGGCCGCACGGAGCTGCAAGCCGACGAGCGGCTACCGGCGATCTACAGCCAGATCTCGGGCCTTGCCGACTTCTTCATGAACGGCGAAGACACGCGGTATCGCGAAGCGTTTGTCGAGTATCTCGTGCGCATCTACACGGGCTCCGTGTCCCCCGACACACTCGCCCGCCTCTGCGGCACGAGCTACGCCGACCTCGACGACGCCTACCGCCGCCACATGGCCCGACCTTGACAGAATACTGGACTTCTGTACAGTCATTCCGCCAGAAAGCCCGAGGCGTAAGCCAAGTGGATGCCCCGGCCTCGCACAATTGCGGCGTGGATTCCCTTCGGCTCACGCCTCGGGCTTCCTCTGCGCGACCCCGCACAGAAAGCCCGAGGCGTAAGCCGAGTGGATGCCCGCACCGAAAGCCCGAGGCGTAAGCCGAGTGGATGCCCCCTGCCGAGAGGATGCCCGCATGCCCGCCGCCGGCTCGATCCCTCAATCCGGCCCGATCGCCTTTTTTCTCACGTGGACCGCCTACGGCTCGTGGCTGCCTGGCGACCCACGCGGATGGGTCGATCACCACGGGCAGTTTCGCGGGGCCGATGGGGCCGTGCAGGCCGCAGCGGCGCGACGGCTTGCTGAACGTCCGGTGACATTCAAGGTCGACCAACGAACGGCAATCGAGGCCGCCATCCGGCGGCATTGCGACAATCGCGGCTGGCTGCTCCACGCCGTGCAGTGTCGGCAAGAGCACGTGCACGTCGTCGTCAGCGCGCCGGAGCGGTCGCCCGACGATGTGATGCGGCAGCTCAAGTCGTGGTGCACGCGGGCGCTCAATGCCGCCGGCCGTGGTATGCCATTCAGGAAGCGGTGGTGGACCGAAGGGGGCAGCCGCAGGCACGTGCTCGACGAGCAGGACCTCGAGGCCACCGTCACCTACGTGAAAGAGTGCCAAGGCGCGCCGACCGTCAGAGAGCCCGAGGCGTAAGCCGAGTGGATGCCCCGGCCGCGCACAATTGCGGCGCGGATTCCCGTCGGCTCACGCCTCGGGCTTTCCGGGACAAGTTTCGCGTTACGTCGAGGGCCGGAGGCCCGGTTGAACACGAGCGGGCGGAGGCCCGCCAAGCGACGGGCGGCAGGATGCCGAGCCGTCGCGTGAACACGGAGGCGTAAGCCGAGTGGATGCCCCGGCCTCGCACAATTGCGGCGCGGATTCCCTTCGGCTCACGCCTCGGGCTTCCTCAGCACGGTCTGACCTCAGCAACCCGTCCGCCGCGCGAGCGGTGAATTGACGCACGTTCTCCACGGCCCGTAGACTTCGCGACCACAAGACACCGAGTTTTCAGGAGAGATCTGCATGTCCGCTTCGTCTGCAGCACCCGCGCGCGCTTCGCACGCCACCGACCTCGATCGCCTCGCGATCGACACGATCCGCACGCTCTCGATGGACGCCGTCGAAGCCGCAAAGAGCGGCCACCCCGGCACGCCGATGGCGCTGGCCCCGGTCGCGTTCACGATCTGGAAGGAATTCCTGCGCTACGATCCGGCCAACCCCGCCTGGCCCAACCGCGATCGCTTCGTGCTCTCCTGCGGCCACGCATCGATGCTTCTCTATTCACTGATCCACCTGGCCGGCATTCGCCGCGGTGGATCGGCCGACGCCACCCGCGACGTGCCCGCCGTGTCGCTCGACGAGATCAAGAAGTTTCGCCAGCTCGACAGCGTGTGCGCCGGCCACCCCGAGCACCACATGACCTCCGGCATCGAGACCACGACCGGCCCGCTCGGCCAGGGCTGTGGGAACTCCGTCGGCATGGCGATGGCGGCGAAGTGGCTCGCCGCCCACTACAACCGCCCCGGCCACGAGGTCTTCGACTACGACACCTACGTGCTCTGCAGCGACGGCGACCTCATGGAGGGCGTGGCCGCCGAGGCCGCCTCGATCGCCGGCCACCTCGGGCTTTCGAACCTGTGCTGGGTGTACGACGACAACTCGATCACGATCGAGGGCGAGACGCACCTCGCCTTCACCGAAAACGTGGGCCAGCGGTTCGAAGGGCTCGGTTGGCGGGTGAAGCACGTGGCCGATGCCAACGACGCAGCCGCCCTGCGAAAAGCACTCCAGGCATTCAAGGCCGAGCAGCAGAAGCCCACGCTCATCGTCGTGAAGAGCGTGATCGGCTACGGCGCCCCGAAGAAGGCGGGCTCGCACGAAGCGCACGGTGCGCCGCTGGGCCCCGACGAGATCAAGGGCGCGAAGACATCCTACGGCTGGCCGGCCGACGCCGCGTTTCTCGTGCCGCCGGAAGTGCCCGAGCACTTCGCGAAGACATTCGGCGCCCGCGGCAAGCAGGCGCACGAGGCTTGGCAGAAGACCGTGGCCGACTACGCGAAGGCACAGGCGCCGCTCGCCCGTGAGCTCCACGACTTCCTCGACGGCCGGCTGCCATCCAGCTGGGAAGCCGCGATCCCCACGTTTCCGGCCGACGCGAAGGGGCTCGCGAGCCGCGTCTCGTCGGGCAAGGTGTTGCAGGCGTTGAGTGCGGCGGTGCCGTGGCTGCTCGGCGGCTCGGCCGATCTCGCCCCTTCGACGATGACGCTCATTCAGGCCGAGAAGAGCTTCGGCCCGGGTTCCTACGGCGGCCGCAACTTCCATTTCGGGATCCGCGAACACGGCATGGCGTCGGCCTGCAATGGGCTCGCCCTCTCCGGCCTGCGGCCCTACTGCGCCACCTTCTTCGTGTTCTTCGACTATCTCAAGCCGGCGCTCCGGCTCTCGGCGCTCGGCAACCTCGGCGTGATCTACGTGCTCACGCACGACTCGATCGGCCTCGGCGAAGACGGCCCCACCCACCAGCCGATCGAGCAGCTGGCAAGTGCCCGCGCCGTGCCCGGCCTTTCGGTGTTTCGCCCCGGCGACGCCAACGAGGTGGCCGAGACCTATCGCGCGGTGATGCAGCGGCCCGACCGACCGGCCGTGATCGTGCTCTCACGGCAAAACCTGCCCACGCTCGACCGCACGACCCTCGGCGCCGCGAGCGGCACCGCGAAGGGTGCCTACATCTTGAAGGACGCCCCAAACGGCAAGCCGGCCTGCATCCTGATCGGCACCGGCAGCGAACTGCAGGTGTGCCTCGACGCCGCGGCGAAGCTCGCCGAAGCAGGTGTGCATGCCCGCGTGGTCAGCATGCCTTCATGGGACCTGTTCGCCGAGCAAGACGCTGCGTATCAGGAGAGCGTGCTGCCTTCCGCCGTCACAGCCCGCGTGGCCTGCGAAGCGGCGTGCGGCTTCGGGTGGGAAAGGTGGATCGGCCTGCGCGGCAAGTTCATCGGCATGACGTCCTTCGGCGCTTCGGGCCCGGCGCCGGCGCTCTACAAGCACTTCGGCATCACCGCCGACGCCGTCGCGGCTGCTGCGAAGTCGCTGCTGTAGACGTCTACGCGAACTCGCACGCGCCGGCTTCGGGCTCCCCATGTCCCATCGCCGGACGTTCGCCTTCGCCCTCCAGGCTTCGGCTCACTCGGACCTGCCTGCGCTGCGCCATCCATGGCTTCGCTGGTCAGCTACGCCGGCTCCCGGGACACGGGGAGCCCGAAGCCTCCTCCAACGATTGATTGCCGGGCCGGAAGACCGGCTCTCGAGAGCGAGCGGAGGTTCGCCAAGAAAACCGAGGCCACGATGGCGAGGGTTTTCGTGAAGACGTAGGCGAGGGGTTACCCCTGCCGTTGAGCCGGCGTATTTGACCAGCGCAGCCATGGATGGCGGAGCGCAGGCAAATCCGAGTGAGCCGGAGCCTGGAGGGCGGAGGCGAACGTCCGGCGAGACGGTACGGGGTAACCCCGAGCCGGATTGGGCGCGTTGACGTATCTGCAACCAATTACGGCTGGTGGTGCGAGTCGCCGATCACGGCGTCTTCGGGATCGGTGCCCGCGGCGGTGGTGCCGGCATGGTTCTTGTAGAGATGGTCGTCACGGTGCAGGTCGTCCTGGAGGGTCCGCTCGACGTGGCCGTCTTCGAAGAGGATGTAGTGGATGCCGCCGGGATGGTTGCTGCTCTTCTGGCAGCAGTCGTCGGGGGCGTCAGCCACGAGCGGATGATGCTCGCGGCGGAGGTTCTTGTTGGGCTGGAGCGTGCCGGAGGCGTCGCGGTGGCCGAGCGTGTAGCCGTAGTCACCCGACATCGTGCGCACCATCGTATCGAACTGCGGCGTGCCCACCGCCGCCTCGAGTTCCTGGAGCGACGGGATGCGGAAGCCGCCACGGCGGTCGAGCGATGTGCCCGGCACGAGGAGCGTGCCGTCGTCGGCGACGAGCCGCTCTTCGGAGACGAGCGTCGGGGCGAAGAGCCCGGCGCGGGAGAGCGGACCCGAATCGGGTGGCGTGGGGAACACGCGGTGGGATTCGGCATAGCCTTGGAGGCCGAGCGAGGTTTTTTGCAGGTTGCGTTCGGCACGGCGGGCCCGTGATTCGGTGATCGCGTCGAGCAAGAGCGGCCCCACGAGCACGCATGCCGCCAGGGCCGTGGCCGCCATGATCACTCTGTCGAGCCAGACCCGCGGGCTCGCAACCGGCTCGTCTTCCGAAGAGGTGAACGCACGGGGCGTGGGCAGCGGCCGCGCGGCGGTCTGGGCCGTCACGAACGCGAGGGTCCGCGTGGCCAAGCCCGACGGTGCCGAAAAATGCTGACGGTCGTAGTCGAGCGGCCGCATCGCTCCCCGCAGCCGTTCGAGGTCGTGCCGCAGCGCCGGCCCCGTCTCGGCATCCGCCAGCGCGGCCTCGACCTTCCGCGCCTCGGGCTCGTCGATCGCATTCAGCAGGTATCCGACAAGTTCGTCACGCATGATGGGCGCTCACATGGGTCCGGGGAACGGGTTCATGCTCGGGTGCGTCCGCTGGCCAGCCACGATTCGTTGAGTTTGAGGAGCGCGGCATGGAGCCGGCTCTTGACGGTGCCCACGGGGATGCCGAGCACGTCGGCCGCCTCGCGGTATTTCATGCCCTGATGGTAGACGAGCAGTACCGCACCTTTGAGCGCCTCGGGGAGGTCATCGACCGCCGATCGCACCCACGCACGGGCCTCTTCGTCCGCCATCTGGTCGTCGGCCGTGCGATCGTTGCCCGAGAGCATCTCCACGAGCGCTCCCACGTCATCGTCACCGCTGCCCGACCGCTGATCGATGCTCACCATGCGGTGGCGCTTGTTGCGGCGTTGGGCGTCGATGGCCTGATTGGTGGCGATCGTGTAGAGCCAGGGGCGGAACCGGCGGCCGTCCTCGAAGTTCTCCTTCTTCAAATACACCTGCAGAAACGTCGCCTGAAACACGTCTTCAGCCATCTCCGCACTGCCGAGGTAGCGGCGCAGGTAACTGAAGAGTTCGTGTTCGTAGCGGTGCACGAGAGACTCGAACGCCGCTGCGTCGTCCTTCACCCGAAACCGTCTCAGCAGATCCTCGTCGGACTGCCCTGCGGCCCGGCCATCGACCCCGGAATCCGGGGAATAAGCCGTGGCCACGCCACGGTCGATGGTTCGTCCACGGTGATCAGAATCGTGTGAAGCCATGCTTCGATACGCGGCGGCCGCCGCAAGGGTTCGTTCGAGCCGGCAAGAATATGCCTCGCCCGCTCCCGGCATTGGTCGAGTATAGCGGCCGGACGGCCCGAGCCCCGCGTTTCGCGGCCTTTTTGGTACCCTGGGCCGCCATGAACCGCCCCTCCCCGCCCTACCGGTGGGCCACTTCCGGCGACATCAACGCCTTTTTCGGCCTGGCCCTCGACAACCTCGCCGACCTCGTGCTCGCGGTGTCGCTCCTGGCGGCAGTGTTCGACTACCCCCTCCCGTTCGCCCTCTCCCACCTCGTGCCGGGCACGGCCGCGGGGGTCGTGGTGGGCGACCTGCTCTTCACGTGGATGGCGTTCCGCCTCGCCCGCCGCACCGGCCGCAGCGACGTCACGGCCATGCCCTTGGGCCTCGATACTCCGAGCACGTTCGGCATGGTGTTCTTCGTGCTCGGCCCGGCCTTCGCCACAGCGCTCGCAGGCGGCATGGAGCGCGAGGCCGCGGCCCGCCATGCCTGGCATATCGGCATGTGCGCGATCGTAGCCAGCGGCGTCTTCAAGATGGCCTGTGCATTCTTTGCTGGCTCGGTGCGGCGGATCGTGCCCCGTGCGGGCTTGCTCGGCAGCCTCACGGCGATCGCGCTGGCCCTGATCACGTTTTTGCCGCTGCTCGAGATTTTCGACTCGCCCGTCGTCGGCCTGCTCTCGATGGGGATCGTGCTCGCCTCGCTCACCGCCCGGATTCCATTTCCGTTTCGCGTGCCCGGCGCCCTCGCGGCGCTGCTCGTCGGAGGTCTCGTGCACGTCGTCGGTTCGTGGACCGGCTGGCTCCACGTCGACACCGCGCACGCTGCCTTCGACGCACGGTCGGCGCTGTGGCCCGTCGAGTGGCTGGCCGCGCTCAGATTCGAGTGGCTCGAAGCCTGGCCCGACACCGTCAAATACCTGCCGATCGTGATCCCCTTCGCCCTCGGCACGGTCGTCGGCGGCATCGACTGCACCGAGAGCGCCGCAGCCGCCGGCGACGAATATCACACGGGCCGCATCATCGGCGTGGAGGCGATCGCCACGATCGTGGCCGGCGCCTGCGGCGGCGTGATCCAGACGACCCCCTACATCGGCCACCCGGCCTACCAGGCGATGGGCGGCCGCGCCGCCTACACCCTCGCCACGGCGATCGTGATCGGAACGGCCGGGCTCACGGGAACCTTCGCCTATCTGTATCAGGCGATCCCCGGCCCCGCGATCCTGCCGATCCTCGTGTTCATCGGCCTCGAGATCACG
>CAMAVC010000107.1 GCA_945861585.1 Planctomicrobium piriforme
ATTCGCGCGGGTCGGGAAAAGTGAATTCAGCACGGATTTGTGCCGGGGTGAATGAAGACGGAACGTCTTCCAATCGTCGCCCGACGACCTAGCGGCACTCGACATCCGCAGCCTCTGACGGCATTCCATGCCACGGTGCGGACGGCCCGCGAGAAGAGCGGTTTCAAGGCGGGCTCGAGCCGACAAAAAAATCCGGCCTTGAGCACGGATAGGAAGCTTCGCGGCGCCTACACGATCGGGCCGCTTACGGCCCGACCAACTCCGGCGGTTGCTCCTCATGATCCGCCCCGCTCGGCCGACGCTTGCCGAAGTGCCATTGGCCGACCTATCCTTGGGCTCGTCGAGTTCGACCCCACGGGCCACACGCGGATTTCGGCGCTGGCGCCCGAGGACATCGAGGAGATCCACACCGTCAGGCTGATGATCGACCCGGTGGCGGCGGAACTGGCGGCCGAACGGGGCAAGCCGAAGGACTTTGCGGCGCTCGAGGCGAACATCGTCTCCACGAAGTCGGCGAAGACGCTCGCCGACGTGTCGCGGCTCGATGCGGAATTTCACGACAGGATCGTCCGTGCAGCGGGCAACCGGCGGCTCCTGCTCTGCTGGAACTCGCTCCGCGACCAGTTCGCCCTGTGGCTGACGCAGATGCAGTTGCGGCAAGACGCGGTGACCCATCGCGTGCGACAGGACACGGTCGCTTTGCACCGGAGATTGCTCGACGTGATTCGCTCAGGCGACGCGAAGAAGGCGTCCGAGGAGGGTCGCCGCCACGTCGCCGGCTGGATCAAACTGATGCCTGAATTGCCGGAATCGACCGAGGAGTGACTCGGGGTTTCGCCGGAGGAACGACAGGCTGAATCCCTGCGATCAGTGACAGGCTGAAGCCTGTCCTACTTTCGGCGGCGGCGGGCGAGGACAGCCGCGGCGATGCCGATTCCGGCCAGGGCGACCGCGGCCGGCTCGGGCACGATCACGAGCGTGCCCGTGGCCTCCGTGAACGTGAGCGTCTGGTTGGCGGGGCTCGTGCCCTGCGATGTCCACACGCCGTTGCTTCCGGTGAACGTGAGACCTGTGTAGTTGGAGCCCGCGACCGTCACGCTCGAAAAGCCGCCGAGGAGCGACGATGAACCACTGCCGAAGAGCTGATACGACTGCTGATCGGCCAGCCACGAGCCGAAGTCGAGGGCGAGCACGCCGCTCGAGTAGTTGAGCGTGGCCGAGTTGATGAGATCGACGGCGTCGTAGCCGGTACCCCGGGCCGCGCCAACGATCTCGATCTGCGTCGTGCCGGAGAGTAGCGCGGTGCCGCCGTCGAACGTAAAGATGCCGGCGCTGTTGCCTGGCGCAAAGATGCCCGCGAAGCGGGCCGTGTCGCCCGCATCCATCCGGATCGTGCCGATGCCGCCGACCGTCTGGCTGCTCGTGAATGCAAACGTGCCGGTCTTGGCAGTGAGATCGAGGACGGCGCCGCTCGAGCCCGCGTCGCCGACCGTGATCGTGGGGCTTGAGCCGAGCGAGCCATTCAAGCCGAGGGCGAGCGTCCCCCCCTTCACGATCGTGGCCCCGGAATAGGACGTGCTGCCGGAGAGCGTGAGCCGGCCCGTGCCCACCTTCACGATGCCGCCGGTGCCGATGATGCCGCCCTGGTAAGCCGACTGGCTGTTAGGGTCGATGGGCGTGGAATTGTCGGCCCCGATCGTGAGCGTGTTGGCATTGAGATTGACCACGGACGACGTGGTGTTGCTCGTGAGCGAGCCGATCGTCTCGCTTGACTGGAGCGTGAGTTTTCCAGTGCTGAGGAAATAAACGAGGCTCGTGTCGGGAATCGCGAAACCGCCGGCCGCGATCACCTCGTTGGTATTGATCGCGGTGTAGCCCAGGTAGGAGTTGGAACCGCTCAGCGTCCACGCCCCCGAGCCACTGCTTGCCCGCGCCACTGTCATCGCGCCAGCTACGCCGCCGGTGATGTTGCCACTGATCTCGCCGGTGCCGTCGCCTTGCAGGAGAAGGGCCGCCGCCGTCCCGGCAGACCCGTTCCACGTGCCGGCCGCGATCGATACCGGGCCGGAGATCACGAGGCGGCTCGACGCGTCGGACTGGATCCGGTTCAGGCCACCAACGCCGGCAGAGACAGTGCCGAGCAGGTCGGCCGACAGTGTGCCGGCCCATGTATTGGTGCCGCTCATGTTGCGCAGGGCGCCATCAGTGCTGATGCCACCGCCGGCGATCGACAACGACTCACCCGAGACTGTGATGCCCCCCTGGATGCGGAGCGCCGCCCCGCTCGACACCGTCGTGCCGGCCGCGGTGCCGCCCAAAGCCGTCGCGTTCTGGATGGTGAGCGCGCCGGCCGTGATGCTCGTCGAGCCCGCGTACGTGCTGGCGGCCGTGAGCGCGAGCGTGCCGGAGCCCTGCTTGATGATCCCGCCCGAGCCGCCGATCCCGCCCGCGAAAGTCGTCGATGATGCATTCCCCACCGTGAGCGACTTGCCGCCGAGCGTCACGACCGACCCGGTCGATCCCGACAGCGAGCCGATCGTCAGCCCTGCCGCCGTGATCCCTGAGATGTCAAGCGTGGCCCCGCTGGCTGTGGCGTTCACGGCTCCCGTGCTGGCCAGGGCGCCGGCACCCGTCAAGGCGAGCGTACCGGCGTTGATGCTCGTCGTGCCGGTGTACGTGTTGGAGGCCGATAGCGTGAGCGTGCCCGCCCCCACCTTCGTGAGCGCAGCGGTCGTCGAGCCACCGAAGCCGGTGGCGAGCGTGACGTTGTTGCCGTTGGTATCGAGCGTGGCGGTGCTACCGGAGACGAGCGTGAGCCGGCCGGAAATGTCCTGCGTGTTGCCGCTGGCCCACCGGAGCGTGCCACTGGTGAGCGTCATTGCGCCGGAACTGCCGAGGGCGTTGTTGGCGAAGGAGAGGACGCCCGCGTTGAGCGTGGTGCCCCCCGTAAACGAACTGCTGCCGGAGAGCGTGAGGAGGCCCGTGCCCACCTTCACGATGCCGCCGGTGCCGATGATGCCGCCCTGGTAAGCCGACTGGCTGTTAGGGTCGATGGGCGTGGAATTGTCGGCCCCGATCGTGAGCGTGTTGGCATTGAGGTTTATCACGGCAGACGTGGTGTTGCTCGTGAGCGAGCCGATCGTTTCGCTGGCCTGGAGCGTGAGTTTGCCGGTGCTGATGAAATAAACGAGGCTCGTGTCGGGGATCGCGAATCCGCCGGCTACGATCACTTCATTCGTATTGATCGCCGTGAGGCCCAGGTATGAGTTCGAGCCGCTCAGCGTCCAGGTGCCGGATCCGGTCGCATTACGAGCGAGGGCAAGCACCCCCGCATTTCCCCCCGTGATGTTGCCGCGGATTTCGCCGTTGCCATTGCCATTGATGAGGATCCCGCCGCCGGTTCCGGTCGCTCCGACAGGCAGGGCGAGGGGGCCGCTGATGATGAGGTTGCCTGCTTCGCTCCTGATGGTAGTGAGGTTTCCAATACCACCTGACACAACGCCAAGCGAGGTGACGCTCACGGGCCCCGACCACTCGTTCGTGCCGCTGATGTTGCGGAGGGCGCCATCACTGGTGACCCCGCTTCCGGCGATCGACAACGACTCACCCGAGACCGTGATGCCTCCCTGGAGCTGGAGCGCTGCCAAGCTCGACACCGTTGTGCCGGCCGCGGTGCCGCCAAGGGCCGTCGCATTCTGAATGTTGAGCACGCCGGCCGTGACGCTCGTCGAACCCGAATAGGTGTTGGCGGCCGTGAGCGTGAGCGTGCCGGCCCCGCTCTTGGCGATGCCGCCGGAGCCGCCGATGCCGCCGCCGGAGAGCGTGTAGCTGCCGCCCGTGACGTTCACCTGGCCCGGCGTGACGCCGCCGGCGACGATCGTGACGGTGCCCGTGCCCGAGCCGGCGAACACCGCCGTGTTGCCGCTGTTGTACGTCGCACTCGTCCAACTATCACTGTCGGGCTGGGTCCACGTCGTGTTGCCGCCATTCCAGGTGACGGTCTGCGCGAGCACCTCGCTCGACATCGATGCCACGGCGACGGCAAGCATCACGATCCCTTGGACGGCTGCCGATCGCCGCCAAGCGTGCAGGCGGCCGACATGAGCGACGCGCACGAGCGAGCACTTCACAGAGGTTATTGGATTTGTAGTCATCTTCCCCCCCTCACGACGTCTGACCGATTCCGAGCGGCATCTGTGGAGTAGGCCGAGGCTAAACCCTAGGTCGCCGTTCCGCGCCGCCCTGTCGGAAGCCGCATACACGGATGTTCGAAACGGCATAAAAACGACTGCTCTAGCCGTTTTTAAGGCCTGGAGAGGGCCGCCGAGCCGGCTTTTCAGCCCTCGGCTTCCGCCCGCCGGCCGGCGCCGAACCGCTGGCGGTAGGCACGCGGAGTGAGGCCGTAGCGGCGGCGAAAATGCACGCCGAAGCGCGAGGCGTCGGCGTAGCCCACGATCTTCGCGATCCGCCCGATCGGCTGCGACGTCGTCGTCAGTAGGCCCACGGCCTTGTGCATGCGCAGTTCCCGGACGTACTCGGTGAAACTCAGCCCGTATTTCTGGCGAAAGAGCCGGCCCAGGTGGCCCGTGCTCGTGCGGGCCACGTGCTCCGCGATAAACGCCAGTTGGATGGGCTGCTGCATGTGGAAGTCGAGATACGTGCAGGCCCGGGCGAGCGGATCGTCGGCGAGCGAGCCATCGTCGCTCGTGTCGGCGAGGCGATACCACACGGCATCGAGGTGGCTACGGGCGGCATCCTCCGCCGCGACTGCGTCGCCGGCGAGGATCGCGTCGACGATTCCACGGTGGGCCTCGAAGAGCACGTTCAAGTCGGGCCAGCACCGCTCGAGCGACTCGACGCGAAACCGCTCCATCGGCTCGGCCGCGGCCTGCCACGTCTTGCCCAGTCCATCGACGCCCGCGAGCGCCACGATCGCCAGATGTAGGTTTCGGTCGGCTGCCGCCATCGCAGCGTAATCCTCCGCGGCTGCGGCCCACTGCATCCGCCGAAACGCGTCGAGGAGCGGCTGCTTGTCGGCGCCTGCACCCACGCGCTGCGCCGCATGGCGGGCCGCGAATGCGTCGACCACCGCGCGAAGCTCCGTCGAGGTTTTCATCCCGCGCATCGTAGAATCTCCTGGAGAGAGCGCAGCCGCCCCGTGGGTGAATTATGCCAAAAAGAGCGCAGGATTACGTGCCGGCAGCAGCACGGCCCGTGCCTGCTATGATCCCGTTTGCGGTGATGGGGCACGGGTGCGCTCAGCAGAACCGCTCATTCGGTGCCCGCGCGATGCTGCCTTCCATCGGACGATCGTCCTGCCAGCCGCGCCGCGGCATGACGCTCGTCGAGTTGCTCGCCGTGATCGCGATCATCGGTCTGCTCGTAGCACTTCTGCTGCCCGCCGTGCAATCGTCCCGGGAAACCGCCCGCCGCAGCCAATGCGCCGGCAAACTCCGCCAGGTCGCCCTCGGCCTCGCCTCGTATCACTCCGCCCGCCGGGCATTCCCGCCCGGCATGCTGCAGGACGACGCCGCCTGCCAGCCTTCGGCCACCACTCCCCAGCGCGGCTCGTGGACCGTGTGGATTCTGCCGTATCTCGAGGAGGCGCAGCTTTACGACCGCTTCAATCCCGGGAACTCCGCGACGCGGTTTGCGTCTTTGCTGCTGCCGTCGAGCGCCGCCGAGGGCACCTCCACCAACATCGCCGGTCAGAATACGCCGCTGCCGATCTTCAAATGCCCATCGGATTTGGCGCCACGGCCTGCCGATCCTTCCACCAACTATTTCGGCGTGCAGGGCGGCGGAGCCGAGGGCGACGCCTCCTGCGTGGCCGGCGCCGCGAGCAACCGCCGGTTGCGGTTCGCCAACGGCATTCTCGTCACGGCCGCAAAGACCTCCGAAGGAATCGCAGCCGCTCGGATCACCGACGGCTTGAGCAAGACGCTCCTCGTGGGCGAGAGCCGGTGGTGGAGCTACGGCTACACGAACGTGGGCTTCAGAAATTATTTCGGCTGGTCGTCGAGCAACCGCCTCGGGGCCTCTGACCAGCCGCTCGTGCTCGCGGCCGCGGTCGACCCGATCAACAATCCACTCGTCGACTACGACGCCTCGCGGCCGTGGGTGGATGGAAGCGGCAACTTCACCAACACATTATGGCTCGGCACGCACACCCGCTGTTTCGGCAGCCGCCATCCGGGGGGCTGCCACATGGCATTCGCGGATGGCGCCGTGCAGTTCATCACTGATGCCATCTCGACCACGATCTATCGACAACTCGGCACGCGGGCGGATGGCCTGCCGACGGGAGGCCCTCCATGAGGGCTGTTTCTTCTTTCGAGCGGTCGGGCGCAGCGCTCGTCGCGGTGGCGGCGCTCGTCGTCTCGGCGGCAGGCTGCGGCCGCACAGGCCCGACTGATCTTTTCGAAGTGAAGGGCCGGGCCACGTTCGCGGGCCGCCCAATCCCGGCGGGCCGGATCGTGTTCGAGCCCGACCGTGACCGCGGTGCCGGAGGCATGGTGAGCATCGCCGACATCCTCGACGGCACCTATCGCACCCGGCCCGGCCGCGGGTTTGGCGGCGGCCCATGCAAGGTCACGGCCTACGGCAGTGACGGCACGATGCCCACCGAAGAGCACGACACGGCACTGTTCGCGCCTTGGACAACAACGATCGATCTTCCCCGGGCCGACTGCACCCACGACTTCACCGTGCCCGAGACGCATTGACTTTCTATGTCAAATCGCGCGCGACGGTGTGCATTGATGCGCATCGGGCTGCTTCCAGCACGCCCGCCCAGTACGGTATGGACATCGACCTTCCCGCGGCCCGTCCGCATCACCTAGGAATCCGAGCCATGTCTACCTTTCGCGGCCTCTATCCCCCGCTCATCACGCCCTTCACCGCCGACGGGGCGGTCGACGAGGCCGGGCTTCGCGACCATGTGGAGTTCATGCTCGAAGGAGGCTCCGACGGGTTTTGCGCCGGGTCGAGCACCGGTGAATTCATGAACCTGGATCGGGCGGAGTGGGAGCAGGTGCTGGGGATCGTGAAGGAGCAGGTGCGCGGCCGCGTGCCGCTTTTGGCCGGCGGCGCCTGGATGGCGACGGCCCACACGGTGGAGCGCTGTCGGTTTGCCGAGAAGGCCGGGTACGACGGGATCCTCCTCATCGCACCGTGGTATCAGGTGCACACCGAGCGTGAGCTCTACGCCCACTTCAAGGCCGTGCGTGAGGCGATCTCGATCCCGATCATGGTCTACAACAATCCGCCCGTCACGGGCACGCGGCTCTCGGTGGAGCTGCTCGAGCGGCTGTACCGCGACGGCATCTGCCAGTATCTCAAGGACGCCGACAGCGATCCGTATGCGATCGCGCGGCTGCGGATGCGGCTCGGCGACTCGGCGCACCTGTTCTACGGCCACGACAACAACGCCATGGGGGCGTTTGCATTCGGGGCCACGGGCTGGGTGTCGGGCACGGCCAACTTCTGCCCGGAGCTCTGGAGCCAGTTCGTCCACACCTGCATCGACGACGGTGATTTCGTGAAGGCGAGAAAACTCTGGTATCGGATCATGCCGTTCGTGGAGATCGCCACGGTGGGCGTGGGCGGCGAGCGGGCCGACTGGATCGCGGTGATCAAGCGGGGCTTGGAGCTCCGCGGCCGCAATGTGGGCAGCGTGCGGGCCCCGATGCTGCCGCTCACCGACGACGTCGATCGGCGCCTCGCCGTGGCTGTGAAATCAATGGGCCTCACGGCGAAGCCGAAGCTCGCGATGGCGTGATGCGCCGGGGCGGTCGTTCAGACACTATAAAGAGGATCCATCATGTTCATCGCTCGGCGATTGATTCGCACCCTGTGTGTGGCGTTGGCGGCGGCAGCCATTCACCAATCGCTCGTCGCGGCGGCGGAGCTCGTGACGCTCTGGGATCCAGCCGTCCCGCTGCCCACAAAGGCCACCGCGCCGGTGCTCGACGACGTGGCGTTTCACGTCATCAAGCAGCGGCGGCCCGACACGGACGGCTGCAACTGGACGCTCGGCGTCGGTCTGGTGTGGCACAAGGACAAGCTCTACGCCTCCTACGGCTTCAACAAGGGGGGCGAGAACACGGCCTCGGAGGAGGCCCACGTGCGCGTGAGCGAAGACGGCGGGAAGACGTGGGGCACGCCCGTCGTGATCGACGCGGGAGAGGGAAATCTCGGTGTCAGCCACGGCGTGTTCCTTTCGCACGGAGGACAGCTGTGGGCGTTCATGGGCGCGTTCTACGACGCATTCCAAAAGACCCACACGCGGGCCTATGTGCTCGACGAGGCCACCGGCGCGTGGGAGCCGCGGGGCGTGGTCGTGGAGAACGGCTTCTGGCCGATGCAGGAGCCGCAAAAGATGGCCGACGGCAATTGGATCATGGCCGGGTTTCGGGTCGCCAAGGGTTATGACGCAAAGGGCCATCTGCCGGCCGTGGCGATCAGCAAGGGCGACGACTTCACGAAGTGGGATCTCGTCGTGATCGAGGCGGCGCCCGGCCTCGGGGATGTCTGGGGCGAATCGACCGTGATCGTCGAGGACAGCAGGATCACCAACATCGCCCGCTACGGGGCGAAGCCGGTAGCGCTCGTCTCCACGAGCGACGACTATGGCCGCAACTGGACGCCCGCCGGCCCCTCGAACCTTCCGATGACCACGAGCAAGCCCTACGCCGGCACGCTCTCGACCGGGCAGCGTTTCCTGGCCTGCATCACCACGGCCGACAGCGGCGGCGGCCGCGCCCCGCTCACGATCGCCGTGAGCAGGCCCGGGCAGCCGCTCTTCAGCAAGGTGTTTGTCATCCGCCACTCGGTGTCGGACAAGACGCCGGGCGTCTCCGATCCGCGGGCCGAATTCAGCTATCCGTATGCGGTCGAGCACGACGGCAAGCTTTATGTCGGCTACACGCACAAGAGCCACATCGCCAACGAACTGGCTGTGATCCCTGTTGCCGCCCTGAAGGCTGACTGACAAAACTGTCGATCACAATGACAGCAGGTGCTGACACCACAGCCGGCTCTGACGTCGGCCACGGCGCTCCTCATGGCGCCGCAGCCGCGCTGGCCACGCAATTCGGCTTCGCCTTGGCCGTCGTCGGTTTTGCGGCGACAGGCTTCTTCGTTCCCAGCCTCTTTACTTGGCGGTGGCAAGGCTTCGAGCCGCGGCAGGCGATCGTGCCGCTCGTGCAGCTCACGATGCTCGGCATGGGGCTCACGCTCACGGCAGCCGATTTTCGCCGCGTGCTCGCCACGCCTGCGGTCGTGGCGCTCGGTGCGGCCGCGCAATTCGGGATCATGCCGCTGGCCGGCTGGGCCTTCACCCGCTTGTTCGGTCTTACCGGCGAGGTGGCGGCAGGGCTCATTCTCGTGGGCTCCTGCCCGGGGGGCGTCGCGAGCAACGTCATCACCTACGTGGCCCGGGCAAACGTGCCGCTCTCCGTCACGCTCACCGCCTGCACGACGCTGCTTTCGCCGCTGGCCACGCCGCTGGCGATGCGGCTCTTGGCCGGCCGCGACGTGCCGATCGACGCCGGCGAGATGTTTTGGTCGATCGTGTGGGTGATCCTCGCGCCGGTGGTCGCCGGGCTCGTGGTCAACGCGTTGGCACCGGGCCTCGCCCGACGGCTGGCGGGGATCCTACCACCGATCGCGATGGCTGCGATCTGCGTGATCATCGCGATCACGGTGGCCCTGGCGGGGCCCGACCTGCGCCGCGTGGGGCTGCCGCTGTTCGCGGCGGCGGTGTGCCACAACGCGACGGGCTTCCTGCTCGGCTACTTCGCAGCACGGGCCGCCCGGCTCGACGTGCGAGATGCCCGCACGGTGAGCATCGAGGTGGGCATCCAAAACGGCGGCATGGCGACGGCGCTCGCGCTCGGCGCCCTGCACAGCCCGGCCGCGGCCCTCGCCGCCGCGGTGTTCGGCCCGTGGAGCGCACTCGCCGCATCCCTGCTGGCAGCCGTCTGGTCTGCGCAGCCTCGGCGAACGCAGAAATCTTGACAGGCAGGGCGCCTGTCCTACGGGCTGCGGATGGCGTAGAGGGCGTCGTATGACCGGACGTAGAGCGCGCCGTCGGCGACGACGAGCGACGCGGTGATCGCCTTGCCACCGAAATCTACCGCGGCGAGTTGCTCGAACTCGCTGCCGGCCCGTACTACCGTCACCCAGCCGTCGTTCGAGCCGTAGTAGATCCGCCCGTCGGTGAGCAGCGGGCTCGTGTGGTGCTGCCCGGTGTGGGTACGCTCAATGGAGACGTCCTTTCCCGTCTCGGGGCCAACGCTTGCCGAAGTGCCATTGGCCGACCTATCCTTTCATCCACAGGGAGTGGGCACTACGTTCTCTCTTGAGGTAGCAGCGGGCGATTCGCAAGCGGCGCTCCAGATCGCGCCGCTTCATCCGACGGATACCGTCGCTTGGATGGCGTCTGCGGGGAGGCCGCGAAGCATATCCTCGCGGCGATCCTCAAGGAGGAGCGCGATCGCCGCCTTGAGGCTCTCCTTGGCCTCGTCGACGGTCTCTCCCTGGCCGTTTGCGCCGGGAATCTCGGGGCACATCGCCCAGTAGCCACCCTCCGGCGCTGCCTCGATGATTGCGGTGAACTCGGCTTTCATCACGTCCTTCATCGATCCACTAGCAGCGGCCGGACTTGAACCGGCGGCTTGCAAAACCGTTCGCACGACTGCCAGTTTTCTCGGTATTCGCGCGGGTCGGGAAAAGTGAATTCAGCACGGATTTGTGCCGGGGTGAATGAAGACGGAACGTCTTCCAATCGTCGCC
>CAMAVC010000108.1 GCA_945861585.1 Planctomicrobium piriforme
GGCACGATGCTCGTGGGCTGCCTGGCGATCATCGGCGCGGGCGTGCCGTTCGTGATCGGGCTTTCCGGCTACTATTCGAAAGACGCGATCCTCGCACAGGCGCTGTCGTTCGCGCAGGCCAATCCTTCCCACTCGATCCTCTATGCCGCGGTGGCGGGTGGAGCCTTTCTCACTGCCTTTTACATGTTTCGGCTGTGGTTCATGACGTTCGCCGGAGCGCCTCGCGACCACCACGTGGCCGACCATGCCCACGAGTCTCCGGCCGTGATGGTCGCGCCGCTCGTGGTGCTCTCGGTGCTGGCCGTGGTTGCAGGCTGGACGCTCCCGGGCGGGTTCGGGCTCGCGAATCTCCTCGAGCAGGCACGCCCGGCCGGAACGGCCGAGGGCATGACGGGCGGCTTCGCCTTCGGCAGCCTCGTGTTTCCCGCCGAGTATCTGAGCCACGAGGGCGCGATCCACGTCACGGCGACGCTCACCGCGTTTACGACGGCCCTCGCCGGCGTGGTGCTGGCGGCCCTCATGTATCTCGTGAAAATCATCTCGCCGGCAGTCGTGGCGACGGTCTTCAAGCCCGTCTACGCATTCCTGGCCGGCCGGTGGTACTTCGACGAGCTTTACCACGCGCTGTTCGTCGTGCCCGTGCTCGGCATCGCGAAGCTCGCCAGCGGCGCCGACCGCGGTGTGATCGACCGGATCATCGACGGCCTCGCCTGGACGGCCCGGCAGCTCGCCGGTATCGACGCCTGGATCGATCGCACGCTCGTCGACGGGCTTGTCAACGCGACCGCCACCGCCACGTGGAACGCCGGCCTCGAACTCAAGAAGCTCCAGACCGGACACCTGCGGCAATACGTGATGTTCATCGTGGTCGGCACGGTGGCGCTGTTCGTCATCGCGAGCCTGCTCTTCCGGACAACAATCGCCGGCTGACACCCCTTCGTTCCCCAGCATTCCCGAGAACCTTTCGCACGGACTTTCCCATGGATCCAGCAGTCTCCCTCACGCAGCCCGCCCTCTGGCCTCTGACGGCGATCGTCTTCCTGCCGGCGCTCGTGGCGGCCTTGCTCTCGCTGCCGATCGTGCCGAAGGCGAGGGAGGAGTTCATTCGCTGGACGACGCTGCTCACGACGGCGGTCGTGTTCGTGCTCTCGCTCTGGATGGCCTGGCCGCAGCTCTTCGGCGCCGCGGGGCCCGCGCAGTTCAGGCTCGGTGAGCCGGGCATGCAGGCCGTCGTCAAGCTGCCCTGGATCAAGGCCTTCGGCATCGAGTATTTGCTCGGCGTGGACGGCATCAGCCTGCCGCTCGTCGTGCTCACGACGTTCCTCTCGATGCTCGCCGCTGCGGCCAGTTGGCCCATCGCCAAGCACGTGAAGGCCTATCACGTGCTGTTTCTGCTCCTGGAGACGGGCATGCTCGGCGTGTTCGTGTCGCTCGATTTCTTCCTGTTCTACGTGTTTTGGGAGGTCATGCTCCTGCCGATGTATTTCCTGATCGGCATCTGGGGCGGCCCGCGGCGCGAATATGCCGCGATCAAATTCTTTCTGTACACGCTGCTCGGCAGCGTGCTGATGCTGTTGGCGATCCTGATGCTCTACTACTCGAGCGACCTGCGGCAGCTCGCGCCCGAGCAGCTGCTCGCGAGCCATGTCGTGAGCCCCGCCCTCGACGCCGCGGCCCAGGCCGACGCCATGAGGCTGATCAAAGATGCGAAGGCGCCGGTGCACACGTTCAATCTGCTCGCCCTCGCCCAGATCGGGCAGTTGCCCACTTCGCCGTTCGCGGCGACGCAACTCTGGGGCATGAGCCTGGAGAAGTGGGCGTTCCTCCTGCTCCTGATCGGCTTCGTGATCAAGGTGCCGGTCGTCCCCGTGCACACGTGGCTGCCGGATGCGCACGTCGAGGCGCCCACGCCGATCTCGATGATCCTGGCCGGCGTGCTCTTGAAACTCGGCGGCTATGGCATTCTGCGGATCTGTTATCCGATCTGCCCCGGCGCCGGGCTCGATTTCGCCTGGCTCGTGTGCGGGCTCGGCGTGGTCTCGATGGTCTACGGCGCATTCGCTGCCCTGGCCCAGAAGGACTTCAAGCGGATGGTGGCCTACAGTTCGGTGAGCCACATGGGCTACGTGATGCTCGGCCTCGGCGTGTGGAGCGCCGTCGCAGGCCATGAATACCGCTGGGACGCCTGGGCGCAGGGCGTCAATGGCGCGATGTTCCAGATGCTCGCCCACGGCATCAGTTCGGCCGGCATGTTCTTCATGGTGGGCGTGCTCTACGACCGCGTGCACCACCGCAACCTCGAGGAATTCGGCGGCATCTTCAACCGGATGCCCGTCTACGGCGGCCTCGCCATCGCGGTGTTCTTCGCGGGCCTCGGCCTGCCCGGCCTGTGCGGGTTCATCGGCGAAGTGCTGGTGACGCTGTCGAGTTGGAACTACAGCCGCGTGCTCGCCGTGATCTCGGCGTTCACCGTGATCCTCACGGCGGCCTACATTCTGTGGGCGATTCAGCGGGTCTACCTCGGCGCGGAATACAAGGGGCCGCATGGCGACCACCTCACGCCGATCACGCCGCGCGAGCTCGCGATCGCGACGCCGCTCGTGTTCTTCGCGATCCTTTTCGGTGTCGCCCCTCAGATCCTGTTCAATTACCTGACGCCGTCCGTGAATCGCCAGGTGGAGACGCTCGCCGACTGGACCCGCCGGGTCCACGACGCCGCTCCGGCGCCGCCGGCTGTCGCCGTCGGCGAGGCCGACGGTCGCATCGAGTCTCAGGGAGTCGCGGCCCGCTAGTGCGGCCGACGCAAAGAGGAACGCCCCCGTGAACGCCCAGTCGAATCTCGGCACACTGCTCACCGACACGCTCGCGAACACGCTCGACGTGTCGGTGCCGTTGTTTCGCCCGGAGCTCTGCCTGGCGGCCACCGTGGTGCTCCTGCTGCTGTGCCGAATCCTGCCGGTGCTCAAGCATGCCGACTCAGCCCTCGTGGCGCTCGGCGGCGTAGCCTTCGGGCTGTGGTATGCCTGGAGCGATTTCAAGGCGCTTCCCGCGGGGGGCGACCTCCTCGCCGGCCGGCAGGAACTGTTCACCGGTCTGCTCGTTTACGACTCGCTGACGGCCTACGTTCGCCTGCTCCTGATGGGCTTCCTCGTGCTCTACATTCTGTTCACGAAGGTGTCGGAGATTCCCGACCGCGAAGACGGCGCGGACTTCTACACGCTCGTGCTCGGCAGCACGCTCGGCATGTGCCTGATGGCTTCGGCAAACCATCTGCTCATGGTGTTCATGGCGATCGAAATGGCGAGCGTGCCTTCCTACGCCCTCGCCGGCCTGCTCAAGGGACGCAAGGCGAGTTCCGAGGCGGCCCTCAAGTATGCCGTGTATGGAGCCGGGGCCGCCGGCATCATGCTCTATGGCTTGAGCCTCCTGGCCGGCGTCCTCGGCACGTGCCACCTGCCGAGCATGGCGGTGGAACTCGCGAAGGTCGCGCACGTCGGCTCCGACGGCGGCAGCGTGATGGTCTTGTCGCTCGGTGGCTTGATGCTCGCGGTCGGGCTCGCCTTCAAGCTGTCGGCGGTGCCGTTTCATTTCTGGTGCCCCGACGTATTCGAGGGCGCGGCGGCCGAGGTGGGGGCGTTTCTCTCGGTGGCGAGCAAGGCGGCGGCCGTGGCCCTGCTCTTGCGAGTGACGTTCGGGCTGGGTGTCCCGGCAGGTGGCCTCGGTGTCCCGGCAGGTGGAGAGGCGGCGGCCCAGTCGCTCGCCGCGCTGGGCGAGACGCGGCACTTCATGGTCTACGTGGTAGCGCTGATGGCGGCGGTGACCTGCACGCTTGGAAACCTCGCGGCCTACGGCCAGACGAACATGAAACGGCTGCTCGCCTACTCCACCATCGCCCATGCCGGATATCTGATGATGGGCGTGGCGGCAGCGATCGCCATGGCCGGCGTCACGGCCTCCGGGACGCGCGACGCGGTCTCCGCCGTGGCCTTTTATCTCGGCACCTACGTGTTCATGAATCTCGGTGCGTTCGCCATCGTGGCCCTGCTCCGCAACACGCTGCGGAGCGAGGAGATTTCGTCGTACGCGGGGCTCGTACGGACGAGCCCTGGCATCGTGGTGGCGATGGCCGTCGTGCTCGTGAGCCTGATCGGCCTGCCGCCGCTCGCAGGCTTTGTCGCCAAGTTTTTGGTGTTCTCCTCGATCGTCGAAGCGATCACGGCCGGGGCCGAACGGCCGCTCCTGCTCGTGCTGCTCGTGATCGGCGGTCTCAATACCGTGATCAGCCTGTTCTACTATCTGCGGGTGCTCAAGGTGATGACGTTCGACCCGCCGTCTGATGAGCGGGCCACCGAGCCGTTTTCGCTCGTCTCCCTGCCGGGGGCGGTCGTGACGGCATTCGTGCTGCCTGTCGTCGGGTTCGGGCTCTTCTGGTCGGGCCTGTACGCGGCCGCCCAACTGGCCGGGGCCTTCGCCTCCTGACGGAATGCCATGACTCCCCACATCGCCCCACTTCCACGCCTGGTGTCGCTGCTCGGTTCGTCGTTGGCGCTGTACGTGGCCGATGCCGGTATCTGGACCTATCCGGGAGCCGAGGAGATCAAACTCGCGCTCGCCGATCTTGCCGACGACCATCGCAGCCTGATCGATCGGGCCGGCGCGGTTCTCGAGGATCGCGGGGCCGATGTGCCGCGGCACCCCTACCCGATCCAGTTCACCGCCACCCACGACCTCGACCTGCGGGCGCTCTTGCCGCGGATCGTGGCCGGCCTCGAATCCCAGGCGGCCGCCCTCGAGAACACTGCCGCCGCGGGCGGCGATGCCGAGGAGACCGGCCTCGTCGGCGAGGCCCTCACGTCGACGCGGGCGCACCTCAACGACCTTCGGCAACTGCTCGCACGGCCGCGTGACGCGTCCAGTTGAGCCATGGAATTCTTCGACAGCCACTGCCATCTCGACCCGATGCGGTATGGCGGCGATCTGCCGGACGTGCTCGCCAGGGCACGAGCGGCAGGCGTGACGGGCCTCACGGTCATCGGCACGCGGGCTGCCGACAGCGAGGCCGCCGCGGATCTCGCCTGCAGAGAGCAGGGCCTGGCCTGTGCCGCCGGCATCCATCCGAACGACGTGCACGAGGCGGAGCCCGACGAGTGGGACCGCATCACGCGGCTCGTGGCATCGGGGCGGGTGCAGGCCGTCGGTGAGACCGGCCTCGACTGGTATCGCGACGTCGCTCCGCGTGACCTGCAGCGAGACTTCTTCGAGCGGCACGTTCGGCTCGCCCAGAAACTCGGCCTGCCGCTCGTGGTGCACACCCGCGAGAGCATCCGCGACGCGCTCGACATGCTCCGCGAGGCGCTCTCCCGCGGGCCGCTCGCCGTCGTGCTGCATGCGTTTACCGGGACCACGGCCGAGGCGGCCGAGGCGGTCGATCTCGGGTGCCACCTCGGCTTCGCGGGCATGGTGACATTCCGCTCCGCCGCCGACCTGCGGACGGTTGCGACGACGGTGCCGCTCGAACGGTTGCTCATCGAGACCGACAGCCCGTTTCTTTCCCCCGAGCCGTTCCGGGGCCGCCGCAATGAGCCGGGCCACGTCGTGCACACCGCTCGCTGTCTGGCGATCGCCCGCGGCGAGCCGCTCGAAAAGTTCGCCGCCGCGACCACCGCCAATGCTCGTCGGCTGTTCTTCAAGCGTTGAGCCCTCTCGAAGTCACTTCTCCCCGGAGCACCCACGCATGGTTCGCACTCCCAGCACGATGCTGCCCCTCGGCACCCGAGCCCCCGACTTCGCACTCCCCAACGTCGACGGCCGCACCGTCACGCTCGCCGATGCCGCCGGGCCTCGGGGCACGCTCGTGATGTTCATCTGCAACCACTGCCCGTTCGTGAAGCACGTGGCCGACCAGCTCGCCGCCCTGGGCCGCGATTGCCTGCCGCGGGGCATCGGCGTCGTGGCGATCAGTTCCAACGACGTCTCGTCGCACCCGGCCGACTCGCCGGAGCAGATGGTGCACGAGGCGGAGGAGCGTGGCTACGTGTTTCCCTACCTCTACGACGAAACACAGGACGTGGCCCACGCCTACCATGCCGCCTGCACCCCCGACTTCTTCCTCTTCGATGGCGATTGCAAGCTCGCCTACCGCGGCCAGCTCGACGCGAGTCGCCCCGGCAGCGAAATTCCGGTGACCGGCGCCGACCTCCGCGCCGCGATCGACGCGCTCGTGGCGGGCCGGCCGGTCGCAACGGAGCAGCGGCCCAGCCTCGGCTGCAACATCAAGTGGAAGCCCGGCAACGAGCCCGCGTATTTCACGAAATGATTGATCCAACCCGGCTTGAGTCAACAGCCCGTCCTGGTTGGCGTCACGACGATGGGCCGGCGACAATGGCTCGACAGTCGTGATGTGCCACGTCGGTCAGCCCGCGTAAACAGAGGCCCGGCCGCGGCGCACGTCCGACACCGCAGCATAGGCGGCCCCTGCCAGTTCGATCTCTTCGGATCAACTCCGAACCGGCGGCGGTTCAGCGACGCCATGTTCGCCTTCGCCCGAGGCACATGGTTCGCTGGGCCGTACGAATGCGGTGCGTCACAGCCAGATTGCCGCTCTTTCCACGCCCCCTCGAGATCGGTAGTCTCCCATCCCAGGTGTCCCTAAGAACGTTGCCACCTTGGCAATCGAGAACCCCCGAGCAAAAAAGAATCTGGCCCATGCAATCTATCCTTCAGCGACGGATGCGGTCGCTTTGGCGGTATGCGACTCGAATGCTCTTCCGTCCGCCATGGGCGAAGTCTTGTGAACTCGCTGGGCATCGATCGAGTGTTGATCACGCGATCCGCGCTGCTACCTACCTCGTGAAGGAGGAACTCGCGTTTTCGGCGGGCGATTGGTTCACGACGTTTCGCAGCAACAAGGACCTGAGATGTCGTCGCTTGAAGGACCACCTCCCCCGGCATTTTGGCGGAGTGGTCTATGTGTCACGAACGTTGTATCCAAGCCTCAGTCCGTTGCCATCTTTGACCACACGTTCATTCGACGCTGCCGAACACCCGGATGGCATCGAGAACTCAATCGTATTGATCAACAACAACGATCTCACAGACCCGGCAGAAGGCCGAGCCTATGTCGACGTGTTTCTGAGGTCGCCGACGTCGGTGTTCGTTGGGTGGGACTTTGACAATCATCACTGGATCGGTCGCTCTGCAGAGCTTGCGGCTTGGACCGACGTTTATGTGCCAGCGCATGCAGCGAACCTTTTCCTCCTGTCTCGGTTCAACACGTCCGTCACCAAGCCTGTTGCCTGCGGTGTCATGCAGTGGACCCGTGAATTCCTCACGGCTCAGCAGTCAACGATCCTGCACACGATGCGGTCTGAATATCCGCTGGGGCAGCACGTCGAGTACGCCGACTTCCAACGACGTAATCAAATCGTAAAGGCGCTCTCGAGACACTATCCCCACGTGAGGCTCACCACACAGCTTTATCAGAGCCAGAGTCCGCTCTCGCGACTGGCTCAGTGGAGTGGCCATGCATGCCATTGGATAGTGCCAGTCCTAGGCGACTGTCCTATCCGGCTCTTCGATGCGTTGGCGACAGGGGGAATTCCTATCGCGCCACGATCGCTCATAGAGGTCAGCGAGGTTCGCGAGGTGGCCGAACATGTGGTTTTTTATGACGAAATCGACATCGATTACCCGCACGAAGTGGTCTTCGAAGCAAACAGACGTTTTCGTGCACGCGGTGTGGCCGGAATCCTCGAGCGTCATCGGACCGCTGTGGCCCGGCACCATGTCGATGCCCGGATTCAGCAAATCCTTGGCGGCGTCGCGGCGGGATACCTCATGCAAGCCGACGGACAGACGATCCGACGAAGTCCCCCCGTCGTGCGCGTGTGAGAATCGAGTCCGGGAAATCTTCGCGAATAAAGTCCCCGGCGAACCGCCTCCGACTCCGCTTGCACAAGTGTGAGGCAAACGGCGTCGTCAGCGCTGCGTCCCGCGCGGAGCAGCCGATACTATCCGTCAGGCGACAGCCACTGCTACGGCCGATTTTCCGCCCGAAAATGGGATCGTGACGCAGTGCCGTCTACCGGCGCGGGCCGTCGGTGGGGCGGTTGTGCGGCGCGGGCTGGCCGTTGGCGGGGCCGCGGCCGGCGAGGCGGCTGATGCCCTGCGTGTCGCCCGGCTCGAGCCGTGAGGCCCGGAGGTTTTCCCGCTGGATGGCCTCGTACACCTCCTGGCGATGCACGGGGATTTCGGAAGGTGCGTTGATGCCCAGTCGGACCTTGTCCCCCCGGATGTCCACGATCGTGACGACGATGTTGTCGCCGATCATGATGCTTTCGTCGCGTTGCCTGGAGAGTACGAGCATCGGAGGGTCCTTCCTGAATCCTTTCGTGGCGCGGGCGGCATTCGCCAGCGGGCACTTTTATTATGCACTCTTTTTGAGTGTGGGCTGGTGGATGGTGAGTTCGTGTTGCATGGACAGCTCGCCGCTCGCAACGACTTGACGGCCGGTGCGGGCTTCGAGGTTGATGACGATTGGCGCCTTCAAATTGAGCGTGAGGGATGTGCCGTTCTGGCTGACGACGAGCACGACCTGCGCCTGCCGGATGTCGGCGATGGCCAGCGGAGCAAGTTCGCTGCGGGGGATGCGCACCTGGTAGTCGGGCACGAAGCGGCGCGGGCTGACGACGGCCAGGGCCACGTCGCCCCGGGTCGTGCTCTGCAGCCAGCCGAGGGCGTCGTTGGTCGCGTCGGCGAGCAGGGCCCATTCGCGACAGTCCTCGAGCCCCGGCAGGCCGCTCGGGAAGGTGAGGACGTCGGCGGCATCGACGTCGATCCGCCCGAATCTGGTGGTATTGATCCGCATGACCGTGGCACTCCTTTGCCTGAGCAAAAGCCGGCTGACCGGCTCTCCGACCGAACTCCCGTTCGTACCAGTAGCATCGGCCACGGTGGGGGTCCGGGTAGAGAAAAAAGGACTGGCGAAAGAAAGAGGATGCGGAAGCCCTTGCCGGCCGCGGGGTTGCGGCGGATTGCGGGGACTCTGCCGCCGGCGTTTCCCGGCCCGTGAATCCGCACGACCGGAATCACTGCCACATCGGCTGGGCCCGCCATGCGGCGAGTGGGGCGAGCAGGAGCAGCGGCAGCCACGCACCGAGCGATGGGCTGAGCAGGTAGCCCGTCGCCAGGGCGTGGCAGCCGAGTGTCACGAGGAAAAACACGACCGTCATCCCCACGCACGATCCAACCGCCACGAAGATTCCGCGCCGATTCGGTCCCACGACGAGCGGGATACCGAGCAAGGCGAGCGACATGTCGAGCAGCGGGGCGACGAAGCGTGCGTGCACGCGGAGCGGCACGTCGGCACCGACCCCGAGGCTCGGGTTGGCGATCGCCCGGACGAGGTCCGGGGTCGCGGAGTACTGGCTCCAGTTCGTGGAGCCGATGAGTTGTTCGAACGTCACGTCGCTGACGACGAAACACTGCCCAGGCTCGAGCCAGGCTGCCGTGGCGCGTGTGTGGATGATCGGCGCGGTATCGCCTGCGACTGGCCGGAGCCGGTCGATGTCGGCTGGTTCCGTCACGCCCGCGAGCAGATAGCCGGCCGGCCGCCCGTCCGTCGCCGGCTGCCAGGTCGCGATGGCGGAGTCGATCTGCGGTCCATATTCCGCCAACGTCGGCGGCAGCAGCAGGCTCGGCCCCTCGATCGTGCCGGCTGCCATGCGGGCGGTGCGCCCGCGAAACAGGATCTCCGTCCGGTGGTCATAGCGGGCCTCGAACGGATGGGCGGCATCGCCGCGGAGATCCTGGGCGTTGCGGGAAAACGAGTGGCGAATGGCCGGCAGCACGAATTCGCGATTTGCCATCGCCAGCACGCTCACCACCGCCGCGAAGATCAGGGCCGGTCGGGCGATCCGCCAGCGGGTGATGCCGGCCGCGAGCAGGGCGGTGAGCTCGTTGTGCCGCTCGAGCCACGACAGGGCGAACATCGCGCTTGCCAGGGCGATCACCGGGCTCGTGGCATCGAAGAAGGAGATCAGACGACAGCCGTAATATCCGCCCAACACCCGCCACAGGCCGCCGGCCTGGGCGCCATGGGCGATGAATTCCTCGATGTTCGTGAAGGCATCGACAACGAACGTCAGCCCTGCGAGACTGACGAATACGATCATGAAGGCGTGAAGCTGTGCCCGGGTGATGTAGCGGTCGATGAGCATCGGTCGGACAGGCGAGGACGGTCGAACGTGATCCGTGCCGGCGGGCCGCGGAGGATAGGAAGCGGCCGAAGCCTCGTCAATCTGAACGGGACGATCGGACCCCGCATGATTTCGTGGGCACAACGCTGGCGACGGCAGGCCATGGCTTGGGCCGACAACGGCCTGGAATTGCTGTTTCCGCCGCGGTGCCGCTGGTGCCGGGCCGAACAGGATC
>CAMAVC010000109.1 GCA_945861585.1 Planctomicrobium piriforme
GGCAGTGCCGCCTGTGCCGATTGCCACCAAGAGGCCTACGACGTCTGGAAAGACAGCAGCCACGCGACGGCCCTGACGACGCTCGAAGAACAAACGCCCCGCCGTGACGGCGATCCCGAATGCCTCTCCTGCCATGTCGTCGGCTGGGCCCCGCAGCGCTACGAACCCTTCGAGGGCGGCTTCGCGAGCATGGCCGCGACGCCCCACCTCGCGCACCAGGGCTGCGAAAACTGCCACGGCCCGGCCGCGGCACACGCCGCCGTCGAACGCGGCGACGTCCGCGCCAGCACCACGGAACGCGACCGCCTGCGGTCGGAGCTCGTGCTCTCGCTCGACACTCCCGAGGGGAAGCAAAAGGCGGTCAACAACTGCCTCGAATGCCACGACCTCGACAACAGCCCGCAGTTCGACTTCGACGAATACTGGCCGCAGGTCGAACACTCCGAGACGAAGACGGCGGCCAGCGCGAAATAGTGCTCATGGGTCGCGCCGGCTCGGGATTACCCCGTACCGTCTCGCCGGACGTTCGCCTCCGCCCTCCAGGCTACAGCTCACTCGGATGTGCCTGCGCTCCGGCATCCCTGCCTGCGCTGGTCACATACGCCGTCTCAACGGCAGGGGTAACCCCTCGCCTCCCGTTCTCGTAGGCGCGGGGAACTTTCGGCGGAGACGGTCGGTGGACACGCGCAGAAGAAGGGAGTCCTTGAGGACCATGGGCGTCTGATCAAAACCCACGAGTTGTGGACTCTCAAGACGACCGGATTCGAGCATGCCTACCGCCGGCTCCGAATGCGGGTCGTTATCACACGCCCTGCTGTCCGGCGAGACGGTGTGGGGTGATACGAGACGGATTGCGCTTTGACGAGGCAGGCTGAAGCCTGTCCTACATCGCGCCGAGTTGGGCCAGGGCTTCGTCGGGGATGTTGAAGTTCGCCGAGACGCTCTGCACGTCGTCGTGGTCGTCGAGTTTCTCCACGAGGGCGAGCACCTTGCGGGCCGTCTCCACGTCGTCGACGTCGACCGAGTTCGTGGGGATGCGCACGATCTCGTTGGAATCGACTGCGAGGCCGGCGGCCGTGACGGCGTCGATGACGGCCGCCATCGATTGCGGCTCGCAGGTCACTTCCCACTTGTCGCCGCCAAGTTTCACGTCGTCGGCGCCGGCTTCGAGCGCCACCTCCATGAGCTGGTCTTCGCTGCACGCCGTCTGCGGCACGCGCACCACGCCCTTCCGCTCGAAGAGGTAGGCCACGCAGCCGGTGCCGCCGAGCTTGCCGCCGCACAGTTCGAAGATCTTGCGGATCTCGGGGGCGGTGCGGTTTTTGTTGTCGGTGAGGATCTCGCACATCACGGCCACGCCCCCAGCGCCGTAGCCCTCGTAGATCGACTCCTCGAGATCGCCCCCCTTGAGTTCGCCGGTGCCCGTCTTGATCGCCCGCTGGATGTTGTCCTTGGGCATGCTCACCGCCTTGGCGGCGTCGATCGCATACCGGAGGCGGAGGTTTGCGTCGGGATCGGGTCCCCCGTGCTTGGCGGCCACGATGATCGCCTTCGCGAGCTTGCTCCAGAGCTTGCCCCGCTTGGCGTCGATCACCGACTTCTTACGGGCGATGTTCGCCCAGTGTGAATGCCCTGCCATCGTCGATGTTCCGTCGAGCGTCGTCCGTTACCGTGGCTTCTTGCGGGCCAGTTGCGTGGAGTGGCGCGGGCCGCCCGCCGGCTTTGACGCCACCTTGCCTGCCTTGGGAGCCTTCTTGCGCGCCGCCGCCTCGGGCTTCGCGGGCTTCTTTGCAGGAGGAGCCTTCTTCGGCTCGGGCTTCGCGGGCGGCGCAGCCTCGACCTGCGGTTTGATCGTGAGCGGCTTGGCTGCATTCGGCTTCACGACAAACGGCTTTGGACCGGGCTTCGAGCCCGGAATCGGCTTGCCGTCGGCCGTGCGTTTGGGGCCCGAACCCGGCGGGGGCAACGGAGTCTTGCCGGCTGGACGGGCGGCTGCCTGCGGGCCGGCGGGGCGATGTTCTTCGGCAGCAGACCGGGCGGCGTCGGCGGCCTTCTGGGCCTGCTTTCCGGTCGCAGGGGGGGGAGGCGTCGGAGCCGGCAGCGGCTCGCCCCGTTTTGGAAATCGGTCCCTCGCGGCGGGGTTCACCGCCTGGAGCACCCTCTTCACAGCGGCCCCGTGCAGGTTCGTCAACACGTCGACCCCGAATTGATGCAACAGCGACGAGAACTCGATCCCCGACTTCTTGGCGATCAAGCGGTCGAGCCCCGCCACGTTGCCCGAATGGTAATCCTCGAGAGGAATGACGCCGGCGAGGTAGAGGGCTGCGATCGCTCCGTGGTCGAGCGGCACGAAGTGCCCCCCGAGGGTCGTCGAGGCGACGAAGTTCACGACGAACGGCGTCGCGCCGTGCAGATGCTCGAGCGTCTTGATGCCGTGGGCGATCGAGTGCTTCTTGGCATTCTCGAGCGTGAATGCATAGCTCGATTCGAACACACTCTGCAGCACCCGTCTGAGCGCGAGCGCCGCGCGGGCAGGATCGGGAAGGTCGTGGAGCGTTTCGGCGAGTTCCACGACCGTGGTCACTCGAACTTCGTTGAGATCGAAGTATCCCTGCAGCAACCGCTGGAGCGCCTTTTCCGCGACGTCGTACGGCGCGTTCTCGAGGCAACAGGCGTACAGCACCTGCTCGAGCATCGGCCGGGTGGTGTTGGGGGTGACGGGCTTGTACTGCGCGCGAAGGGCCTTGTGCATCTTCGCGATGAGTTGTTGCCGATTCGGTTGCTGGCTTTTCGACGTGCTCATGCCTCTCCCTGTGGGTCATCCTCGTGCTCGGCCTCGGCGGCCGTCGCTGGCAGCACCTCACCGAGCACCCGGGCCATTTCGATGGAACGTTTGACGCCTGCGTCGAGCTTGAAGGACAGCCGCGGAACATACCGGGTGTCGATCCGATCGGCGATCTGGGCCTGGAGAAACCCCGCGGAACTCGTCAGGCCGCGGAGCGCGAGTTCCTGCTTCGCCTCACTGCCCATCACCGACACGAGGACGACGGCACTCCGCATATCGGGCGCCACTTCGACTCCCGTCACCGTCACGCCCTGCACTCGGGGATCGCGCACCTGCGTAAGGATGGCCATGCTGACCACCTCCCGGACCGCCTCGGCCGCTTTGAGCTGGCGTCGCGTGCTCACGAAAGCGTCCGCGCGACTTCCTCGATTCGGTAGCACTCGAGGATATCGCCCTCCTTGAGATCATTGAACCCGGCCAACTTGATACCGCACTCCAGACCGTCGCGCACCTCGCGGGCGTCGTCCTTCTCCCGCTTGAGAGAGTCGATTCCGTAATCGCCGATCACCCGGTTGTCGCGAATGACTCGCAGCCTCGCATTGCGGGCGATGATGCCGCCGATGACGCGGCAGCCCGCGATCACGCCGAGCCGACTGATCGAGAACGTCCGCTGCACCACCGCCCGGCCGAGCTCGGCCTCGCGCTTCTCCGGAGCGAGCATGCCCTCGAGGGCGTTCTTCAGATCGTCGGTGACCTGGTAGATGATCTCGTAGCGCCGCACCTGCACGCCACGCTCTTCGGCCAGGCCCCGAGCTCGCTCGTCGGGCACCACGTTGAAGGCGATGATCACGGCGTCCGACGCGTCGGCGAGGGCCACGTCGGCCTCGGTGACACCCCCGACGGTGGCCTGCAAGACGCGAATCTTCACTTCGGGGTGATCGAGCTTCTGGAGTTCCTTGAGGATCGCCTCGATGGAGCCGCGCACATCGGCCCGCAAAATGAGATTGAGCGTCGGCGCCTTCTCCGCCCCGAGCCTGTCGTGGAGGTTTTCGAGCGTCACGTGAACCGGGGCACTGATGAGGCTGCTCTGCCGGCGGATATCGCTCCGCTTGAGTGCGACTTCGCGAGCCATCGCGATCGACTCCACCACCTGGAACCGGTCTCCGGCCCCCGGCGGCGTGTCGAGACCGCTCACGAACACGGGGAATGCGGGCCCGGCCTCGGTCACTTTCTTCTTCGTCGTGGTGTCCATCATCGACTTCACATGGCCGCTCGCCTCACCGCAGACGACCGCATCGCCCACCCGCAGCGTGCCCTTCTGCACGAGGAAGCACGCCATCACGCCGCGACCCTCGTGAATCGAGGCATCGAGACAGACGCCCGCCGCCTCGCGTTCGGGGTTGGCCCGCAGGTCGTGCAATTCAGCGATCGTGAGCAGCGTGTCGAGGAGCTGATCAATGCCTTCGCCAGTGACCGCGCTCGTCTTCACGACTTCCGTCTCACCACCCCACTCGGTCGGCAAGAGTTCATTGGCCGCCAGCTGCTGATAGACCTTCTGCACGTCGGCTCCCGGGAGGTCGATCTTGTTGATCGCCACCACGATCGGCACGCCCGCAGCCTTGGCGTGGCTGATCGCCTCCTCGGTCTGCGGCATCAGCCCGTCGTCGGCCGCGACCACGAGCACGGCGCAGTCGGTGACGTTGGCGCCGCGGGCCCGCATCTGAGTGAACGCCTCGTGCCCGGGCGTATCGACGAACGTGATCGGGTGGGCATTCCGCTGGACTGAATAGGCCCGCATGTGCTGCGTGATGCCGCCACTTTCCCGGGCGGCCACGTTGCTGCTCAGAATCCGGTCGAGCAGCGACGTCTTGCCGTGGTCGACGTGGCCGAGGAAGGTGACCACAGGCGCCCGCGGCAGCCGCAATGACGGATCCTCGTCGATGGCATCGAACCCGACGAGCAGTTCTTTCTCGAGATCTTCCGCCGTCTTGACGTCGAGTTGCACGCCCAACTCGGCGGCCAAGAGCTCGACCGTATCGCGATCGAGCATCGCGCCCATGCTCGGCATCGATTCCATGCCGAAGGTGAGCAATTTCTTGAGCACTTCGCTCGCCGGCAGTCCGATCGCTTCGGAGAACGCCCGCACCGTGCACGGCACCTGAACAGAAGCGTTCGTCTTGCGCGGCGCCGCAGTCGACACCGACGATCCACGACGATGCCGAGGACCCCGCCGCCGACGCAGGCTGTCGTCGTCGTCGCCCATGGGGCCGCGGCCACCTGCCGGCCGCTTCCGATTGAGTTGCCGGGCCTCGCGGCCACCCAAGAGATCGTCGCCACCGCCTGGCTGTCCTTTGCCCGGCGTGCGCCGCGGCCGCACGCCCGGCTCCATCGGGGGAGGCACAGGCGCCATGCCGCCACGCACACCGCCACGCAGCGGAGGGCCGCCGGTGCCGGTGCGGAGTTTGGCCGCCTCGGCCTGCCGCGCCTCGTGCTTGCGCATGTGGTCGGCGAGCGGTTTGGCGCCGCCGGCCTTCGCGCTGCGAATCGCGTCGAGCGGCAGTTTGACGTCGGGCTTTTGGGCAGCCGGCTCCTGCGAACCACGTGCCACGGGCGCCGGCCGCGATGCAGCGGGCATGGGCGCGAGCTTGAACGCCGGCCTGGGCACTGGCTTGGGGCCGTCGCCACCGGGCCGCTGGCCGCCTGGGCCCAAAGGCCGCTGGCCACCCGGGCCCAGAGGCCGCACACCGGCAGGCCGCGGCCGTGCATCTGCCGCCGGCTTCGCCGTCGCAGGCGTCTCCGGCGTGGGCTCATCGCCCGCCGGCGGCTCAGGCGGCTTGCCGCGAGCCACCCCGGCCGGGGCGATGTAATCTTCGCGCTTGAGCGTCGCGGGAGCAGACGGTCGCACGGGCGCCGCGACCTTCGCGGGCGCGGCAGCCGCCGACGGGGCAGGGCGGGATTTTGCGGAGATGAACTCCTTGAGCTTGACGACTTCTTCGTCGGTCATGCTCGCGAGAGCCGAGCCCTTGTCTTGGATGCCGGCGCGCGTGCACAGCTCGACCAGCTCCTTGCTGTCGATCTTGAGTTCCTTCGCCAACGTATAGATGCGAACCGCCACGCCACCCTCATCTCACCGTGTGAGTCAGGTTGTTCATCTTCGCCGCCACTGACCTCGCCATCAAACCACCGACTGCGTCCCTCGACCATCAGGCACCACCGTCGGAGACAGAGCCCCCTCCCGATGCCACGGCATCCACGTCGCCAGCAACCTCGCCGGCCGCCTCGCCGGCCGCCTGCTTCGCCGCCGCCTCTGCCGCATCGGCCTCTGCGGTGGCTTTGTCGATCCGCTCCTGCTCCCGCTGCTTCCGGCGCTCGTCGGCTGCCGCCACTTCCGCCAACTGAGCCCGTCGCTCGGCCTCGGCCACGATCGCATCGACCTGCTCTGCCGACAGCCCGCCCATTTCCATGAGATCGTCCGGCTCGATGACCGAAAGGTCGTCGTAGGACAAAAATCCTTCACCCACGAGCCGCTCGGCCACCGACTCGTCGAGACCCTCGATCGATGAAAACCCGGTGACGGCCCGCTCGATCTGCTGGTCGAGCTCCTCGCGGGTCATGATCTCGATGTCCCAGCCACAGAGTTTGCTGGCCAGCCGCACGTTTTGGCCACGGCGACCGATCGCCAGCGACAGCTGATCCTCGCGCACGAGCACGATGCCCCGGCCGAGCATCTGACAGAGGATCACCTCGTCGACCTCGGCCGGCTGCAGGGCGTTGGGCACGAGCACCTGCAGGTCGTCGCTCCAGCGGACGATGTCGATCCGCTCACCGCCGAGCTCTTCGACGATGTTCTTGATGCGGTTGCCGCGCACGCCCACGCACGCCCCGACGCAATCGACCCGTGAGTCGGAGCTGATGACCGCCACCTTGCTCCGGTAGCCGGGCTCGCGGGAGATCGCCCGAATCTCGATCACGCCGTCGGCGATCTCCGGAATCTCCTGCTCGAAGAGCCGCTGCACGAGCTGCGGCCGAATCCTGGAAAGAATGATCTTCACCCGGCTGCCGACCTTGCGGACCTCGAAGATCGTGGCCCGAATGCGTTCGTTGGGGTGGTAGCTTTCGCCGGGGATCTGTTCGCTCCGGGGCAGAATGGCTTCGGTGGCGCCGAGGGTGACCGTCGCCGTGGCACCTTCGAAGCGGGCGACGACGCCCGACACCATTTGGCCGATCTGCTCCTCGAACTCGTCGTGGATTGCATCTCGCTCCGCTTCGCGGATCTTTTGGATGATCACCTGCTTGGCGGTCTGGGCACCGATGCGGCCCGACAGCTCCTGCGTGTCGAGCTCGACGCCGTCGCGGCTGCCAGTCACCTTGCCATCGGCCCGGTCGATCGCGATGGTGATCTGGGATTCCTCGCCATACTGCCGCTGCAGCGCCGTAACGAGCGCCGCCTCGATCGCCTGGAAGACGATCTCCTTGTCGATGTTCTTGTCGCGATGAATCGCGTCGACGATGCGGAGGATTTCTTCTGGCTTCATGGGGTTCTCGGAAGTCGCTTCGCGGGCTTGTCGGCGTGCAGTCGAAATCCATGGCATGCCGGCGAACCGACGCCATAGACCACCTGGGCGCCGCAACCTTCCCGAAAGAAGGCTTGGAAGCGTATCCGTGAACCAGCAGCCAATCGAACTCGACGCAACCCGTGAAAGGTATTGCACCTGCGACCGACTGTCAAGCAGCCTGGCGGACCGTCAGGCCACCGAACCCCAGCTGCGGATCACGACCGTTCCGGCCTGCCCCTGGGGTGTGACGGCCGCTGAAATGAACGACTCGCCGGCCGGGTCGCCGCTGCGCGCAGGGCGAATCGGGCACTCCGGGTCGGCCGACTCGTGGTTGAGCAGCGGAAACAGTGTGCCCTGGCGAAGCGCGAGCACGCTCGCGATGCATTCGACCACGCCACTGCCCGCCCCGAGATTCCCGAAATGGCTCTTGGCAGCCACGAGCGGCACCGATCCAGCGGCCGTTCCCAGCGCGTCGCCCATGGCGGCCGCTTCTTCACGATCGCCCGTGACGGTGCTCAGCCCGTGCGCGTGGACGTGGCCGAGCGAATGCGCCGCCGCGCCGGCCATGTCGAGCGCCCGCCGCATCGCCAGGCCCACGGCGCGTCGGCGGATGCCGACGCCCGCCGCGTCGCTCGCATGGCGGGCGGCATGCCCGACGACCTCGGCGTAGATCCGGGCGTTGCGACTTTGGGCGTGTTCGAGTTCCTCGAGCACGAGCACTGCAGCCCCTTCGCCGAGCACCATTCCCTTGCGATCACGGTCGAACGGCCGGCTCCAGCGGGTCGGATCGCCGTCGCCGAGCGCCACCTGTTCGCTCTGGAGGGCGTGCACGGTCTTCATCGGATGCACACGGGTGCCGGTGGCGCCGGCGAGCATCGCATCGGCGGCCCCGCGCTGAATCGTCATCGTGGCCTCGCCGATCGCCAGATGACCGCTGGCCTCGCGGAGCGTCACCGAATTGCTCGGGCCACGGAGATCGTTGTAGATCGCGATGTGGCTGGCCGGCATGTTCGGCAGGTACTTGAGCAGCCACAGTGGATTCAACAGCGGCATCCCGTCGGCAGCCCACCGATCGAACGCGAAGGAGCCGTCCGCGGCCCGGCAGGCGGCGACGCCCGCCGTGAAATCCTCCGGCAGCGTCAGCATGTAGTCTGAGCCGAACACGCAGCCGAAGCGCTCCGGCCGATGCTGTTCGGGCGTGATGCCGCAGTCGTGCAGGGCGCGCTGCGCGGCCGCCACGGCCATCTGGCTTTCGCGGCACATCACCTTCAGCCCCTTGCGGATCGCCTTCTTTCGCTCGCCGTCAAGCGGCCCGAAGTTGTCGATCTCGCCGGTGAAGTCGCGGGCTTCGGCAGCGTGCCGCAGCGGCAAGCCGTCCGCTGGAAAGAGCTCCAGGGGCCCCACGGCGCTGCGTCCTGCAACCAACCCTTCCCAGAGCCCATCGAGCGTCAGGCCGAGGGGGCAGACCACGCCCATGCCCGTGATGACAACTCGGCGCTCCGGCGTGACACCCATGATCGCTGTTCCTGACGGGACTCTGACAACCGCCACGATTATGGCGTGGCACCAAGCCGCGGCTCCACCACCACCACGACGTCGGTGCGTTTCGCGTCGGTGAGCAGGGAAGCCGAGCCGGCGGCATTCTGCCCGGGAATGGGCCACGGCACCAACCCCAACCCCACCACGAGCACCTGATTCGCCGGCCAGCGGAACCGCTCTCCGACGCGCACGGCCGACAGCTGCGGCACCTCGACCTGCACCCGCCGCTGATCGGGCGTGGGCACCGTCACCGCCACCGGCGCCATCCGCTCGATCTGATCGATCCGGCAGCGCAGCACGGCCTCGACCGCCGTGCCGTCCCGCGAGAGGAGGGGCTGCACGTCGATCGTCATGCCCTCGTCGCAACTCGCCGCGAGCGTCTGCCACCCAGGCGGCGCGTCGGGCCGGGGCACCACGCTCTGGACATACGGTCGCTTTCTGCCTCCGGAGAGCACGGCCGGCAGTCCGTTCCCGGCGAGCACCGGCCCCGTCGGCAACTCCTGGCAATCGCCGCGCCGCCGCAGCATTCCCACGAGCACAGCCGCCTCCTCCCGGGCCATGATCCACGCCTGCACGCCCGGTGTCGCCGCCGGGATCGGCTCGAGCAGCGCCCGCGCGTCGTTGCGCCACGACGGACTGCCGACCCCCAGCACGCGAATCGAAAACCGGTGGGGCGCCGCCGCGTCGCCCGTGAACCGCGCCGCGATCTCACCCACGCGCGTCTGCATCGCCGGCGTGTGGTAGCACTTGAGTTGCGACTCATCGGCCGAGAGCGACGCCACCACGTCGCCATGCCAGCTCGCATACCCGGTGTCCTGGAGCACCCAATCGACGACGTGCCTCTGGCTGCCGGGGCCGTTCTGTTTCACGAACGGCGCGATGTCGTAGGTGCGATACACCTGCCCGGCGTCGGTCGGCAACTGCGCCGAGGCTGCATAGGGCAGCGCGCAGGCGACGAGCACGAAAAGCCAGCGGGCGCGAGCCATAGGGAGCATCCTTCCCGGAACGCTCTGACTCTACGGCGAGCAGGCGATCGCCGAACAGGCCAACTCGCCGGCGTTGGGCACGCTCACTCGCCCGCGCCGGCTCAGGGTTACCCCGTACCGTCTCGCCGGACGCTCGCTGCGCCCATCCTGGGCTTCACTCGCTCGGATTTGCCTGCGCTCCGGCATCCTGCCTGCGCTGGTCAAATACGCCGCCTCAACGGCAGAGGTAACCCCTCGCCTACGTCTTCACGAAAACCCTCGCCATCGTGGCCTCGGTTTTCTTGGCGAACCTCCGTTCGCTCTTGAAAGCCGGCCTTCCAGCCCGGTAATCAATCGTTGGGGGAGGCTTCGGGCTTCCCGTGTCCCGGGAGCCGGCGTAGCTGACCAGCGGAGCCAT